>CAZWUN010000006.1:0-40787 GCA_964637145.1 uncultured Burkholderiales bacterium
GAATCGCCTGGGCCAGGAGGGCTCCATCTTCGCTCCCACGCTTGCTTCCTGGCCCACCTGGGACGAGGCCTACCTGGTCGAGCACACCCTGGAGATCGTGGTCCAGGTCAACGGCAAAGTGCGCGAGAAGCTGACCGTGCCCGCGTCCGACGACCCGGCCACGATCCAGCGCAAGGCCCTGGAGCTGGAGAAGGTGCAGTCAGCCCTGGAGGGCAAGTCGGTCAAGAAGGTGATCAGCGTGCCCGGCAAGCTGCTCAATCTGGTCGTGGGCTGAGCTCGGGGCGTCGCATCCAGGCCTTGAACAGGAACGGGAAGAGAATCGAGGTCACCACCGCCAGCATGATGATGGAGGCGTGCATCCCCTCGTCGATCTCCCCCATGGAAAGACCCAGATTGGCAAAGAGCACGAGCAAGGTCAGCGGAGCCGAGAGATTGAGAGCAATGGCCACCGAGGTCTGCCAGCTCTGACCTGTGGGTCGGAAAACCAGGATCGGCAAGAGGCGAACCAGGAACAGGGCCAACATGAGCTGAGCCAGCTGCAGCATCTCGCCTTCCAGGGCCAGGGGCAAGTTGAATCGCAAGCCCACCGTGATGAAGAAGACCGGGATGAAAAAACCGTTGCCCAGGCTGGTGAATTTGACCTCCAGAGGGCCCTTGTGCCGGAATGAGAAGCTGAACAGCGCGCCGGCCAGGAAAGCGCCCAGAATGGGCTCCAGGTCCAGCATGGTGGCCACCGCTACGAAGATGAACATCAGGGCCAGCCCGGCGCGCACGCCGATCTCCGAAGAATCATGGGTCTCCATCAGGCGGGCAAAAGATTCGGCCCGCCACCAGACCAGGGTGCGCAGCACCACCAGCCAGAGGTAAGCCAGCCCGAAGACCGCGGCCAGGGCCAGCAAGGCCAGGAAGAAGCCGGACGAGAGGCCTCCAGAGCGAGCGTAGGCATTGGTTCCGGTCGCGATCAAGAGGCAACCGAACTCGCCCAGCGAGCCCACCAGGAGAGCTTGCTGGCCCAGCGAGCCGCGGGTCAGGCCCAGCTCATTCAAGAGCACCAGCGTGACGCCGATGGACATGGCTCCAACCACCATGAAGAGAAAGACAGGCCAGCCCATGAGCAAAGTGACCCCGACCGCCATCGCGAACATCGCCAGCACAGCCAGCGTGGCGGGAACAAGTTTTTTTCGACCACTGCGTTCGAGCTCGGAGAAGTCAAGCTCGAGACCGGCCAGGAACATCAGCAGAAAGAACCCCACCTCGGCCAGCACCGGGATGAAGCCACCCAGGGAAACCCAGTTGAGAACATAAGGACCGACCAGGATGCCAAAAGCGATCTCCCCCACCGCAGCGGGAACCCGCAAAGGACGGCACACCAGAGGAATGACGAAGGCCCCCATGGAGATCAGGACCAGAGAGCGTGTAAAGAGAGCTGAGTCGGGCTCAGTCATGAGGGAGCACCATCACCGAAACCGTTGCTCGCAGCAACAGATGGCGGGAGATGTCCGGCTGGGTGAACGAGAAACGCTGCTTGACGCGATGCGAGAGCACCAGGAGGTTTTGCTCTCGGGCGGCCCCGAGAACGCTGTACACCGGGTTTCCTGGCAGCTCCGTGGCCTTCACGGCCAGGCCATAGATGGGACCCAGGCTGACGATCCTGTCCATCGACTCGCGCAGGAGCCGGTTCCCCTCCTCCCCTGCCACGATCACCGGGGGAACGGCCACGACGGCGGTCAGGCGCGCTCCCAGCGAGCGAGTCAGGTCCAGGGCCAGTTCGGCTGCCCGCTGGCTGGCCCGAGCATCCGAGACCCCCAGCAGAATCCGGTTGTGGGGAAACGTGCCGCGAGCGATCAAGACGGGCTCGCGGGTCTGTTCCAGAAGCTGAAGAAAACGTCGGTTGCCGAAGCCGACCCGGTCCCTCCAGTCGAGCGGGGGGGGAGCCATGACCAGCACCCCCGAGTCTTGCTGGTCGAGGATGTCGGTCAGGTTGGCTTCCCAGTCAGGTTCCAGAGAGACCAGCTCGGCGTCTTCAAGGCCAGTCAGAGCGGGGCGCCAATCTGCTCCCGGGGCCAGCAGCACTCGCAGGCCGAGGGCGCCGCTCTGCTCCAGGAGGTAAAGGCATTCAGCCCAGGCTGGACCCGGGTCGCCCGGACCGATCTGCAGGAAGACGACCCGCGACCCGAACTGCAGGGGAAATCGAGAGGTTCCACTGTGCATATAGTCGGCGATGGAGGGCAGAACAGCTGGATCGCCCACCAGCAAAACCCGATCACCCTGCTCGATGATGGTGTTGCCGTGAGGCACGACGAGTTGCTCGTTGCGATAGATGGCGGCCACCAGCCAGGACACCGGTCGCAGACTGGACAGGCTCCGACCCACCGCGGGTGAGGTGGCCAGCACAATGACGTCATAGATTTCCCCCCGGCCGATCCCCACATCGCTGGCCGTGCGCTTGCCCGAGACCAGGCGCGACTCCACCGCCAGAGCCATAGCGTGGGCCCGACTGAGCACCCCCACCCCTTCCTGCTCGAACTCTTCCGTGCGGGATGGCTGATGCACGATGGCAAGCCTGGTCTTTAGACCGAAGACCTGGGACGCAAGACGGCAGACTTCAAGATTGACATCGTCTCGTCCGGTCAGGGCCAGAACCGCGTAGGCCCTGTCAATCTGGGCCTGACGCAAGACGAGCGAGCTGGTTGCATCACCGCAAACCTGAACGAGTTCCGCTCGGGTATCACCCAGACGCTCGAGGGCCAGGGGATCGGAGTCGATCATCACCAGCTGCCAGCGAGTCTGCAGTCGCTCAGCCAGCAAGCGCCCGGTGCTTCCCGCCCCGACCACTACCAGCAGTGGTTTCATCGACCGGGCTTCTTGCACTCTTCACCTCACCCCTTGCGCTCTGCGCAAAAACACATGCTCCCTGCGCAATCAAAGAGAGGAACTGGGCCCAGTTGGTTCAAGGCAAACATTACCTCCATCTTCGCAGGCGATTTTCGCCTGGCGAACCGGGAAGCGGCGACGGTGGCAAAGACCGCCGCCACCGTCGTCGCCCCCTCCTTTAAGAAATGTCGAGGATGCCCTCCATACGTCGCCGGGTCGCCCTTCTCCTGGAGCATCGCACCTCGTTCGACCGGCGCGTCGTGCGTGGTGTGGCGGCCTATGCCCGCGAGAATTCCTGGGAGCTGCTCTCCGAGGCATATGGAGACGTGGGTGCCTCGGCACTGCGCAGCAACTTCTTCGGGGCCATCGCGGCGGTGACCGATCGTCGCCAATGGCGACGTCTGCGCACCTGGCGCTTGCCGCTCGTCAACGTCTCGGGTGCCGTGGCCACTCACGACCTGCCCACGGTCTGTAGCGACAACGCCGCAATCGGACGAATGGCGGCCGAGCATTTTCTGGAACGGGGTTTTCGCTCCTTTGCCTTCGCTGGCCCTCCCGGCGTTCTTGGCTCGCATGAGAGACTGCAAGGGTTCTCAGAGCGGCTGGCTCAGGCCGGCTGTCCAGTCGAATCGCTGGATTGCGAAGTAGAGTGGTCGGGTCGCTGGCAGCGCGAGAGGCTCCGCCTGGAACGCTGGCTGAGCCACCTGGCCAGACCCTTCGCTCTGTTCGTCGTCAACGACATCCTGGCTCGACGGGTGCTGCAGGCTTGTGAACGGCAGAAGATCAGAGTGCCCGATCAATGTGCCGTCCTCGGGGTCGGCGACTACGCCCTTCTTAACGAACTGGCTCCGATCCCGATCTCCAGCGTGGTTCAAGATGCCGAGCAGATCGGGCGGCAGGCCGCCGAATTGCTGACCGAGTTGGCCGAGGGTCGGGCAACGAACTCAACCCGCATCCTGATCCCGCCCCTGGGAGTGGTCGCTCGCCTGTCCTCCGACACCAATGCGGTTGACCACCCACAGTTGAGCAGCGCGCTCGATTACATTCGCCAGAACCTGTCCTGCGGCTTGAAGGTTGGCGACCTGGCCGATTATCTCTCTGTATCGCGGCGCTGGCTCGAGATCCAGTTCCAACAGCACCTTGGCTGTTCCCCGCGGGGGATGATCCGAACCCAGCAGATTGTACTGGCCAAGCGCCTTCTGGTGGAAACCGACTGGCCCCTGGCGGTCATCGCCCGGCGCTGCGGACTGGCCTCGCCAGAGCGCCTGAGCACGATGTTTCGAGGCCTGGAGGGAGTGCCGCCGAGCACCTACCGAGCTCGCATGCGGGCCTACAGCAACGACCTCTGAGAGACTGCCCCGTCGACAGCGACCTCCACCGTCATGAGGCGTTCCAGATTCTCGATCGCCCGGGCGAGACTGACCCAGTGGCTGGCGTAGAGTCGATCCATCAAACCTCGATCAACCCGCACCCAGGCTGCTTCCCGAGCATCGTCGCCGCCCACCGGCTCCAGCCCGCCCTGGCTCAAGTGCAGGTGGAAGGCTTCCGACTCCATCCAGGCGTGGTCGGTGTTTCGGGGATCGTCCACATAACCGCGGGCGACCGAGACGGCTGAACCGAAATCCAGGTCGAGGCCGGTCTCCTCGAGCAACTCACGCCTGGCGGCCACGCGAAAATCCTCCCCCTGATCCACCATTCCTCCGGGAATGGCCCATTGACCGCAGTCGCGCCGTTCGATCAGGACGGTTTCCAGGACTCCCTCTCGCACGCGGGTCAGGATGGGGTCGGCGGAAAAATTAGCCCCGTGCCGACCCAGCCGTCCCCGGCCGGCCAGACCGGTGCGCCCCCAGGGGTTGAGGGGGCGACCCTGCTGATCCCGGGCCAGCTCGCCCTCCAGGCTGGCAAACCGAGCCAGGGACGGACTCCACTCGGGATCGGCCCATGGCTGAGCAAGCAGGCGTGGATCGGTGAAGAAGGGAGGATGATAATCGGGAAAGGCCACTCCCCAGGGGACCCGATCATCCGGCACCGGGAAGCGCTCGGGATAGCCAGGCGGACGCTCACGACGCGCCTTCTGGTGAAGCCGCTGCGGAGCTGGCAAGGTAGCCAGCAGGGAAGTCATGGCCTGCAGTTCTCGCCCTCGTTCGGCCGCCCCTTCGACCCGGGCCACCGAGCAAAGGCAGGATCCTTCTCGGCCTTTCGATAAACACCGCTGACCCTGCACTGGAGGTCTGCCGAAATGCCCGATCCTCGTTACCGTGAGCTCGCCCGACTGCTCGTTTCCCACTCCACCCGCCTCGAGAAGGGAGACAACGTGCTGATCGAGGCCACCCACGTGCCTCCCGAGATGCTGACTGCCCTGATCGAGGAGGCCACCGAGCGGGGCGCGGTGCCCATCGTGGAGCTGAAGGACCACACCATCCAGCGGGCTCTCCTGAGGGCCGGCACGGCCGAGCAAGTGCGCCAGCGCATGCAGCTGATGGGCCAGCTCGAGCTGAACCGCATGGAGAAGATGCAGGCTTTCATCGGCCTTCGTGGGTCCCACAACATCACCGAGATGTCCGACGTTCCTTCCGAGCACATGGGCATCTATGAGAAGGAATGGATGAAGCCGGTACACCTCGAGCAGCGAGTCAAGCACACTCGCTGGGTGGTGCTGCGCTGGCCGAACGCCTCCATGGCCCAACTGGCCGGCATGTCCAGTCAGGCTTTCGAAGATTTCTACTTCCAGGTCTGCCTGGCTGACTACGAAGCCATGGAAAAGGCCGTCAAACCGCTCCAGGAGCTGATGGCGAGGACCGACAGGGTGCGCATCGTTGGCCCGGATACCGACCTTCGCTTCTCGATCAAGGGCGTGGGAGTGGTTCCCTGCACCGGCACTCACAACGTGCCCGACGGCGAGTGTTTTACCGCCCCCGTGCGCGATTCCGTGGAAGGGCACATCCACTTTAATTCCGGCACGATCTACCGAGGCACGGCCTTCGACGACATTCGGCTGACCTTCGAGAAAGGCCGGGTGGTCAAGTCATCTTGCTCCAACGATGCGGCTCTGGAGGCGGTCTTGAACTCCGATGAGGGGGCCCGCTACTTCGGGGAGTTTGCGGTGGCCTTCAATCCGTTCATCGAAAAGCCGATGCGCGACATTCTCTTTGACGAGAAGATCCGGGGTAGCCTGCATCTGGCTCTGGGCGAGTGCTACGAGGAGACCCAGAATCACAACCGCTCCAACGTCCATTGGGATCTGGTTCTGCGGCAAGAAGAGGGCGGCGAGCTCTGGTTTGACGATGTGCTGGTGCGCAAGGACGGCCGATTCGTAGTGGACGCGCTCACCGGGCTCAACCCGGAGAACCTGGCGGGACGCAAGCCGGCTCTCGTCTGAAGGCCTCAGCCAGCAGGGCCCGGATCCAGGAATTGACCAACCCGGGTCGCTCGATAGGGAGAACGTGCCCGGCCGTGGCCACGATCTCCAGCCGGCAACGGGGGATGGCTGCAGCCATGCGCCGCCCCAGCTTGAGCGGGATCAACAGATCGCACCCTCCCAGGGCCACCAGCACCGGCATGGTGAGCTGGCTGTAGAGCGGCCAGGCCTGCCACTCTTTCAAGGTGCGGTGCATCAGCTCGAAGGTGACCTGGGGACCAGCGTTGACCCGCCCTGGCCAGAGGTAGCGCAGCAGATCCGAGCGCCGCGAAAAGAGCTGCAAGAACCGGGAGGCTGGCGTGTTGGGCAGGTGACCGCAGGTGTTGAAAAGGCCCAGGGCCGCCACCCGCTCAGGTCGTGTCACGGCCAACCGGGTGGCCAGGTAGCCTCCGAAGGAGTGCCCCATGAGGGCCAACCGCGGGCTCATGGGGAGAGTATCCAGGGCGTAGAGGACGTCGCTGAAGAAGTCGTCCACATGGGAGGGGCCAGGCCAGGGAGAGCCGCCATGGCCACGCAGATTCAGCGCCACCACGTGGTGGTGGGCCTGAAAGGCGGCTATCTGGTGGCGCCAGTTGGAGATCGAGCCGGCTCCTCCATGGAGAAAGAGCAAGCTGGACCCTGAGCCGGCCTGGGCCACCTCCAGGTAATTGCCCCCGGGCAACTCGAGGCGCGTGCGATTCAGGGTTTGAAGACCCTCCACTGGCTGGCTTTGTAGACCGGGCCGGCGTTGGCCGCGCTCATCTGGTCGGTATCCACCTGACCGGTCACCAGCACCTGGTCGCCCGCCTTCATCGCCTCGGGCGGGTTGTCGCTCAAGACATAGGTGGTGCCGGCCGCGGTCAGGGTCCAGAAGCCGGTCTCGGCGCTCTGGCGCCCGAGTCGTCCCCCCACCCAGGCCGAGTCGGGGCCGATCCCATCGGCCACGGGGATCAAATTCTCGAGCACGACCCGGGCCTCGGGGACGGAATCAGCCGCCACCTGGTGCTGCCCTACCCCGATGCGCGCACCGCTCTCGGCCTGCTGCCCCTGCGCGATACGCGTCTCGTACTCGGCCACGCGCCGGGCGGGGTTATCGGAGGGCAGACTGTACTGGAGGGCTTCAAAGTGAGGGGAGGTCACTTTCACCTCCTGGCCTTGAAGTTGAACCTGTTGCCCCTTGCCATCGTCATAAGTGAAGGTTGCCGATAGAGAAGGCGCGGGTACGGGAGAGCACGCCAGAACCAGGAGCAGAATCAGTGCCAGGAGTCGCATCCTGGATCAGGTTCTGTCCCGAGTAACGTTCCCCTACCCCGCCGGTCTTATCCGGTAGACGACTGGAAAGGATGACTCTGATGACCCACATCGCCCGTTGGACAGCTACCTGGCTGGGGTTCGGATCGGCTCCCAAGAAGGCTGATGCGCCTGCGGCCACTCCCGAAAGGATGTACTCGCTCACCCGAATGCTGCAGGTTCATGTTCCGCGCCCGGCCTGCGGGGAGATCAAACTCTTCACCCAGGAGATGAGCACCCGCTGCCTGCTCTTCAAGAGCGCGACCTGCCTGACCGCAGGCGAAGAATTGACCATGCTCATGCTGCTGCGGCCCGATTGCCCCGTGCGCCTGCAGGGAACGGTGCGATGGACTCACGAGGGAGCGCGCGGACACTCGGGCCAGATCGACTTCCAGCCCACCCCCGCCCAGGAGGCCGAGCTGCTCAGCTATCTCGAACTTCGCAGCCGCTGAGGGGCTCGGAGAAGCTCCAGGCCAGCAGCCAGAGTTGAAGGAAGTCTGGCTGACCCTGCAGGCGCAGGCCCACCAGGCGACGACCGGGACTGCCCAGCAGCGTTACCAGCAACATGGCAAGGGGGAAAAGCAGCACGGCCAGGGTCAGATTCCCCGCCAGCAAGCAGATCAATCCGGCCAGGACCGCATCCAGAGAAGCTCCGGCGGTCCGTCGGGCTACCGCAGGGCCAGCTGGCCTCGAGACCGGGCCCTCGAGCTTGAGCGTCGCGCACAGGCCACATCCCACCACCGACTCCTCCCGGACCTCGCAAGTGTCACACAGAGGCAAGCGACAGAAGTGGCACTCGGCCACGGCTGGTGCCCAGGGATGCTGGAGGCAGTGAGGGCGATAGCTGTCCCCCTGGGCCTGCACCAACCTCCCTCGGGACATTCCCGCGGCGATTCGTCCGGCTGTTAGAAGCTGATAATGCCGATAGAACCAGCCCACTCGAGGGAGGTCAGCGACAGGTCGAGCCTGACCTCGGGCCAGCAGAGCCTGACGGTGGGCCAGCAGTCGGTCGCGCCCGGATCCGGGCACGGCCAGCACCTCGAGTCCGGGCACCTCCCCCATCGGCTCCACCGGGTGACTGGCCAGGGAGCGGTTGCCGGTCAGCAGACTGTGGAAACTCCAGCTCCAATCCTGTGCTTCCGGCGAGGAGGGTGGGGGCACGGTCAGGAGCGCCCAGGTACACTCCCCCGGGCGAGCCAGCAGGCGATAGAAACAGGGGGCACCTTCCTCGGGCACGACAAAGTCGGATGCGGGCAAGAACCCTTCCTGCTCAAGCCAGGCGGTCTCTCGAGCCAGTCGAGCCAGATCGAGCCCGAAGATTTGCACCGGAAGGAGCCTGGAGAAGGAGATACGCGGACTCAGCCAGGCCACCGACCAGGGCGGTTGCCGGGTGGCCAGGCAGACGGTGCTGTCCACGGCAGCGCTGAGAAAGGCCAGCGGCCCCAGATTGACCCAGGCGACCCCGCGGCGCAGGGTGTGCGCCCAGGCCGAGACTGAGCTCTGCAAGAGGCCCCCCTCTGAGCGAGCGGGTAGTTGGCCCTCTCCCAGCGTCCCGCACTCGGGACAGAAGGCCAGATCGATCCCATACCAGGCACCGCAGTCGCCGCAGCAGAGGCGTTTCAAGGCAGAGCCTCGAGCGCGCTCAGACTGAGGTTCCAGAGACCGCCCAGCGGCATGAGTAGAATGCCGCCCCGCCCCAACAGGGTCAGTACCACTGCCAGGAGGAGCAAGATTGCCTGCACACGCTCGAGCAGCGACCGGGTCGGCCGAGGGGTGATCAGCCTCAGGATCCATCCTCCGTCAAAGGGCAGAAAGGGCAGGCAGTTGACCACCAGCAACACGAGATTGACCGCCAGTCCAAAGCGCAGGCTGGAAGCCACGGCTTCCCAGCCAACCAGGCTGGGGGCCAGCACGGAGGCTGTCCAGACGCCTCCAGGGGGATTCAACTCCAACCGCGTGTCCAGCACCAGGGTGAGAGTGGCCAGGCCGAGCAAACTGAGATAGGCCAGTCCCAGGCTCACCAGTGGACCGCAGGCGGCGACTCTGAGAGCGTCCTGACGAGAGTCGCGCAGTGCGTCATAGCGTACCGGAATGGGCCGAGCCCAGCCGACCACGAGCTGAGCGGACGAGAGAACGGTCGAAAGCAAGGGCATCCAGAAGGAGCCCAGGCGGTCGAAATGGGCCAGAGGACTGAGCCGCAGCCGGCCCTGAGACCGGGCGGTAGGGTCTCCGGCCCGGTCGGCTGCCAGAGCGTGGCCCAGGTCGTGCAGAATCAGGGAGAGGAGCAGCACCCAGAGCAGGCGGGCGGCTTCCAGCGGAGGACCGGGCAAGATCGGCCCCAGGCCGGCTAACAGGAGCCAGGAGAAGAGCCAGAGCCAGGCCCCCGGGTCAGAGGTCGCCGGACGGCTCGAGGGAGCGAGCCTCAGCCCGGGCCGCTGCAGGGGCGGGCTACCGGTCGGGCTCTCGAGAGCCACCTGTCAGCGAGAGTCTTCCCCGGGAGGGGGGCGTAGCGAGCGTCCAAGCTCCAGACGTGGACCCTTGCCGAGTGTGGGTGGCGCCGGCGAAGGCTCCGACCTGGGAACGTCGGGCTTCTCGAGGTGCTCGATCTCGAGCATCTTGGGGGCAGAAGCCGGCCGGGCAGCGACACTCTTGCGGGCTGACTCAAGCTCATTCTTGCGCCGGTAGTATTCCTCGCGCCCGATTTCGCCGGCGATGTATTGCATCTGAAGCTTCTCGAGCTCGCGTGCAATGTCGTCCGACGACATGGCCGGAGTCAGGGAGGCCGGGGGAGTCTGGGGCTGGAGCTTGAGAGGGCCGGGCGTTTCCTCGGGCAGCTCCAGGGGTAGAGGAATGCTTTCTGGCTCAGGCCCACGGGCTGCCACGCGCGGGGCAGGCTCATCCAACTCGAGGCCAAGCTCGAGACGAGGCGGCCATTCGCTGGATGGCTCCAACTCCAGGGGAAGGCTGGCAACCGGTGCCGAGGCGCGAATGTCGGTCATCATCTCGCGCTGCTTCTCCTCGCGGGCCATTCGCTCGACTCGCTCCTGATGCTCCTCGATCGCTTTGCGGGCAACCTTGCCCTCTTCCTGGGCGGCCGCTTGACGAGCGAGCAACTCCCATCGCTTGGCATCCGTCTCGAGATTGCGAAAATCGGTGTTGTGCACGGTCATGACGTCTTCGGCGAAGGTCACCAGGTCGAGATCTCCCCGATCGTTCACCAGGAAACGATACTCGACCCCGAGTTTGGCCAGTGGGCGCAGGTCGGCCGTGACCACCAGGGACTTGTCGAAACGGCGCACGATGATGTGCGGGTCCACCATCGTCTGAAAGGCCACCCAATCTGGGCCAAGATGGAGAACCCGATAGTTGGGGGGAGGCTCGAGAAGGAACTTTCCATTGGTGCTCACGATGACCAGCGTCGCGGCGTTCTCTTGCTTGACTTCAAGCATGACGGTGCCCTGATCGTTGACAAAGATGCGGGTCACGTTCTGGACCCCCATCTCGAACTCAGCCGTGACGGCCTTATCGGGGATGTTGATGACCTGGAAGACCAGTCCCTTTTTCTCGGTCTGGGCCACAACCAGGTAGATGAAATAGGGTGAAACCTCCCACAGGAAGCGATCGTCTTTGCCCGGGGTCAGGGTGGCCGTAAAGAAACTCAAAGCCTCGCTCGAGCGAGGGTTGAGCAGGTTCAACGAGTGGCTGCTGGCTCCCCCGCCATCGCTGTCTTTCTTGCCCAGCAGGCGAAAGATCTTCTCGCTGAGTCGCTTCTCAGGCTGAATCTTCTCATAGCAAAACTCACGCCCGTCAGCATTGATGCGCAACTTTCCGAGCCGCACATTCTCTTCCGGACGAGCCCGGAACAGCTCGACCTTGGTGAGCTGCGCATTTCGATCATAGGGCAGCCGTACGAAAACCCCGGTTTCGGTGCGAAAGAATACCTCTCCATTGTTCCCGACCGCCAGCGTCTCGCGCAAATTCGCCACAGGACGGGTCCACTGGAAGGCGCTGCCGCGGTGGATGCGCACCTCGCCAGGGAACTGAGCGATGAAGTAACGCCCGTTATAGCTTCCGTAAAGACGAACCATCCCTGCTCGATTCCAGAAGGATATGGGGAGACGACCCGAAAACCCCTCGACAGTATTGATCTTTGCCCCCCAATGGGTGGCTTCCTTCCGGAGCAGCAATATGTTGAAGCTATGGGCGATCGGTTTAGCAGGTCTGGCAGGCTGGGCTGGTTTCGAGTTCTTTTGTCAAACCCGAGGAGACTGTCGGCTGCGCCTGGCTGCCGAGCAACTCGATGACCGCACCCTGCTCATCGCTGATGACTCGCACGCTTGCCTGCGCTTCTCCTTCCCGTTCATCAACAATGGACCGCAACAGGCTTTGCTGATCGACGCCAGCGCCAACCTCCAGCCAGCCGGCGAGCACTTCAGCGAGCTGCAGCCTGTGTGTCGTCTGATCAACCCCTTGAAGTGGCGGGCCGACGGCTACTGGGATGCCTCCACCATCGTCCCCGGAGAGCAACTCAAGGTCTGGGTGGAACTCTGGTTGACCGCGCCCGACATTCGCACCGTACTCAGCTCGCTCACCGAGCTGCGCCTGGACATCTTCTTCAAATACTATGGTCGAACGCCGATGATCTACCGACGAGAGGAGCTCTTCCTCGATCTGAGTCGCTTCAAAACCGTGGATGAGCATCCCGAACTCCCAGCACCTGCCCAGGAGCCGAAGAAGAAGAGCAGCTCCGACCCGAGCACTCGAGTCGTGCCGCTTCGAACGAAACTTCTGCGGCCTGGCGACGACCTGCTCGAGATCGTCAAACAGTATGCTGAAGGCGTTGCCAGCCCGGGCGATTTGATTGCGGTGGCCGAGTCCGCCGTGGCCATCATGCAGGGTCGCATCGTCTACTGCGAGGACATCAAGCCCCGCTATCTCGCGCGTCGACTCAACCGGATGTTCGGCATGCACTCTTCCCTCTCGTCGGTCTACGCTCTCGAGATGGCCTTTCAGGAGGTGGGTACAACCCGGATGTTGCTATCCTTTGCGGCCGGGCTGCTGGGAAAACTCCGACGCCGCGATGGGGACTTCTATCGGGTGGCCGGTCGCGCCGTGGCCGTGATCGACGACTGCACCGGGACTCTCCCCCCCTTTGACAAGCATGTGGTTCTCGGTCCCGCCCGCGGCGACGAGCTCGTCCAGTTGATCAAGCGGGAGACCGGACTTGATTGCGCCATCGTGGATGCCAATGACCTCGGCAAGGTAGACGTGCTCCACCTGTCCGACAGATCCCGTCAGCAGGAGGTCGTGGAAGCCCTCAAGCCCAACCCTCAGGGCAACGCCGACGAAATGACTCCGCTGGTGCTGATCCGGGCCGCGGTTGCAGCCCCGGCAAAGGCCTGAAAAACAACTGAGGGAGCGGGTCCCTGACCCTGCTCCCTCAGCCGCAGATTTCGGAGACCGAAACCTTCCTACATCTCCTTCGCAGGAGTGCCCTTCTTTTTCGGGGCAGGCTTCGCAGCCGGCTTCGCTGCGGGTTTGGCAGCAGGCTTCGCTGCGGGCTTAGCTGCCGGCTTCGCGGCGGGTTTGGCAGCAGGCTTGGCTGCCGGTTTCGCTGCGGGCTTGGCTGCGGGCTTGGCTGCCGGCTTCGCCGCTGGCTTAGCGGCGGGCTTGGCTGCCGGTTTCTTGGTATCGGCCTTCTTAGGTGTCTCCTTCTTAGGCGGCACTGTTTCACCTCCACTGCGTTGGGGGTCCCCAGGCACGCCCGAAGACCCGAAAATCCGTTTGACCGCGTTGAAGGATTTCCCTGAATCGAGCTCCTCCTCCTTCTAAGATCGGCACTTTTTTCAAGATTTTTTCGACCCTGGGAGAACGACAGAAATCCCTCAACCAGGCCATTCTTTCTCGGGAGGAACGTTCAACTCAACTTGAAAGATCAGGAAGGCGAAGAAAATTTCAAAACGAAAGAGGGTTGCATGGCCGCACGGATTCTCAAAGGGCAACCGGTCGTGGAGCGCCTGCACCGCAACATCGAACAGCAAATTGCTGCCCTGGCCGCCATTGAAATCATACCCACTCTGGCGATTGTCGACGCAACCAGCGATCCATCCTCGGCCCTCTATGCCAGAACCAAGGAGATGGCCTGCGCACAGTTAGGCATTCAGACCCAGCTCCTCACTTTGCCCCCTTCAGGGGCTGGACGAGAGTTGATCGAGCACCTCCGCGAGTTGGCGGAGAACCCGAAGGTTCACGCCATCTTGATGGAGGCTCCGGTCAGTGAAGAGTATTCTTCTCTCCATCCCAACCTTCGAATCCCCCCCGAGAAGGACGTGGATGGTCTGCACCCGGTCAACCTGGGTCGTCTGCTCGCCGGCAGCCCGCTCTTTGTTCCGGCCACCGCTGCCGCTTGCGTCGAGCTGCTCCATCACTACGAGATTCCCATCGCAGGCAAGCGTGTCGTGATCGTCGGGCGAAGCCTGGTGGTCGGAAAGCCCCTGGCACTGCTCATGTTGGCCGAGGACGCGACGGTGACCCTGTGTCACTCGCGCACTCGCGATCTGGCCTATGAGACCCGGCAGGCTGAGATTCTCATCGTGGCTGCCGGCAAGCCTGAGCTGGTCACCGCTTCGATGGTTACTCCTGGAGCGGTTGTCCTGGACGTGGGCACGAACTTTGGAGCCGACGGCCAGGTCGTGGGAGACGTGGAGCAAGCCGGGGTGAACCTGGTGGCTTCCGCCCTCTCGCCCCCGAAGGGAGGCCTGGGCCCGGTGACCACGGCCCTCCTCCTGTGGCAAGTTGTCGAGGCTGCCCGCCTGCGGGCAGAGGTAAAGGCTGCCTCTTGAGGAATGGCCCCTGGTCCATGTCAGAGAGGCGTGACAAGATACCTGAACCCACCATCGCGAGACTGCCGAGCTACTTCCGATGCCTTGTCGAGCTCCAGGAAGCCGACCAGGAGATCGTCTCCAGTGAAGAGCTAGCGTCCCTGGCCGGTGTGAAGGCCTCTCAATTCCGCAAGGACCTGTCCCACTTCGGCGAGTTTGGTATTCAAGGCCTGGGCTATCCGGTGGCCGATCTCCTCGACCGCATCGCAGCCATCATGCAACTCGATCAGGACCACGACGTCGTGCTGGTGGGGGCCGGAAACCTGGGCTCAGCTCTGGCCAACTTCCCTGGCTTCTCGCGTTGGGGCTTTCGCATCGTTCGAATCTACGACCAGGCCCCTGAGAAGATCGGCAAACGGCTGCACGGAGTGACCATCCGAGACGTGGCCGACCTCCCCTGCCCTCTGGGGTTGAAGCTGGGCATCCTGGCCGTGCCGCCCTCGGGAGCCCGCACGGTGGCCAAACTGCTCATCGATTCGGGCGTCGAAGCGCTGCTGAACTTCACCGGGTCCAATCTTGGGCATCCCGACAGCGTGGTCGTGCGCAACGTGGACATGACCCACGAGTTGGCCATTCTGGCCTACCACCTCACAGGCCCCTTGAGCCGGGAAGACGAGCGCCCCGCTCGCTGAGCGAATCAGATCACGATGTGGCTAGACTCGGGTGACTTCCTCGGGCGGCTGACCCGGTGTCGGGCTGTTGGCGGCCTGAGCCGGGGGCGGAGGGGGGGCCATACTGGCGTTCTTGAAGCCATGGATGGCCTCGCCAGCGGCCTTGCCAATTTCGGGCAGACGACGAGGACCAAAAATGATCAGCGCAGCCACCAGCAACAAGACAAGTTCCATCGGGCCCAGGGCCCAGGCAAAAACCAGGTTCTCCACGTTTCTTGGCTCCTTTTATGCTTCGTGCTGCGAGCACGAGAAATGTCTGTGTTCTGAGCCCAGTATACGCCCCTCCCAGAAGGTGCGCAACCGGATCATTTTCCGGTGAGCCTCATCAAGATGAGGCTGAACTCGAACAAAAGATAGATGGGCAGGGCGACCACCGTGCAGGTCATGGCGTCGGGTGTGGGCGTGGCCAGGGCGGCCACCAGGAAGGCGACAAAGAGAGCCAGTCGGCGTTGACGCGAGAGACCGCGCGAGCTGACCAACCCCAGATTAGCCAGAAACAACAAGACCAGTGGCAGTTGGAACATCAGTCCGCAAATCAACAGAAGCCCGGTCACGAATCCCATGAACTCGTCGATTCGGATCTGGGCTTTCAAATCCGGAGTGGCATAAGACATAAAGAACCCCATCGTGGTAGGGAGCACTACGTAATAGGCAAAGACCCCCCCCAATACAAACAAGACGATCGACATCGGTAGCATGGAAATCAGCCAGCGGCGTTCGCGCACTGTCAATCCGGGCAGAACGAACATGGCCACGTTATAGAGGATTACGGGAGCGGCGATGAAGAGACCAGCCACCATCGCCAGTTTCAGGTAGGCGAAGAAGGCTTCGGTAGGCCCGGTGAAGATCAGTTCGGCCTTGGGGCCAAGCAAGGGACGCACCAGAGAGAGCAGGGTAGGCGTGTAAAAATAGCAGATCGTGGAGGCCACCACCCAGGCAAGCAGCGACCAGAAGATACGCGAGCGCAACTCCGAAAGGTGATCGACCAGGCTCATAGGCCGGTCGTGAGGGGTCTCGTCGACCAGGGGCTCTTCCATCCGGGGGGTCAGGAGGCGGGCGGCTCGTTCTGGCTCTGGCCCGATGCTTTCTGCTCACCCTCTTTCAGGGCTCGCTTGAAGGCGCCCACGCCAGAGCCGAGCGAGCCTCCGGCTCGCATGAAGATTCCCGGCCCCAACAGCAAGAGCGCGATAAAAAAGATCAAGACCCATTCCCACGGTCCGGGCATGGCGGACCTCCTCTTGAACCATTTTCAGCCGAAACCGTAAGCCTCTCAGCTACACAGCATGCGGTCTTGAAGTGCTTCGACCCGGCCGGGGGCTTCCCTTCGCAGAAGGATCGACCCCTGCCAGCCCGAACCTAACAAAACGGTAAATCGGTGTTCCTATCCCTTGAAGAATGGGAGCATTCTGGCTCCCGAGAGGAGTGGACGTGGCCCTCGACCTGGCAAACTCGTTCCGGTATCCGCTCAACGACCCGGACGCGAAGAAAAAGCTTGCGCTTGGGGGGGCGTGTTTCTTCCCCGGTATTCTCTTGCTGGCGATCCCGATGGTTGTTCTGGGCGGGTATGGCATCTCGGCCATGCGCAAGGTCATCAAGGGCGAGGAAGACGAGTTGCCGGAATGGGAGCTGATGGCCGACCACTTTCGCTTCGGTCTCATGGCCCTGATCATCTTCATCGGCTACTACGCAATTCCGTTCCTGATCACCGTATTTACGATCGGTGGCTCGCTCATCTCGCTCCTGGGGACGCGGGCCGCCGATGGTTCCGCCAGCCCCGGCATCTGGTTCATTCTGGGAACCATACTTGCAGGTCTCGTAGGACTGGCGATCTACTTCATCCTCCCAATGGCCATCCTGAATTATGCCACCACCGACGAGCTCGGCTCCGGCTTTGCGGTCGGGAATATCTTCGAGAAGATCACCTCCAACCTGCAGCCTTACGCGGTCGTGGTCCTGATCAACATGGCCATCGGAACCGTGTGCTCAATCCCGCTGAACATTCTCAGCAACCTCCCCATCATCGGCATTCTAGGCCTCTTTTTCGGGGGAGTCCTTTGCACTTACGGAATGCTGGTCCAGGCTCACATCACCGGCACCTTCTACCGGGATACCTTTGGCAGCCACGTCGGTTCGAGCACGAACACTACCGAAGGCACAGGCCTCGAGGCCGAGCGGTGGAAAAAGGACGACTGACCTTACTGCTCCTGGCCCTGGCCTTGAGCCTGGCCGGGGTCGCTCCCGCCGAGAGCGAAATCGATACGCTGGCTCGCGAGTTCCGCCAACTTCGCACGATTCGAGGATGGTTCTCGGGAGGAGACCATTTCATTCCCGAAGTGGACTCCTGGCAGGGACGCAAGCATTTCGTCATGGCCCGTCTGGGGGAGTTGCTGGGGGATGGTGGCCATACCGCTTCCCAAGCGGAGGAACTGCTCGGCCCACCCGACGCTGTCCGCAACCAGGGCGACCGGCTGATGCCAGGCCCGGAAGAGAGGTATCTGGTCTACCACTGGCGAGGCTGGCATGACTTCCTCTATTTTGCCTGCCAGGACGGCAAGATCACTCGTTCTGACTGGTGGATGGCTTACGAATGAAGAGGGAGCACCTCGACCTCGTGACCCGCCTCCAGCCGCTCGAGCTCCTCGGGTAACACCGCCAGAGCATCGGCCTCGACCATCGAGCGCAAGATGTGCGAGCCCTGATCGCCCGTGGCAGTAGCCAGGAAACCAGCCCGGGTCGATTCCAGTCGGCAACGCAGGAAGGTGGTCAGACCGAGCTTCTTGGTGACCTCATGAGCCAGACGCGCAGTCTGTTTTCGGCCCTCCCGAGGAGGACGCCCCATCATCAGCTCCAGAGCGGGCCGCACGAAGAGCTCGAAGGTTACCATGGAGGACACCGGATTGCCGGGCAGACCAAACATGGGAATCGATCCGGCCAGCCCGAAAGCCAGGGGCTTTCCGGGGCGCATCTTGATCCGCCAGAAGCTCAACTCTCCGCCCAATTGGGCGATCAGGTCGCGAACATGGTCGTGCTCCCCCACCGAAACCCCGGCCGAGGTGACCAGCACCTCCGCCTGCTCCAGAGCCTGACGCAAGGTGCGCTCGAGGGCATCCCGATCGTCGGGCACCGGACCCAGGCGCACCGGCTCTCCCCCGCAGGTTCGCACCTGCGCTTCGATGGCATAAGAATTGCTGTCTCGGATCTGGCCCGGTCCCAGAGGCTGACCCGGCGCCACCAGCTCGCTTCCAGTGGACACGATGGCCACCCGAGCCCGGGGAACGCACACCAGCTCGGGATAGCCCAGGGAAGCGGCCAGCCCCAGGTCGGCCGGACGCAAGCGGTGGCCCCGCCGCAAGACGACCTGGCCGGGCTGGAGGTGCTCGCCCCGTCGGCGCACATTCTCCCCAGGCCGCACGCTCCGAGTGAAACGAACCTTTCCGGCTTGCCGCTCGGAGTCCTCGACCATGGCGCAGGCATCGGCCCCGGGGCAAAGCATGGCCCCGGTCATGATGGCAGCTGCCTGGCCCGGACCAAGCTCGAAATCGGGCACCGAGCCGGCTGGAATCGAGCCCACGAGTTCCAGCCAGGTCCCCTCGGCGACCTCGGAAGATCGCACGGCGAAGCCATCCACGGCCGAATTGTCAAACGGGGGATGGGCCTCCCGGGTGACCACCTCCTGGGCCAGCACCAGACCCAGGGTCTGGCTCAGAGGGTGCGAGCGCGGCTCGAGCTGCGCCACCTGAGACAGGATGCGCTCCAGCGCCTGGGAGACGCTCAGCAAGCTACTGGATCGACTCGACCAGCAGGGCCATCCCCTGCCCACCGCCCACGCAAGCGGTGGCGATACCGAGCTTGCCTCCCCGGCGGCGCAGCTCATACAGAAGCGTCAGGGTGAGGCGGGCCCCGGAGGCACCCAGGGGATGGCCGATTGCCACCGCTCCGCCATTCACGTTGACCTTCTCGCGGGGCAGCCCGAGCTCGCGCTCCACTGCCAGGTACTGGCAGGCAAAAGCCTCGTTGACCTCGATCAGGTCGATCTCGTGCAGCGACTTGCCCGTCTTCTGCAAGAGATCGCGCACGGCGGGTGCCGGGCCAATTCCCATCAAATCCGGAATCACGCCCTTGACAGACCACCCCAGCAACCGTCCCAGCGGTTTGGCTTCACGCTTCTTAGCTGACTCAGCGCTGGTCAGTACCAGCGCGGCCGCTCCGTCATTGATACCCGAAGCGTTCCCGGCAGTCACGACGCCATCGGCCCGAAAGGCTGGCTTGAGCTTGGCCAGACCCTCCATGCTGGAGTCCCCCCGAATGCCTTCGTCCTTGTCAACGGTCACACTACCCTTCTTGCCGCGAACCTCCACCCCGACGATCTCTTCCTGCAGGCGACCCGAGCTCTGAGCATCGGCCGCCAGCTTCTGACTGCGAAGGGCGAACTCGTCTGTCTCCTCGCGGGTGATCCCGTACTGGGAGGCCAGGTTCTCCGCCGTGCTGGACATGCTGCAGCCGCAATAGGTATCGGTCAGGGCGTCCCACAGCGCGTCTCCCATGCCGCTCTGGCCCAGGGGGATGCCCCAGCGGGCGCCCCGCACGACGTGGGGAGCCTGGCTCATCGACTCGACCCCGCCCACCAACACCTCCTCGGCGTCCCCGCACAGGATCTCCTGGGCACCTGTCACAATGGCCTGGAAGCCGGAAGCGCACAGGCGGTTGACCACCATGGCGGGCACCGGAATCGGCACCCCCGCGCGCAAACCCACATGACGGGCCAGATAAGCAGCGTCGCCGCTGGACTGAATCACGTTCCCAAAGACCACGTGATCGATGTCCTCTGCGCGCACCTGGCTGCGCTTGAGCGCCTCCAGGCTGGCTGCCAGGGCCAACTCGGCCGCCGACAGATCGCGGAAGGAGCCTCCAAACTTGCCGAATGCAGTCCGGGCTCCCCCGGCGATCACGATGTCCAACAGAGCCATTGCGTTTCTCCTTCTCAGCGTCCGGTGAATGCGGGGGCGCGCTTCTCAAGAAAAGCCGTCATGCCCTCGGTTCGATCGGCGCTGGAGCATAGTTTTCCAAACTCCCTGGCCTCGATGGCCAACCCTTCATCCAGGCTGGTGTTGAGTCCCTGGTCCAGGGCGCGCTTGGCTGCCGCCACTGCCAGAGGTCCGTTCTTGGAGACCTCGGTGGCGATGTTCTGGCAGACCTGCAGCAGCTGGTCGCGAGGAACAGCCAGGTTGACAAGCCCGATTTGAACGGCCTGGGCAGCCTGAATCTTGGTACCCGTCGCCAGCATCATCATTGCGTGGCCGCGACCGATCAGGCGCGGCAGGCGTTGGGTGCCGCCATAGCCGGGGATGATCCCCAGTCCAACCTCGGGCAGGCCGAGCACGGCGTGCTCGGCGGCCACCCGAACGTCACAGGCCAGGGCCAGTTCGAGCCCACCACCCAGAGCATAGCCATTGATGGCGGCGATCGTGAACAAGTGAGATTTCTCCAGCCGACGGAACAGCTTCTGGCCCTTCTCGGCCGCCTTCTTGCCTGAGCGCGAGTTGAGGTCTTTCAGCTCTCCGATGTCAGCTCCGGCCACGAAAGCCTTGTCCCCACTGCCCGAAATGAGCAGGACCCGCCACTGGGGATTGGCCTCGATCTCGTCCAGAGCCTGCTCCATCTCATCGAGCACCTGGTTGTTGAGGGCATTGAGCTTGTCGGGTCGATTGACGCTCATGACCGCCAGGTGATCCTGGTAGCAGAGGATCAGGGTCTTGTACTTCATGTCCACGCCACGCATCGATTATAGACTCCTTCGCTTAAAGTGTTGAGCGTTACGTGCTGAAGGATGCCTATCCTTCGGGAGCGCCTCCAAACAAGTCTGTCGGCGCGAGTTCCTGCACTTTAGAACTCGGCTCAACGGCGGAAAACCGACAGGTCGATCCCGCGGGGGGGGTCGCTGGAGTAGTCATAAAAACCTTTGCCCGTCTTGCGTCCCAGGTAACCGGCCCTCACCATGGCCCGATTCAGGGGGCAGGGCTCGAACTTGGGATTTCCGAGCTCTGCCAGCAGACCCTCGCAAGCGTGCAACTGCACGTCGATCCCGATCAGGTCGAGCAGTGAAAGGGGACCGATGGGCATATTGCCGCCCAGCTTCATGGCCGCGTCCAGATCCTCCACGCTCCCCACTCCCTCGTATAGCGCCCACATGGCCTCATTCAGGTAGGGAATGATGAGACGATTGAAGAGGAAGCCCGGGGTATCGCGCGCTTCGACGGGCGACTTGCCCAGCTTCAGGGCCACCTCCCAGGCCATCTTGAATGATTCCTCGGAGGTCAGCGGAGTGCGCACCACCTCGACCAGCTTCATCAAGGCTGGCGGATTGAAAAAATGCATCCCCACCACCCGGTCGGGCCGATTGGTGGCCCGAGCCATCTCGGTGACCGAAAGAGAGGAGGTGTTCGTGGCCAGCAGGGTGTGAGCGGGGCAGAGGGCGTCCAGGCGAGCAAAGAGTTCGTTCTTAACCTCGATCCTCTCGGTCACGGCCTCGATCACCAGATCGGCCTGAGCCACCCGATCGAGCTCGACGCTGTGGGTGAGGCGGTCGAGCGTGGCCTTCAGGTCTTCCTCGCTCAGCTTCCCCTTCTGCACGAACTTCTCCAGGCTGCCCTGGATCGTTTTCACGGCGCGCTCGAGAAAACTCGTCTCGACGTCGTTCATGATCACCTTGAAACCAGCCGAGGCAGCGATCTGCGCGATACCCGAGCCCATCGTGCCGCTGCCTACCACGGCAATCGTCTTGACTTGATTTTCGGTTGCTATTGCCATCTTTTACTCCCTGTGAATTGTCGACCGGTCCTGTCGTCGCTGCGGTGGAGGAAGTTTACCCCCCCACCGAGGCGGTCTCGTTCAGCTTGCCCAGCACCAACTCGCCGTATTCGCCGGTCGAGCGGCCGCTGGAGGTCGAAAGGTCGGTCAGGATACCCTCGCCGAAGAGCTTCTCCACGGCCCCCTCGATGCTCTGGGCGGCCCTCTTCTCGCCCAGGTAGTCGAGCATCATGGACACGGCCAGGATGGCCGCCAGGGGATTGGCCTTGCCCTGTCCGGCGTAGCGCGGGGCTGAGCCGTGAATCGGCTCGAAGAGGCTGACCTGGCCGGGGTGCAGGTTGGCCGAGGCGGCCAGGCCTAGCCCGCCCTGGATCATCGCGCCCAGATCGGTGAGGATGTCTCCGAACATGTTGGTGGTCACCACCACGTCCAGCCACTCGGGATTCTTGATCATCCACATGGCACAGGCGTCCACGTAGGCGGTGGCCGTGGTCACATCGGGGAAATCGCGGGCCACCTCTTCGAAGGTGCGGCGCCACAGGTCGTGAGCGACCACGGCGTTGGCCTTGTCCACCAGGGTCAGGTGCTTACGGGGGCGAGTGCGAGCCAGCTCGAAAGCGTAGCGGATCACCCGCTCGGTGCCACGCCGGGTGTAGATGCACTCGCACGTGGCCACCTCATCGGGGGTGCCCTTTTTGAAAAAGCCTCCCATTCCGAGATAGGCATCCTCGGTATTCTCGCGCACGACGACCATGTCCACGTCGCGCGGCTGCTTGTCCTTGAGCGGGCAGACCAGCTCGGAATAAAGGCGAATCGGGCGCAGATTGACGTACATGTCCAAATCCCAGCGCAGACGCCCGATGATGCCTCGCTCGAGCACGCCACGCTCGACCCTGGGATCACCGATGGCTCCCAGGTAAACCGCATCCAGATTCCGGATCTCTTGCAGGTTCTGGTCGGGCAAAAGCTCACCCGTGGCCAGGTAGTGGTCGGCTCCAAAGGGATAGCGGTGCAGGTTGACTTCGAACCCAAACTGGCGCGAGGCGCTCTCGAGCACCCTCAGACCCTGCTCGACGACCTCGGGACCGATTCCATCTCCCGGAATCACGGCGATGCGATACATCTCTACTCCATGCGCGCTGAATGCTCAACCGGGGACATCCCCTCCGGCGGCGGGGCGCATCTTTGTGAGTGGCCGGGAAACTCCTCTCCCGACTCGAAGCAGCTGCCGTGCGACGACGGGACTTCCTGAGCGGCCTGTTGGGCCTGGCTCTCTCCCCTCCCCTGCTGGCCCAGAGCGGCTTGGCGGCCTTTCGGCGCCACTCTGCCCGGGTGCTGGAGGTGCCTGAATCCTGGCTCGATTGGCCGGTGGCCGAGTCTATCTGGCGCAGCGGAGTGAGCGACGAGCTGAGCCTCTACCGGGCCTGGTACCCCCACCTTACATGGAAGATTCTGGAGTGGAGCGTGGAGCCCACCTTCTGCCCTCCCCAACGTCCGCGCTGGGAAGATGCTCCCGGTGCTTGAGGCTGATGTGGCCGTGGTGGGATCGGGGGTTGCCGGAGCGCTGGTCGCCTGGCAACTGGCCTCCACTGGCCTGAAAGTTCTGGTGCTCGAGGGCGGCCCCCCCATCAACCGACGCCAGGCGGTGGAACGGTTTCGCCGAGCGCCCCACGGGGGTCTGGACGCTCCCTATCCCGTCGAGCCGGTGGCCGTGGCGGGCCAGTTCAATCGTCACTACCTGCAGGCAGGCCCGGACCTCTTCACGGGCACCTACTTGCGGCTGCTCGGGGGAACCACCTGGCATTGGCTTGGCACGGCCATGCGCTTGTTGCCGGCAGATTTCGAGCTGCGCTCGCGTTACGGGGTCGGGGTGGACTGGCCCTTTGGCTACGCCGAATTGGAGGAAGACTACGGCCGGGCCGAGCGGGCCCTGGGGGTGGCCGGCCAGGGCGACTGCGGTTCGCCCCGCTCGACCCCCTACCCAATGCCTGGTCTGCCAGCCACCTACCTCGAGCGAAAGCTCGCGCAGGTGGAGCGTTACCCCATCGAGGTGCTACCGGCGGCACGCAATAGCCAGCCCTATGAGGGAAGGCCCGAATGTTGCGCCAGTGCCACCTGTGTCCCCATCTGCCCTAACGGAGCCAAATATGATGCCACTGTGCATCTGGAGCTGGCCGAGCGATCCGGTGCCAGGGTTCTGACCCACCACCAGGTCATAGGCCTGGAACACGATGCCGAAGGGCGCGTTCACAGAGCCCGGACGGCCCCCGGCGTGGATGTGCGAGCCCGAGTCTTCGTGCTGGCCGCCCACGCCATCGAGACCCCGCGTCTCCTGCTGGTATCTCGCCTGGCCCGGGGCTCGGGCCAGGTAGGGCGCAACCTGATGGGCAGCCTGGGGCAGATCAGCTGGGCTCTGGCGCCCGAGCCAGTCTACCCCTTTCGCTCGCCCCAGGTGGTTTCCGGCATCACCGCCTTCCGGGACGGTTCCTTTCGGGCCCGACGAGCTGGCTTTCTAACCTCTATCGGCAATGATGGCTGGCCCGAGCCACCCACCCGGCGGGCGGAGCGAATGCTTGAGGAGGGTTTGCGGGGCAAGGCCCTTCAGCAAGCTCTACGCGACCACGCCAGTCGCCAGCTGTTGCTGGTCTCCAACTGTGAGCAGCTGCCCGAGCCAGACAACCGGGTGACCCTGGGGGAACTGGTCGACACCCACGGAGTTCCCAGGCCACGTATTCATTACCGCATGGGGGCCTACACCCGAGAAGGGATGGATGAGGCGGTGCTGGTGCACGCCAGGCTGCTCGATCGCTGGGGGGCCACCATGGTCCACCACGTCGAGGAGTCCACCGATCCGGCCCACATCCTCGGCACCTGCCGCATGGGGAGCGAGCCGGGTCGGTCGGTGGTGGATTCCCAGCTTCGTTGCCACGAGCATTCGAATCTATGGATCGTAAGCACAGCCGTCTTTCCAACCAGCGGAGCCTGCCCGCCCACCCTGACTCTGGCGGCGTTAACCTTCCGAGCCTGCCGCTCCATCGAGAGCTTTCTGAGGCAGGGTTCCTAAAGGAGAACGTGCTAAACTGAACAAGAGGGTGAAACAGGCCCTCTAGCTCAATTTGTACAGATTGGAGAGCAGCAGCGCTTGGACGGCTTCCCGCCCTCCAACTCGGGCCCGGACGGTCCCTCGCAGGAAGCGGACCCCCTGGCCCTGGCACGCCGCCTTATCGACATGGCCCGAGCCGAAGAGTTCGAGGACGTGGAGCTGGGCCCGCTGCCAGTATTGCCCGATCCGGGAGCCGAGCTCAGCCCGCTCGAGCTGGCCATGCAGTTGCTCTACGCGGCCCGCCAGGAGGAAGACATCTCCAGATCCCCCGAGGATAATCCCCTGGACCTGGCCATGCGGCTGATCGACTCGGTTCGCCAGGACGAAGGCGCTCAGGGCGAAGACCGGCTGGCTGTGGCCAGCCAGCTATTGGGGGTTGAGGAGCGCGAGCGTGAGCTGGCTGCCCGCCGTTCGGCCGAGTCGCAGGCCTCCGCCGAGCTGGAGATCCCCGTGCTGCCCGTGTTGGCGCCTTTGCAGCCGGCGGTCGAACTCGAAGCCGCAGCCCTGCCTGAGCTTTCCGCGCCACAAAGCCAGCAAGATACCGCAAATCCTTCGCCTGTGGTAGTTGAGATGTCTGCCTCTCCGCTACTCGGTCCGGATACCGCGCCGACTGTGATCGAGGCTGCCGCGACTCAGTCCGACCTTCCTGCCTTGCCACTGGTCAAGGCTGCCCTGACTCGGCCGGAGCTTCCCGCCCTGCCGCTGGTGGAGGCAGTCCCGCCTCTGCTCGAGCTGCCGGTGGTGGACTCTGAGATACCGGCCCTGTCGCCGGTCGAGGCAGCCGAGCTTCCCGCCCTGCCGCTGGTCGAGGTTGCCGTGCCCGAGCTCCCCGCCCTGCCACTGGTCGCTGTGCCTGAGCATCCGGACTTGCCTCAAGTCGAGGCTGACGCACCCGTGGTGAAGCAAGCCCCTGCCGCTGAAAACCTGCCCAGACGCCTCGCGGACATGCCCGCACTTCCCATTGAGTCGGCGCGGTCGGGAGCTACCGATCCTGCTGAACTGGCGCGCCAGTTGCTGCAGTCGGGCGAGAGAACCGATCCCGCTTATCTGGCCCGGCAGTTGCTCGATGAGGCGGCCCGCGAGGAGAAATCCGACCCCTTTGCCCTCGCTCGACGGCTGCTCAAAGATGCCCTGCGCGAGGAGAAGCCTGTGGCCAGTTCGCTAATGGGAGCGCCCGTGGAGGAGGGCGCCCCGCCTCCACGCTTCGACCCGGCAGGGCTGGGGGTTCCCGGAGAGGAGCTTCTGGGTGCTCCCGAACCCGCCCCCTTTGCCACGATGGAAGCGCAGGCCTGGCAGGATTCGACTCCAGTTCCTCCGTCCGTAGCACCCGAGGAGGCACCCATCCAGCCCCCGTGGGCCACTTTAAGCCCGCAGCCACCGTCCCAGGATCCCCCCCCTCAGCCTCCACTGGCCTACGAGGAGCCTGCTGCACCGGAGCCGCCCATTCAGCCTCCCTGGGCCGCCCAGGAGCCTGCTGCACCGGAGGCTCCCATTCAGCCTCCCTGGGCTGCCCAGGAGCCGCCGCCTGTTCAACCTCCGTGGGACGCTCGTCGCGAGCCAGAGAGTGCCGCCCCTCGGCTGGCTCTTGAGCGGGCCGCCAGCGAACCGAGCCAGGCCGCAGCCGCCAAACCGGCCGAACCTGACACCAAGCCTCTGCGCCTGGAGCGCCGCGAGATGCCAATGAGCAGGACCATGCGGATGCAGGTGCCCAAGACCGGGCCCAGTCGTCAGGACGAGGCCTCGCGACTTGCCCTGGAGCGGGCTCCACGGTCAAAGGTCGAGTCCACTCGCGACGGAGAGAACGATCCTCTGCGAGCTCGACCCGAGACGAGCATCCCGACCGTCCCGGTCGTGCCCCAGACTTACAAGCCCGTGGCCGCCGCTGCCGCCCCGCTGGGAGCCCCCCGCCGGGCGGCTGCCCTGGCTCCCAGACGGCCGGACGGATTTGGGACCGACCTGAAGAAGCGACTTCGCCGCCTGGTCGATCGCTCGGCGCGAGTGGAGCCCGAAGACGTGGTGATCTTCACCCGGCAGTTCTCGGCTATGGTGAGCGCCGGTCTGCAACTGCATCAGGCCCTCCACTTTTACGCCGAGAGCCACACCGAGAGCGGTCTGGGCGAAGTGATTGCCGAGGTTGCCGGCAAAGTCAGCCAGGGCTCCACCCTGTCGGCGGCCATGCGACAGCATCCGACCGTTTTTCCCGAGGTCTACACCGGACTGATCGCCGCCGGTGAGACGACCGGCATGCTGGTGGCCATTCTCTCCAAACTGGCCGAGTTGTGCGAGCGCAACCAGAAGCTGCGCCAGAGGGTGCTGGCGGCCATCACCTATCCAGCGGTCGTGATGGTGGTCTCGCTGATCTGCATTGCGGTCTTCATCTGGGTCGTGCTGCCCATGTTCGTCCCCATGTTCAACCAGCTTGGAGTGCAACTGCCCTGGCCGACCCGGATGCTGCTCTGGCTCTCGGATGCCGGGCGCAACCCCGTCCTGCTGACGACTCTCGGTTTGTCCATTCCCACACTCTGGCTCAGCTGGCCCTTTTGGAGGCGTTTTTTTGGCAGCCCCCGCCGCAAGCGAGCTATCGACCGAGCGGTGCTGGGGCTGCCCTACTTTGGCCTGTTGATCGAGAGAATCATCACGGCCCGCTTGCTCTTCTCCATGGCCAGTCTGCTGGATGCGGGCATTCCTTTCACCAACTGCCTTGAGAAGTGCGAAAATGTGGCTGGTAATGCCGAGATCGCCCATCGGCTGAAGATGGCTCGAAGCCTTCTGATCGAAGGCGATACCGCAGCCGACTGCCTGGCCGCTCATCGCGTCTTCCCCCGCGGAGCCATCCAGATGATCGCAGTGGGTGAGGAGTCGGCCCAGCTCACGGAAATGATCCGTCGGGTAGCCACGGTCTACGAGGAAGATGTGCAGATGGCCCTGATGGACCTGGCTTCGATGCTCGAGCCGCTCATCTTGCTGGTCATGGGCGTGGTGGTCGGATTCATCGTTCTGGCCTCCGCTCTTCCTACCGCTCAGCTGCTCCAGAGCCTTTGAAGAATCTGGGCGACCAGGCGCGTGATCAGGCTTCCTCAGCCAGAATTCCAGCAGATTCAGTCGAAGACAAGGTCCTTCTGACGCTGGTGGTCTCCCAGGTTGCCGGTGTACTTGGTCAGCGTCCCACCCCGGGGAATGAGCTTGCGGATGGTGGGAAATGAGTCGGTGGGATTCACGGCTCCGGGTGGACCGCTGACCGAGAAGCCATCCTTGCCTTCGGGAGTCAGTTTGAAGGTCTGGGCCGTGAGCCCGAGCGATGAATAGTCATCGGGCTTGCTATCGAGCACGTAGAACTCGAGCTTGGAGTAGCCCGGGTTTCCTGCTGTCACCCGCAACGGATAGCTGAGGCTCTTGGCGTCATAGATCAGGTGAATGGGCGCGATATTGCCCTGTTTCAAACGCTGAGCCAGCTCCTGCTTGCCCTTCGTGCCCGGGCGCATGCGGGCGGCCACGAATACGAAGTCGCGACTGACGTAATGATCCAGGGCCCCTTTCATATTCTTGGTCAGCTGAAATTTGTTGCTGCGCAGCCAGTCGTAGAGATTGCCACCACTGGTCGCCTTCAGCACAACAAGCTCATAGGGGCCGGCCACCTTGCGTTCGAGCACCTGCACGCCGGCGGCCTCAGGAGCAGCACCGCCCGGAGCCCCTTTGTCCATACTCCGCAGTGGCTCGGCCACCACGGTCATCTTGCGCAGCTCGGTGAACGGGGCTCCATTGAGCACGTCCACCCTGGGGCGCGACTCCACCGGGATCACCCAGGCGAACTCCTCGGTGGCGCCGTCATACTGAACCGAAAGGATCAGGTGCTCCTTGGTCCCCTGCCGGAAGATGAAAGCCCGCTGCTCGTCGAGTCGCATCTGGTTGGAATCGATGGGGGGACCGATTGGGATGGCGCAGCAGGCTAGCACTGGCGCGCTCAAAGTGACGGCCGCCGCCAGGGCGATCAGGCGCTTCTTCATGGGAACCTCCGCTTCGTGACTGGTGTGCCGAGTTCGTCGCCAGGCTGGGGGAACCTGTTCCCTCAGGCCGGATCGTAGCTGAGGTTGCTGGCCAACCAGCGCTCCACTTCGCTCACGCTTACCCCCTGACGGCGGGCATAGTCTTCCACCTGGTCGCGCGCCAGCTTGCCCACCGCAAAATAGCGAGCCTCGGGGTGGGAGAAGAACCAGCCCGACACCGAGCTGGCCGGCAGCATGGCCAGGCTCTCGGTGAGCTTGATGCCAGCTCGCTTCTCGACCTCGAGCAACTGCCAGAGCAAACGCTTGGCGTTGTGATCGGGGCAAGCGGGGTATCCGGGAGCGGGACGGATGCCCCGATAACGCTCCTTGAGCAGGTCTTCCAGCTCGAGTTGCTCCTTCTGGCCGTAGCCCCAATCCCGGCGAGCTTCCAGGTGGAGACGCTCGGCGAAGGCCTCGGCCAGTCGATCGGCCAGGGCTCGAGCCATGATGGCGTGGTAGTCGTCGTGGTCAGCCTCGAAGCGGCGCACGAACGCGTCCAGCCCCTCCCCGACCGAAACCGCGAAGGCGCCCAGGTAGTCGGTCTGGCCCGACTCGACCGGGGCCACGAAGTCCGCCAGGGCGTAGTTCGGGGCCTGGTTGCCCTTCTGGCGCTGCTCACGGAGCGTGGGCAGCACCGCTTCAGGCTCCAGCAGAACGATGTCGTCTCCCCGGCTCTGAGCCGGGAAGAAGCCGTAGACGCCGCGCGGCTTGAGCACCTGCTCGCGCACCATGATGTCGAGCAACTTGCGAGCGTCGTCATAGAGCTCGCGGGCCTGGGGTTGATCGAGAATCTTGGGATAGACTCCGCGCAGCTCCCAGGTCGTAAAGAAGGGCGTCCAGTCGATGAACTCGACCAGCTCGGCCAGCGGGAAGCTAACTTCGCGAACCCCGGTGAAGCGAGGGCGTTCTGGTCCGCTGCCGTTCCAGACGAACTGAGGCCGATTCTCGCGAGCCTGCTGAATGCTGAGGAAGCTCTGGGCTGAGCGCTGGCCCTCGTGACGCTCCCGCAGCTCGGCATAGTCCTGCTCGACTTCGGCCATGAATGCGGTGCGGTCGTCGAGCAGCCGCTGCAGAACCCCCACCGCTCGCGAGGCGTCCAGCACATGCACGACAGGGTGCGGATACACCGGGTCGATCTTGACGGCCGTGTGCATGCGCGAGGTGGTGGCTCCCCCGATAAGGAGGGGCAAACTGAAACCCTCGCGCTGCATCTCTCGGGCCACATGCACCATCTCGTCCAGTGAAGGCGTGATCAGACCCGAGAGGCCGATGACGTCAGCCTTCTGCTCGCGCGCAGCGGCCAGAATATTGTTGGCAGGAACCATCACGCCCAGGTCGATCACTTTGTAGCCATTGCAGCCAAGAACCACCCCGACGATGTTCTTGCCAATATCGTGCACGTCGCCTTTCACGGTCGCCATGACCACAGTGGCCTTGGCGGAGGCTGCCTTTTCGGCATCCATGAAGGGGAGAAGATAGGCAACCGCTTTCTTCATCACCCGGGCGCTCTTCACGACCTGCGGCAAGAACATCTTGCCGGTGCCGAACAGCTCACCGACCACGTTCATGCCATCCATCAAGGGCCCCTCGATGATGCTCAGGGGGGTAGGGTACTTGCCCCGGGCCTCCTCGACGTCGGTGTCGATGTGGTCCACCATGCCGTGTACCAGAGCGTGGCCGAGACGCTCCTCCACAGTCAGTGAGCGCCACTCAGCGGCCTGTTTCTCGGTCTTCTTGACATCCCCCTTGAGACTATCGGCCAGCTCCACCAACCTTTCGGTGGCGTCGGGACGACGGTTGAGAAGCACGTCCTCGACCCGCTCCTTGAGCTCGAGGGGGATCTCCTCGTAGACGGTGAGCATGCCGGCGTTGACGATGCCCAGATCGAGCCCGGCCCCGATGGCGTGGAACAGGAAGGCCGAGTGCATGGCCTCGCGCACCGTGTTGTTGCCCCGGAAGCTGAAGGAGACGTTGGAGATTCCACCCACCGTCTTGGCGTGTGGCAGGGTCGTCTTGATGCTGCGCACGGCCTCGATGTAAGCTCGCCCGTATTCGTTGTGTTCTTCGATACCCGTGGCCACGGTCAGCACGTTGGGGTCGAAGACGATGTCCTCAGGAGGAAAACCAACCTCCTCGGTCAGGATTCGGTAAGCGCGGGTGCAAACGGCAAGCTTACGGTCGTGGGTGTCTGCCTGACCGGTCTCGTCGAAGGCCATGACCACAGCGGCCGCCCCGTAGCGCAACAACAGCTCCGCCCTGCGGCGGAACTCGTCCTCGCCGTCCTTGAGGCTGATCGAGTTGACGACGCTTTTGCCCTGGAGGCACTTGAGTCCGGCCTCCAGCACTTCCCAACGACTCGAATCGAGCATGATGGGCACGCGGGCGATGTCCGGGTCGGCGCTGAGCAGGTTCAGAAAGCGCACCATGGTGGCCTGGCTGTCGATCAGCCCTTCATCCATGTTGATGTCGAGCAGGTTGGCCCCGTTTTCAACCTGTTGACGCGCCACGATCAGGGCGCCCTCCAGGTCGCCTGCCTTGATCAACTGGGCGAATTTTGGCGAACCGGTGATGTTGGTGCGCTCGCCCACCATCGTGAAGTTCGTGGAGCGATCGATGTGGTAGGCTTCCAGCCCGCTCACCCTGAGTACCGGTGCTGGCTTTGGGGGAATGCGCGGAGCCACTCCCCGGGCCGCCTCGGCAATGGCCCGAATGTGATCGGGGGTCGTGCCGCAGCAGCCGCCCACCATATTGAGCCACCCTTCGCGGCAAAACTCACCCAGGGCCGTCGCCATCTCCTCGGGGGTCTCGTCATAGCCGCCGAAGGCGTTGGGAAGACCAGCGTTGGGATAGCAGCTCGTGTAGCAGTCAGCCATATGGGCCAGCTCTTCCATGTAGCTGCGCATGTCCCCGACGCCCAGGGCACAGTTGAGGCCCACGGAGAACGGTCGGGCGTGTCGCACCGAGGCCCAGAACGCTTCCAACGTTTGACCCGAGAGAGTGCGCCCGCTCTTGTCGGTGATGGTCACCGAGATCATCACCGGCACCACCCGCCCGCACTGGCGGAAGCCTTCCTGGACGGCGAACAGTCCGGCTTTGAGGTTCAAGGTGTCAAAGACGGTCTCGAACAAGAGTGCATCGACGCCTCCGTCGAGCAACCCTTTCATCTGGGTCAGGTAGGCCTCGGAGACCTGATCGAAGGTGACGGCCCGAAAACCGGGGTCGTTGACATCTGGCGAGAGGGAGGTGGTGCGGTTGGTGGGGCCGATGGAGCCCAGCACGAATCCGCGGCCCACTTCCTGGCAGGCAGCCCTGGCCAGACGGGCCCCCTCGACGTTCATCTCATAGGCCAGCTCCTCCATGTGGTAGTCGGCCTGAGAGATCGCCTGAGCGTTGAAGGTGTTGGTTTCAATCAGATCGGCGCCGGCCTCCAGGTAGAGGCGATGGATCTCCCGCACGATGCCGGGCTGGGTCAGATTGAGAACGTCGCTGTTGCCCTTTAGAGGGTGTGGGTAGTCAGCGAAGCGCCGGCCCCTGAAACCTTGCTCGTCGAGCTGGTAGCGTTGAAGCATGGTGCCCATGGCCCCATCGATCACCAGGATGCGCTGCCGGATCAGGTCTTCAAAGCTCATCCCGGCGAGTTCTACGGGGTGGCAGGGTACCCTTTAGAGCCGGGTGATGGAGATTCTCGAGAAAACGTGGTAATCACTCGGGATTCCCTCCACCTCGTAGACCGAAAGGTAGACTTCGTTGTGCAGGTCCTCTCCCGATTGGTGACCGACCGCAATGGTAGCCTCCTCGGTCACGGTGTAGACGGCTTCGAACAAGCTGGGGCTGGTATCCATGGCGGTCTGAGGACTTCCGATCACAATGGCGTTGGCCAGCAGGTTGGGAATATCGGACTCGAAGGCAACCGGGTAGACCAGGCAGTAACCAGGGTAGTTATTATTGTTCTGGGGTTGGGGCGGGGCGAAGGTGGCCTGCATGGTGACCAGTGAGAACCCGCTCAGCCGGTAGGTGCCGGGTTGAAGCGTGATGGAACCGTCGCTCGAGAGCTGGATGTCGGTCCCGGACTGGGCTTCTACCACATTGTAGACCCGGCGATTGAGACCGTTCTTCATCAGCCTGTTGCTCTCCCGGGCAAACTCGGCGAAAACAGCGTAGGACGCCGGCGCCGGGCGCGCGGGCTGGCTGAGAGCCACAAAGTCTCCCGAGCACCCGGCCAGAAATAGAGCACCAAGAACAATGTGTAGCAAGCGTTTCAAAGAGAGTTCCTCCCCGACTGGATGCCAGCGCGAGTTCTACGGGGGCGAGCAACCACCTCCGCCGCCTCGCAGAAAGAAAGAAGGCCGAGACCGCAAGCGGCTCGGCCAGACAGGAATCCGGAAGGCAAGACCTTAGCACCATGAATGCCGCCCCCGTGCGTGGCAATCTATGTCAAACAGCTGTTAACGTGTTGAGCGTTACGTGCTGAAGGTTTTGCCTATCCTTCGGGGGCGCCTCCATACAAATCTGTCGGCGCAAGTTACTGCAAAACCTCAGCACTTCACTTTAATAACAGCCGTAGTAACTGTTGCCCCAGTAATCGTAGTTGTAACCGCACCGGGGCGAGTAGTAGTTGTAATTGTAGTTAGGGGTGGTGTAGATGTAGGAGCCGCCACCAGGCGTGACGCCGAAGGTGGTGGTGCTGAAACCGTCGCTGAAAGTGGTGGCGCATCCCGAAAGGCTCAGGGTAGCGGCCAGGCCCAGTGCCAGAGCCGTTGTCTTGAGGCCGCTCATCCGACCTGTCGGGCCCTGCGATTCCGGGCTCAAGGTCACCTCATCCCCGCCGGGCTCAGGCAGAGTGCTGGCTGCGGTGGGCCGGTTCAGTCTCTGCAGGGCGGTGGTGGGCGACTGATTCAGGGGGGCGATCATCGGGTGGTCCTCCAGTTCTTGTCTCGTCTCACCCAGAGTATCCACCAGTTGCGCTGACCGAGGGTTCCCCTTCCGTTGACCGAGGGTTGAATCGAGGGGGTCTTCCTTGCCAGGAAGTGAATCTCGAGAGTTGTCCCGGTGGTCCTGGGGGCGATGGGTAAAAATGCAAAGCGAGATTGGTGCCCCCACAGGGTCCGGACCGTTGGCTGTTAACAAATCGTCCACACAACTCCCAGCAGTCCCATCTACCATGAGGCCCGCAATGGTAATCAGTCAGGCCAAAGTTCCAACACCTGTACAGAGGACGCCTCTCAAGCTGGTCGCAGTGGGCGATAGCCTGACGGCCGGCTTTCAGGACGCGACTCTGGTGGCCGAGCGACAGGTGCACTCCTATCCCAGCCAGATCGCAAAGGCCGCCAACCTGGATTTCAAGCAGCCCCTGATGGCAGGGCGGGGCATCCCCCCCCGCATCTTCGAAGATCAGAATATCTCCCTGGTTGGCACGGTCTGGCGCTACCTGCAAGTGGGCCTGGCCATGTCGGTTCCCATGGCAGCGCTGGCGGTGGGGGCCGTACCACCAGAACCGGTACTGTGGCCGCTCTACTATGCCGGCGGCATGGGCAAGATGGCCGAGGGACACGACTGCGATCTTCAGAACGTCTCCGTGCCCAATTTCGAGCTTCGTCACTTCAGCGACGTCCATAATGTGCTCGATTTGATGCAGGACATGGCCGAAAAGCGCACCCAGTCGGGCGCTCTCATGATGCTGGCCCCTTACGTCCACTGCATCCTGCAAGAGGAACGCTCAGCCGAGCACGGCCGCTCGATGATCGATAAGGCGATCGCCCAGAATCCCGATGTCATTGTCTTCTGGGGCGGCAACAACGATGCCCTCGAATCGGTGAACGGCGGAGTCGTCGACGACCGCACCCTGACGCCCCTCGACGATCGGAAGTGGACCTACCACGTCAAAAACCCCTTCACCGGCCGTTCTTCGCTCAATGAGACGGAGACCGTCAATCCGGGCTTTCGCACCTCCCTCCAAATGTCGCTGGGCCGACTTCTGAAGGAGACCCGGGCCGAGATCGCCGTGCTCAATATCCCCGACGTCACGGTGATCCCATACCTGATGACCGTGGGTGAGAAGGTGGGGCCTCTCCCTTATAAGGTGGTCCTGCCCAATGGCACGGACGTTACCAGCAAATTGGAGAACTGGGTCATCCCCGACACCATTCGAGGGGAAGGCCATGACGGTCGCAAGGTCTTCCCTCCCGGCAGCCGGGTAGGACTGAAAGACATGCTGATCAAGTTCGTTCAGCACGGCGACATTTTCAGCGAGAACATGCTCCAGAGCCGTCTCAACGAAGCCTCGGCCGAAGGCCTGTTCACCGAGGACGAGGTGCTCACTCCCGACGAGATCGAGAAGATTCACCAGCGTACCGAGGAATACAATGAGCTGTTGCGCCAGACCGCGGCCGCCAATCCTCGCCTGCATCTGGTCGACGCCAATGCTCTCTTGATGCGGGCCAAGGAGCAGGGAATCGAGTTGCAGGGCAGCGGCGAAGCGGCCACAGTCACCACTGTTCCCACGGGAGTGACCGATGGACGAGGTTTCAACGGCTTCTTCAGCTATGACGGCATGCATCCCAGCAACGTAGGCCATGCCGTGCTGGGAAACGCCATCCTGGACAGGCTGAGGGCCGACCTCGGCCGCAACCCCAAGTTCATGGCTCTGACAACGGCGCCTGCGATCGATGAGCGGGCCGCCCTGCGAGACGACCCCCGCATGAAGATGGGGGGCACCCTGGTGCTCTCGGGGATGACGCTCAACAAGGGCTGGGGCTTCAGGTAGCGAAACTCGGCCTGTGGGAAAGGACGATCGCAAAAGCCTGGCGCAGGGCCTGCAAGAGCTGACTCTGCATCAAAAAAGGCGCCTCACCCGCATCGTCTGTCGTTACCCCGTGACCTGCCACTGGGAACAGCATGCCGTGAACGCGAGCGTGGTGGACATGGGTTTGGGAGGGCTGCGTTTGAGCCTTTCCGAGCCCGCGGCAGCGGGGGTTTCCATGCTCGTGCAGCTCGACCCCCCCCTGGTGGGCGCCTTTCCCGTGCGGGGACGGGTGCAGTGGAGCGAGGGGCAAGAGGCCGGCCTGGTCTACCTCGACCAGCCGGGGAATCTCGAGCGTTCCTGGGTGCAGCGCGTGCTGAAGCTCATCGGCTTCGATGAGCAGGCCATCTTCGAGCGTCGCCTGCACGTGCGCGTTGCCTCCAGCCTGCCCGCCCGCCTGGGTGCTGACGAAGCCCGGCTGCTGAACCTGGGTGTGCGTGGAGCGCTGGTGCAATCTGCCGAAGCCCGGGCGGTGGGCCAGAGTCTGCAAGCGACCATCGGGCCCCTGGGACCCCTGCCTCCTCTGACCTTGGCGGCCGAGGTGGTGCGCTGCCGTCCTGCTGAGGATGGTCGTTTCAACCTGGGGCTGGTCTTTTTAGAGCCCGTTGGCGAGCCCGCTCGACAGCTGGAAAGCTACGTGCTTGCCCTGATCAAGAGCTAATGTGTTGTGTGCTGAAGGTCTTGCCTATCCTTCGGGGGCGCCTCCATACAAGTCTGTCGGCGCAGTTCCTGCAAAACCTTCAACACTTCACCGTCAACGCAACGAAGCTTAAATGACGTGAATAACGACGGCGTCTCGCAGCTTGGGGTCGAACCAGGTCGACTTGGGTGGCATGATCTCGCCCGCGTCGGAAATCTCCAGCAGCTGATCAAGGCTGGTGGGGGCCATCGAAAAGGCCACCGCGGCCTGGCCCGAGTCCACTCGCCGCGTCAACTCCTCCACCCCGGCCGTGCCCCCCACAAAGTCGATCCGTTTGTCGGTACGGGGGTCTTGAATGCCGAGATAGCGAGCCAGCACGTGCTCCTGCAAAAGAGCCACGTCCAACCGTCCCACCGGGGAAGCGGCAGCTGCGGCCCAGGCGGTCATGTCCACGTCCAGCCATTGGCCCTCGAGATACATGCTGCAATGGCCAGGGCTCTCCGGGGTGGCGCGAGCCCCCACGGAGGGGTGCAGGTGCTCCCGCAGCTGTTGAGGGGTCAGGCCATTCAGGTCCTTGACCACCCGGTTATAGGGCAAGATCCGCAGCTGGTCGGTGGGGAAAGCCACCGCCAGAAAGAAGTTGGCTGCCTCCCCGCCGCTCCAACTGGTGCTTTCTTCTCGCAGGCGGGCTCGGGCCCGACTGGCCCCAGCCGCGCGGTGATGGCCGTCGGCGATGTAGAGGCTGGGCACGGCCCCAAAGGCCTGCACCCAGCGCTCGGGCTGGCTGACCTTCCAGACGGTGTGCTGGATGCCATCGCTGGCGGTCAGGTCGTAGAGCGGCTGCCCCTGCATAGCCTCCTCGAAGAGCTCCCTGATGGCGGGCAGGGGACGGAAGGTGAGCAGCACCGGACCGGTCTGAGCCCTCAGGGTGAGGATATGCCGGGTGCGGTCGTCCTCTTTGTCCTTGCGGGTCTTCTCGTGTTTGAGGATCTTGCCGCCGTCGTATTCGTCCACGGCGAAACTGGCCGCCAAGCCGACCTGGCTGTGCTGACCCAAGCGCAGTCGGTAAACGTAGAGAGAGTCATCCTGCTCCTGGATCAAAACGCCCTCTTGCTTGAGTTTGGCGTAGTTCTCCCGGGCTTTGGAGTAGACGGCATCTGAGTAGGGATCAATTCCCGGCTCGAGATCGATCTCCGAGCGGGACACGTGCAGAAAGCTTAGCGGGTTGCCAGCCGCGAGCTGAGCGGCCTCTTCACGGCTCACGACGTCATAGGGTACGGCAGCCACCGCCGCCACATTCTCAGGACGGGGCCGCACTGCGGAAAAAGGTCGAATCACTGCCATAGCCGCCCGGAGTTCGGTTGCCCCGGTAGGGGATTCCTGCCGGCTACAAGATAGGAGCGAGCAGGCGAATCAGCTTGACGCCCAACCTGGCTGGCCAGCGCATGCGCTCGTATTCGTTCCCCTCCACCTTCACGCTACGGGCAAAGTCGTGGCGGAGCATGGCCTCGACCCGCTGGGCAAAGGGCCTGGAGATCATCACCGCGTTCCCTTCGAAATTGAGGCGCATCGACCGGTTGTCCACGTTGGAGCTACCCACGCAGGCGATGTCATCGTCCACCAGCATGACCTTCTGGTGCATGAAGCCCGGCTTGAAGCGATAGAACTTGATACCGTTGGCCTCACACTCGGGTAGATACGAAAAGGCGGCCAGGTACATGAAGTAGAGGTCCCACCGCAGGGGCACGATGACCCTCACGTCCACCCCCCGCATGGCGGCCAGTTTGAGCGCATCGATGACCGAGGCATCGGGTACGAAGTATGGGCTGGCAATCCAGATCCGCTTGCGGGCGCAGTTGATGGTGTGCACGAAGTAGAGCAGCCCCACGTCCAACTCGTCGGCCGGGCCACTGCCCATGTACACCGCGTCGGTATCACCGCCCTCGGCCGGCTGAGGTTCCCAGTCCAGGTCCAGCAGCCGACCCGAGGCCCAATAGTAGTCCTCCTGGAAGACCAGTTGGACCCCCTGCACTGCCGGCCCCTCCAGCTTGAGGTGGGTATCGCGCCAGGGCCCGTAAAACTTGTTGGTGCCCAGGTGCTCGTCACCCAGGTTCAAACCGCCCACCCAGGCTGCCCGGCCGTCGGTGACCACGATCTTTCGGTGGTTGCGGAAGTTGAGCTGGAAATAATACTCGCTGGTGGGGGCGGAGCGAAAGCTGACCACTTCCACCCCGGCAGCCCGCAACTCCCGAATGTAGGACTTCTTGAGGAAGAAGCTGCCCATCGCATCGTACATCAGGTACACCGGCACGCCCTGGTTGGCTTTGGCGATCAGGAGCCGCTGCAGTTTCTTGCCCACTTTGTCGGCTCTCAGAATGAAGAAGAAGACCAGCACATAGCGCTGAGCCTTCTCGATGCCCTCGAAAATGCTCTCGTAGGTCTCCTGGCCGTCGATCAGCAACTCGGCCCGGTTCTGGCCAGTCATCGGAATGCGGGCCAGGCGCTCGTAGCCGAGCTGAGCCTTCTGGCGAACCTGACACCTGGAGCGAAAGCTCTCCAGCGGGCGTAGGAAACTGTCCACCACCGGATCGCTGCGGCGCAGCAACCCGGCCCGCAAGGCCTGCACGTACCCCACGAAACGATGGCGGCCGAAGACCCAGTAGAGAGGAAGAGTGACCCAGGGCAGGGTCACCAGCGAGATGCCCCAGGCGATGGCCGCAGACGAGTTGCGCGCATAAAGAACCGCGTGGGCGGCCGAGGCGATGCCGACCAGGTGGGTGATGACAGTGAGAACGAACCAGACCCAGGCGAGAATAAGCCACATTTCAGACATACCTTGCTCCTTCGCAGCAGTCGAGGAGTCTCCCACCCGCCAGGGAAGGACCACCCATGCGTATCCTGCTTCTCCTCATTCTACTAGGCGCTCCGGCTGCCGCGGAGGAGAATTGGCGCACCGTGCGCTCGAGCGCAGGACGCTTTGAGGTTTCTTTGCCAGGCCCGGCTCGGACCAGCCAGGAGTCGCTTTACACTTCCGCCGGCACCCTCAAGCAGCACCAGTTCCTGGTCAATCTGGGCCAGCGCGCTTTCATGGTCACCTACGTGGATTATCCCGAAACCAATGTCCGTGAGCTCGGGCCTGGCAAAATCCTCGAGAACATCCGAGAGGGGGTGCGAGCCGATGGGGCCACCGACCTGCGCCACGCCGAGCTCGAACTGGGTCGGCATCCGGGCTGCGCGCTCAGCTATCGCAAGGAAGGTCGCTTCTGGGTCAAAAGCCGCCTTTACCTGGTGGGCAGGCGCCTCTTTCAGCTGACCGTCTCGGGCCAGAAACCGCTCGATCCGACCGAGGTCGGGCGCTTCTTCCAATCCTTCAAAATTTTGCCTTGACAAGAGGGCGATAATGATTTATCACTTTAATGGTAGTACATTCTCAGGAGCCGATCGGATGAACCAGGTCAAAACGCTGCGCATATGGGACTTTCTCGGAATGGGCCTGTCGCTGGTGTGCCTGGTTCATTGCCTGGCCATTCCGTTCCTGATGGCCTTCCTGCCTTTCCTGGCCAGCAGCTTGATGCACCACGAAGACTTTCACATCGTGCTGATCGCAGTGGTGCTCCCGGTCGCCGGTCTGGCTCTGGTTCCGGGCTACCTGCGCACGGGGCGCCGCGTGGCTTTGCGCTGGGGAATCGTTGGCTTGCTGCTGCTGGGCGGCGGGATTCTCGGCGGACACGAGTTAGGTGAGGTGTTCGAGACCCTGTTCACCGTCACCGGAGCCCTCTGCCTCTTCCGCGCTCACTGGCTCAATCACTCACGGCCGCGTCAAACCTGCACCTGCCCTCACTGAGCAGGCGGGAAGTGAACCGGTCCGCCGCCTGAAACGGCCATCCCCACCACGAAGCCAAAGGACAGGATAACGGCCCCCATCACGATGGCCACGGCCAGGTTCCCCTTCTTGAGTTCCTCGGTTTCATCGATGTTGGGGGTCAGTTTGTTGTAGACCACCTGCAGAATCGCCATCGAGATACTCATGGAGAGAGCGGCTACGAGCGCCCAGCCCACGGTGGCCAGGTACTCCATCATCAGCTGATTCAAATTCATGCCGGGCCATTCCCGACCCTGCGACCCGGCTCCTCTTCGGGCAGGGAACACAGAGGGTGCGGTTTAATGAGGGCACGTGCTTCAGCTTGCCTGTCCCTCGTGCGGAGCTCCCGTTGTCTTCCGGGCTCACAGCACCACCCACGCAGTCTGCCCTGCCTGCCGGTCACTGGTGGTTCGCCACGAC
>CAZWUN010000006.1:40797-49656 GCA_964637145.1 uncultured Burkholderiales bacterium
TGAGAACCTTGGCAAGGTATCCGACCTGCAGCCGGATGGCTCCCCGGTCCAGCTCGGAACCACCGGAACCTTTCTGGGAAAGCACTTCGAGGTAATCGGGCGCATTCAGGTATCCTATGACTCGGGCTTCTGGAACGAGTGGTATCTGCAGTATACCGATGGTAGCAACGGCTGGCTCGGCGAGGCGATGGGCACCTACTTCATCAACCAGGAGTTCGACCCTCAAGGTCCGCTGGCCAGACCCGAGGACCTGCGGGTTGGCTCGTTCGTCACCCTGAAGAACGAATTCTTCGTGGTATCCGAAGTCTCTACCAGCACCCTCAGCTCGTACGAGGGCGAGCTCCCCTTCGTCTTCCCCGCCCAGAAGACTCAGTTCACCACCGCCGATCTGCGCACGGGGGGCCAACTGGCTGCCACCCTGGACTATTCCGACCCCGCCTCCCCCACCGTCTACCTGGGATACTATGTCGACTTCGATGAGCTCAAACTGGCCGGGCTGCGCGACTTCCACCCGGAGCTCGAGAACCAGCAGGGGGTACCCACCTCGGTGTTGCGTTGCCCAACCTGCGGCGCTCCTCACGAGCTCAAGACCGAGGGCATCAGCCAGGTGCTGGCGTGCGAGTACTGCGGAACGGCCATCGATCTGAAGGACAAGAACCTCAAGGTGCTCTTCCAGGTGCATGAGAGCGAGAAGGTCACCCCTCTCATCCCGCTGGGCGCCAAAGGCAAACTGGACGCTCAGGAGTGGGAGTGCCTTGGCTTCGTGCGTCGCTCCGTGCGAGTCGAGGGGATGGACTACCCCTTCACCGAGTACCTGCTCTACAACCCCTACCACGGCTACCGCTGGCTGGTCGAATCGGATGGGCACTGGATGCTGGCCCGGCCCACCCTGATGCTGCCACGCAACCTGGGGTCAGGGGATCCGGTCACCGAGCCGACAGACAACACCCTGTCCTACAAAGGCAAGCGGTTTCGACACTTTCAGACCGCCGTGGCCCGGGTCCGCTATGTAGCCGGCGAATTCTACTGGCAGGTGCGCCTGGGCGACGAGGCGCGCATGCATGACTACGTTTGCCCGCCCTACTCGCTCAGTTGCGAGGAGAGCATGGGCCGCGAGCAAGTCTGGAGCGAAGGGCGCTACCTCGAGCCGTTGGAGGTGGCCCGGGCCTTCGGCCTCAATACCATCCGTCAACCTTACAAAGTAGGACCCTCCCAGCCGGACCCGTACACCCCGCTGAAGCATCGCGCCTGGATGTGGTTTGCCGGATACCTGGCGGCCTCGTTCATTCTGATGGTGTTGACCACCATGATCTGTGCCAACAAGGTGGTCTTCAGCAAAACCGGTGTGGCCACGTCCGACCCGACCAGCCTGACGGTGGTGACCGACGAATTCGAGATACCAGGCCGAACCTCCAATGTCGAGGTTCGGACCACTGCCGGGGTGAACAATCGCTGGGTCGACTTCCATCTGGCCCTGATCGACTCCCAGACCAACGAGGCCCTGGATTTCGGTACCGGGGTGGCCTTCTACAGCGGAAGCGATTCAGACGGTTACTGGTCGGAAGGCAGCACCTCCAACACTGTCACCCTGCCCCGTGTCCCGGCCGGGCGCTACTATCTCTTGATCGAGATGGAAAGTGGCACGACGGCGATCGCGGACATGAAACCGGGAGAGGCGCCCTCCCAGGCCAACATGGCCAAAAATTTCTCTTGGAGCGTCACTGTCAAGCGGGATGTGCCCTCCTGGATCTGGTTTTTCATCGGCCTGGGTCTGATGCTGCCCGTTCCGCTCTGGTACTGGCTGCGGGAGTCCAGTTTCGAGACCCAACGCTGGACCGAGAGCGACCACCCCCCAACCTCATCCTCGGAGTGATCAGAGCATGCTGATGAATGTGCAAAAGTTTCTCGGAATCGGCCTGCTGGGCTCGATGCTGGCATTCAACTATTTCGGCCTCACGCTGACCCAACCCGACAGAGTGTCCAACGTGCCCAAGACCATTCGCCAGAACCCGGGCTCATATCGCTCCCATTACCAGACTCACTACGTCCACCTGGGCGGGAAGTAGCCTCCGTGCAGCCGCTGATCCTGGTGTCGGTCTTCCTGATCGCCACCTGCGGGCTCATCTACGAGCTGATCGCCGGCACGGTTTCGAGCTACCTCCTGGGCGACTCGGTGATGCAGTTCTCCACCATCATCGGGGTCTACCTGTCGGCCATGGGGGTCGGCTCCTACCTGGCGCGCTACATCGGCCGGGGAGTCCTCCAGCGCTTCGTACAAATCCAGATCCTGGTGGGCATCCTGGGCGGCTGTTCGGCCAGCGTCCTCTTCTTCGTCTTCGCGCACGGCACGGGCTTCGCTCTGGTGCTCTATTCCCTGGTCTTCGCCATCGGAACCCTGGTGGGCCTGGAGATCCCCCTTGTGATGCGCCTGCTGAAGGACCAGTTGGAGTTCAAGGAACTCGTCTCTCAGGTACTGGCCCTTGACTACATCGGCGCCCTGGCAGCCTCGCTGGCCTTTCCGATTCTACTGGTGCCCCATCTGGGCCTGGTGCGAACAGCCTTCCTCTTCGGGCTGGTCAACGTCTGCGTGGCGCTGGCCTTCCTGGTGCGATTCTCCCCGACCCGACAGGCTTCCAGACTTCTCCTGGCCCAGGCGGTTCTGGCGTTTCTCTTCCTGGCAGCGGGTCTGGCCCTTTCCGAGCGATTGACCACCCTGGCCGAGGTGCAGATGTTTCCCGATCAGGTTTTGCTTGCCCGTTCGACCCCTTACCAGCGCCTGGTGGTCACCCAGCGCACCGGGGACGTGCGCCTCTACCTCAACAACAACCTGCAGTTCTCCAGCCTGGACGAGTACCGCTACCACGAGGCCCTGGTGCATCCCGCTCTAAGCGGGATGGAGAATCCACGCAAGGTGTTGATACTGGGCGGAGGAGATGGACTGGCCCTGCGCGAGGTCCTGCGCTATCCAACCGTCAGCGAAATCACCCTGGTGGACCTTGATCCGGGGATGACCGAGCTTTTCAGCCGGCATCCGCTGCTCTCGAAGCTCAATGAAGGCTCGCTGCGGTCGCCTCGGGTCAAGGTGATCAACGCCGACGCCTTTATCTGGCTGAGGGAGAATCCAGGCAGTTATGACTTCGTCCTGGTTGATTTTCCCGATCCCAGCACCTTCGCCCTGGGCAAACTCTACACGATCAGCTTCTATGCCGAGTTGAAGCGCCATCTGGCACCCGGCGGCGCAGCCGCGGTTCAGTGCACCTCTCCCCTCTTTGCGCGCCGCTCCTACTGGTGCATCCTCAAGACCATGGAGGCGGCCGGACTCCAGGTACGCCCTTATCACGTCTTCGTACCTTCCTTCGGCGAGTGGGGCTTCGCCCTCATCGGGCCCTCCCGACCTGGGGAGCACCTGCCGGCAGGCCTGCGCTTCCTGAATCAGGAGGCTCTGGCGGCTCTCTTCGAGTTTCCGCTGGACATGAGCTCGCTGCCGGTGGAGGTGAACCGGCTCTCCAATCAGGCTCTGGTTCGCTATTACGAGGAGGAGTGGCGGGCAGTAGCTCAGTGAATCGGCGCCAGTTCCTGCAGGGCAGCCTGACGCTCGCGGGACTGTCCCTGGTGGGCTGTCCCTCCCGCCGCGCGCCCGCCCCCGAGGGGGCGGTGGTGGGAGCGTCCTGGCAACGCGGCCATCGCCTGCGGGAAGCAAGCGAGCCCAAGACAGGGCAACGCCTGCGCACCGACGTGGCCATTCTGGGAGGAGGGGTGGCTGGTCTTTCGGCCGCCTGGCGTCTGCGGCGCGCGGGCCTGGAGGAATTCCTCCTGCTGGAGCTGGAGAGCGACCTGGGAGGCAACTCTCGCGCCGCCACCTACCCGGCCAGCCGGGCCCCCTGGGGAGCCCACTATCTGCCGGTGCCAACTCCCGACTCGCGGGCTGTCATCGAGCTCTTGAAGGAGCTGGAGGTGATGAATGAGGCGGGACAGTGCCGCGAGGAGTACCTGTGCCACGAGCCCCAGGAAAGGCTCTACCTGCATGGACGCTGGCAGGACGGCCTGTTTCCCAATCTGGGCGCCACACGTCGAGATCTCCAGGAGTTGCAGGAGTTTCAAAGCGAGATCGAACGATTGCGCCTGTTAAGGGACAGGCGCGGGCGACCTGCCTTTGCACTCCCTGCGCCGCTCAGCTCCCCCGACTGGCTCGAGTTCGATGGGCTCAGCATGCAAGCTTTTATCGAGCAGAAAGGCTGGACCTCCAGGCGGCTGCGATGGTGGCTGGAGTATGCCTGCCGCGACGACTTCGGTTGCTCGCTCGAAAACACCTCGGCCTGGGCCGGTCTTCATTACCATGCGGCTCGACCGGCGGAGGACCAGTTGCTGGTCTGGCCGGAAGGCAACGCCTGGCTCACCGATCGCCTGGCCGCACCTCTGCAGGAACGAGCTCGCACCGACTGCCTGGTGCGCTCGGTGAGAACGGACGGCCAGCGCGTGATCACTCGGGTCGAGCATCCCGAGGGAGCCTTCGAAGTGGAGTCCCGCCGCGCCGTCTTTTGCCTGCCCACCTTTCTTCGCCGCTTTGTGCTGGAGGGCGCCGCTCCCGAGCCGTTCACCTATGCTCCCTGGGCGGTGGCCAACCTCGTCCTCCAACGGGGAGACGAGGGAGCTTGCTGGGACAATGTTCTCTATGATTCCCCCTCACTGGGTTACGTGGTGGCCACCCACCAGAGCCTGACCACCCGCCCGGGCCCCACTGTCTGGACCTGGTACCGACCCCTGACCGGGGACCCGATGAAAGAGCGGGAAGGGATGTTGGCCCGCCCCTGGGAGAGCTGGCGCCAGGAGATCGTAAGCGAGCTGAGCCGTCCCCATCCGGACCTGGTCGAGAGGCTGTCGCGCCTCGACGTCATGCTGCTCGGTCACGCCATGGTGCGACCGGTGCCCGGCTTGCGTGGCTCAGGAGCCCTTGAGACAGTGAGTCGACCGAGGAAGGGAGTTCACTTCGCGCACTCCGACCTTTCGGGATTCTCGCTTTTCGAGGAGGCTAACTACCACGGAGTCCGCGCCGCCGAGGAGGTACTGGCGGCGCTGGGCGTGCGCTCCCCTAGCCTTCTATAGACTCGGGGGCTTTGACCACCAGGGTAGGGATGTCGCAGTGAGCCAGCACGTAGGTCGAAACGCTGCCCATCAGGTAGCTGCGCAGCCTTCCCAACCCCCGGCTACCCATCACGATGAGCGAGAACTCCTCCACCTCGGCCGTCTCGCAGATCAACTCGGCCGGGTCGCCGAGCACGGCCCGGGCCTCGCCCACATTGTCCGAACCAACCAGCTCGCGCGCCTCGGCCAGCATGGTCTCGGAATCCTCCCGCATGCGCTCCTCGACCTGCTGGGGCAGTACGTCGGCTCCGCCAACTGGCCCCCGAAATGCCAGCATCTGAAGCATGGAGAGGGGCAGGACGTGCAACAGGGTGACCCGGGCGGTGTACCTCTCGGCCAGGCTGCGAGCGATCCCGAGCGCCTTCTTGCAAGCCGGACTGCCGTCGACGGGACAGAGAATCTTGGTGATCATGCCGGCCGCGTTCGTGCGGGTGGCGAATGCTTCCTTCGGGCAAGAATCGAGAGAGTCTCGGGTGCCGGTAGAAGGAGAAGCGCCCGAAACTCTCCCGATTATGGATACCCACGCAAGGCGAGCCTCGCGCCCCAGATCAGCCAAAATACCGGAGCAACCCTCACCGCGTCAGGCGGCCGGAACATCATGCCGGAAGCCAGGCTGCGCAACAGCACAGCAAGGCCCCATCGTTTCTCTCCCGGACACGCCTACGAGGTGAGCTGACGGGCTCGGGTTGGAAGAGTTACCCGGAGTGCTTTCGCACTCTTCGCCCCAAGGGTGGTTCCCCCGCTCTCCGGCGAAGCCAGAGACTCGGCGTCAATGAGTGACTTTAGTGTAGCACAGGTTTGGGTTGCTGACCACTGCGCCGGCGCCGACCGATCAGGCTGTTGAGCACGCCTTCCAGGGGGGTGGCCAGAATGGCCACGCAGGCCTGATTGACCGCCCCCGGGATGACCACGCTCTGGCCCAGTTCCAGGCCGGCCAGAGAGGCTTCCACCACCTCCCGGGCCGACATCCAGGCCCAGGGCCAACGCGCCCCGGTATCGCTGGGGTAGCCGGCTGCCTCATGAAACTCGGTGCGGGTCAGACCCGGGCAGAGCGCCTGCACCACGACTCCCGAGCCCGCCCACTGCCTCCCCAGGGCCCGGCTGAAGGTGGTCAGAAAGCCCTTGCTGGCAGAGTAGAGCTCAGCCCCGGGCAAAGCCATGAAGCCGGCCACCGAGGACACGTTTACGATCGCCCCCCGAGAGCGCTGCAAGAGTCCCGGCAGGGCCGCTCGCGAGAGGCGCACGCTGGCGCGCAGGTGCACGTCAAGCATGCGGTCGATCTGCTCGGGCGAGAGCTCGACAAAGTCGCACGAATAGCCGAATCCAGCATTGTTGACCAGGACAGTCATCGAGTCGGAATGAACGATGCGGTCCTCGAGTCGTTGCAGGTCGCGCTCCAGAGCGAGGTCGGCGGCCAGCACCTCGGTATGGACTCCATAGCCCTCGCTCAGCTCGGTTGCCATGGTGCGCAGCCGATCCTCACGACGGGCCACCAGTACCAGGTCGTAGCCCAGCGAGGCCAGTTTGCGAGCGTAGACCGCCCCGATGCCACTGGAGGCCCCGGTCACCACGGCCGTCTCGGGTCGCCTGGAGCGCAGCCTGAAAGAGGGGCCGGCAGGCTGGTTCAGCTTGTGCCAGGCCAGATAGCCGGCGGCCGCTCCAGCCAAAAGACCGAGTGTGGTCAACCAGGCCGGGTCGTGAGAGTCTTTCTTGCTCATGGTCGATGGTGCCCCTTCATCACGCTTTTGGTCTTGCCAGCTTCGCTCGTCGACCTTCGGATCCTCGACCGGCCAGAAGTTCAGAACCTCGCAACATCGCCAGGGTAGGCCTGAGGTAAACCTGAGGAATGCGAGTTAGACCTAGCCATGGCGGATAACCAACGAACTCTGTTCGGCCACCCGGTCGGACTGTACACCCTCTTCTTCGCCGAGATGTGGGAACGCTTCTCGTTCTACGGAATGCGCGCCCTGCTCTTACTCTACATGACCAAAGGGTTTCTCAAGTTTGGAGACGAGGTCGCTTATGGCATCTATGCGGCCTACGGCGCCATGGTCTACGCTACCCCCTTCATCGGCGGCATCCTGGCCGACCAGATTCTCGGGCCCCGGCGGGCCGTGGTACTGGGCGGCAGCCTGATGGCCGCTGGCCACCTGTTGATGGGAGTCGAGCACAGGTGGGCCTTCTTCTTCGCCCTGGCCCTCCTGATTCTGGGCAACGGATTCTTCAAGCCCAACATCTCAACCATCGTGGGCTCGCTCTATCCCGAAGGCAGCTCCAAACGAGATGGCGGGTTCACCCTGTTCTACATGGGCATCAACCTGGGAGCTGCGATCGCTCCCTTGCTGTGCGGCTACGTGGGAGAGGTGTACGGTTGGCACATGGGCTTCGGATTGGCCACGATCGGGATGCTGATCGGTCTGGCCGTGTTCGTGGCTCCCACCGGTCTCACGCAGGCCTTTATCGTCACCGGCGCTCTGGCCACGGCCACAGGCCTCTTCCGCATCTCCGATAACGACTTTCAGTTCCTGGTCAATACGATCACTGCCTTTGCTCTCCTGGCAGCGGCTGGCGTGGCCACGATGGCCCTGGGACGCGGTGGCCTTCCTGCCGAGGCAGGTCGCCCTCGCAATCCCGAGAGCTGCTCCAGAGCTTCCTTTCTCGGTCTGCGCAACGACACCACCGTCTTCCTCGGGGTGTTGCTGGCACTGCCGGTGGTTACTTTGCTGCTGCAGCGAAACGAAGTCGCCACCTACCTGCTCAACTGCTTCGGATTGGCGGCTTTCGTCTGGCTGGCCGCCCAGGCCATGACCAGCCGCAAGGTCGAGCGCGACCGCCTGCTGGTCGTTTTGATCATGATGTTCTTTTCCATGCTGTTCTGGGCGTTCTTCGAGCAAGCCGGGAGCTCCATCAACAACTTTACGGATCGCAACATCGACCGCGTGCTGGAGGAAGAGCGCGAGCTCACTCAGGCGGACGTAGGCAAGACGATTGAAATCCAGGCCACCCAGGAGTTGCTCGGATTTCCGGATGGTCGCCCGGGGTCGACCGGTCAGGTATTGAATCTGACCGAGCTCGAGAAGATTCGCACAACCTTGAAGGAAGAGAAGAAGGAGACCATTGTCTGGACGGTCACCTCGGCCCACATCGGGATGGATATCGGTGGCTCGGAAATCAAAGCATCCATGTTCCAGGCTGCCAATCCCATCTTCATCTTGATCTTCGGACTCGTCTTTACGGCCCTGTGGGATTTCCTGGGCAAGTCAGGTCGCGAGCCCAGCGTGCCCTTCAAGTTCTCGCTGGCGCTGCTGCAACTCGGGTTGGGCTTCCTGGTGCTGTGGTACGGGGCCAAGCACTGCGACGAGCGGGGCATGGTAGCCATGAACCTGCTGGTTCTCGGCTACCTGTTGCACACGACGGGCGAGCTCTGCCTCTCGCCGGTGGGGCTCTCGATGGTGACCAGGCTCTCCCCAGCCCGCATTGTCAGCACCGTCATGGGTGCCTGGTTCCTGGCCACCTCGCTGTCCCACATCCTGGCCGGAATCATCGCCAAGCTGACCGCTGTCAGTCACGGCGAAGGAAAGGAGCAGGTCATCCCGCCACCCATCGAGACGGTGCACATCTACGGGGACGTTTTCGGCAAAGTCGGGATCGCCGCCCTGATTGCGGGAGTCTTCTGTATGATGTTGGTGCCGTTCCTGAAGGCCTGGATCCACGCCG
>CAZWUN010000007.1:0-45033 GCA_964637145.1 uncultured Burkholderiales bacterium
GCCACTGGCTGTGGTAGCTGCCCCCGATGGGGAAGTACTGGTCGTCGCGGAACACGGCCGCCATCGGGCGGCCCACGCCTTCCTCATGGAGCAACTGGCGCATCACCTGGTAGACGGGCGAAAAGCGCAGAACCAGCCCCAGCTGGGCAGGCAGGGAGGCCTCCTCGACCGCCCGGGCCATGCGCTCGACTTCAGCCAGGTTGCGGCCCAGCGGCTTCTCGCAAAAGATGGGCAGCCCCAGGCTGGCCGCCCGCAGCACCGGCTCGAGGTGGTCACGGGTGGGAGAGCAGATGTAGAGTGCGTCGAGCCCGGCCTCGAACAAGCGCCGACAATCGGTGGTGCCGGCCGCAAAGCCGTAATTGCGCCGGAACAGCTCCACCCGCTCGGGCTCGAGGTCGCAGGCCAGCACCAGCTCCAGGGGCTCCAGGCCGGCCTCGCGCAGTTGCAGGAGCGAGTCGATGTGCATCTGGGCGATGTGGCCACAGCCGATCAATCCCAGCCGGAGAGTTTTGAGCTTCACAGGTTTCTAGCTCCTTCGCCCACGGCGCAGATAGTAGAACTCGATCGCCCCGATCAGGGCACCCACCACCAGCATCCCAGGACCCCACGGAAGAGCGCGCATCATGCCCTGAGCCAGGGTCACCGAGCCGCCGCTGAAGAACATCGCAACTCCCAGGGCGACCAGAAAGCCCACCAGACCCAGCGTGACGCCCATCGTCATGGCCGCCTGCACGGTCCGAGCAAAGGTCTTGTGCACGATTCTGGGGGGCGGCTCCAGGTTGCTGATCTCCGGCTGGTCGGCGATCTGGCGCTTGAGGCGATCCATGGCGAGGGGTTCGGCCACGAAGGGGGAGACTCCCTGCCCGAGAACAGTTCCAGATGATGCGGTTGCTGGTCGTCTTGCTGGCCCTTTCCACCATGCTGCCGGCCCTGGCCCGTGAAGAGCTCTACTTTCCCTATCGCGAGGCCGGTTTGAGCCGCGAGGAAGCAGCCGCCCACCTGCTCAACCGCTTCTCCTACGGCCCGCGTCCCGGCCAGGTGGCCGAGGTGGCCCGCGGCGGGCTGGAGGAGTGGTTCGAGCGTCAGTTGGCCGGGGATCTGACCAGCCCCGAGCTGGGCAGCGCCTTGCTGGCCGTGCCGGAAGAGTCCAACGAGTGGACCCTGCGGGCCCGCAAGCTGCTCCGGGCGGTCTACAACCAGAACCAGCTGCACGAAGTGCTGACCGATTTCTGGTTCAACCATTTCAACGTGTCCTTGACCGACGACGACTGCCGCCAGTTCGTGGCCTCCTATGAGCGCGAAGCCATCCGTCCCAACATTCTGGGGCCGTTCCGAACTTTGCTGGGAGCCACCTCTCATCACCCCTGCATGCTCTACTACCTGGACAATGCCTACTCTCAAGCCCCCGCGACCGGCACGGTGGAGATGGAGAGCAACACCGACCCGCTGGGCTACGCCGCCCGCCGGGGTAAGCTGCGACCCACGCCTCGCCCGCCTGATCCCAACCAGCGCAAGGGGCTCAACGAGAACTACGCCCGCGAGCTGCTCGAGTTGCATACCCTGGGCGTGGACGGTGGCTATCGCCAGAAGGACGTGACCGAGGTGGCCCGCGTGCTGACCGGCTGGAGCGTCGAGCGGTCGGCCGGCAAGGCCAGCTTCGTCTTCAAGCCGGAATGGCATGACAACCGCCCCAAGCGGGTGATGGGCAGCCCCACGCAAGGAAGCGGTCAGCAAGAAGGCGAGAAGCTGCTCGACACCCTGGCCATGCACCCCTCCACGGCCCGGTTCCTGTGCCGCAAGCTGGCAGTGCGCTTCGTCTCGGACAACCCTCCCCGCTCGCTCCTCACCCGCCTGGAGCGCACCTACCTGCGCCGGGGCGGTGACCTGAAGGCGGTGGTGGTGGAGTTGGTCGAGTCGCCCGAGTTCTGGGATCGTTCGGCGGTGAAGTCCAAGGTCAAGTCTCCCTTCGAGCTGGCCGCCAGCGCGGTGCGCATCCTCAACGCCAGGCTCGAGCCCCGCTCGGGCGTGGTGGGCTTCTTCGAGCCCATGGGCCAGGAGCTCTACTCCTGCCGTCCCCCCACCGGGTTTCCCGACCGGGCCGATTACTGGATCAACACCGGCAACCTGCTCAACCGCATGAACTTCTGCCTGCAGCTGGCCGCCGGGCGGGTGGGCGGCGCGCGGGTCGATCTGTCCGAGTTGCGGCCCGGCCGCTCGCCCCGCACCGTCGAGGAGGCGCTGGGCTCTTACGCCCGCTGCGTGCTGCCCGGGCGGGACGTCCGGGCCACCGTCGAGCAGCTCTTGCCGGCCGCCCTCGACCCCGACTTCGCTCGCCGTGTCACCGAGGCGGCCACCGCTCGCGGGGGCGGGAAGAAGGCCTATCCTCAGGCGCAACCCTCGACCAGGCAGAAGGTGGAGCTCACCCCCGAGAGCACCGCCAACGTGGTGGGCATCCTGCTCGGCTCGCCCGAATTCCAGCGCCGCTGATCTTCTCGCTCTTCAGCCTTCAGCAACAAACAGGGACCGAGGCGTCCGAGCGCAGGGAGAGACCTCCATTTGGAGAATCTGATTCAAATGGGAATTCCCTCCGAGCTCTTGCGAGAGAACGGCGTTCGTCTGTTGTACTTGTTCGGCTCACGGGCCCGAGGCCAGGCCCGGCCTGACAGCGATTACGATCTGGCCCTCTTGTTCGCGCCTATGTCCGCCCTTGAACGTTTAGACCTCCTGAGCGTCCTGGAGCCCGAGTTGCGCCGCCTGGCGGGGGGAGAAGTGGATCTCGTCATCCTGAACGACGCTGGGGCTCTTCTCGCGAGGGAGGCGACGCTTCGCGGCCAGCTCCTCTCGGGTGATCCGGAGGAGGCTTTCCGTTTCGAGCAACGGGTTCGAGCTCGCTACGAGGATCTGGAGGCCTCCCAGAAATTCTTTACCGAGGCGCGCCGCCAGCGCCTGGGACTGGCCGGATGACCCTGATACGCGAGTTACTCAGCGAGATCGATCGAAATATCGGTCTTCTCAACGAGCTCGCGGGCTTGACTCGGGAAGAGTTTACGGGAGACCCTCACCGCTACTTGCTGGCCGAGCGCTGCTTTCAGCTGGCCATCCAATGCGTCCTCGACATCGGATTCTACCTGGCCGCCCAGAACGGTTGGCAGCGGCCGCTCGACAGTCGTGAGGCCATCCTGACCATGGGACGTCAAGGCGTTCTCACGACTGAGTTTGCGCAGCGCATTCTCGGGATGGCCAACTTTCGAAACGTGCTCGTGCACGCCGACCTGGGGATCAACCGCGACCTGGTCTATGACTTCCTGAGTCGTATCGACGATTTTACAGAGTTCACCCGGTCCATCGAAGCCTATCTCAGCTGCCCGCAATCGGGTTAATCAAGGGAACTCGGCTGCAGCCGATTTCCGAGCAAGTAGACGCTCAACAAGAACGCAGGTGCTGTATTCGCCAGAACCCTCGCGGCCTCTCGGACCGCTTACCTGAGTGGCGTCGAGGTCGACAGCTCCACCTGGATCTCGACGAAAACAGACTATTCCACCTGAATCAGCTTCCCGTAGATGCAGTTGGACCCGATCCATCCATTGATGCGCCCCCGGTTGTTTCCGATCTGATATCGGTCGCCCTGGATCGCCTTCACCAGGTGGAGATACTGCGCGCCGCCCACTTTGCACAGCACGATGTCCCCGACCTCGAGAGTCGACGCCTCGACCGGAGCCACCGTGCACAGCTGCCCGGACTCGACTTTGCCCTTCATGGAGTGCCCGCGGGGCCGAAATCTCACCGTCTCGCCGGCCTGCAATCTTGCGATATGTCCCGTAGCCCAGCCCACTACCGGATCATACCACGTGCAGCGAAACACGCCGAGCAGACCGCGGAGGGAGCGGGGAGCGGAGTTCCTGACCGAACGGTGGGAGGACGAGGGGCGCTTCCTGATACTGCAACGCGATCGCGCCGGTCAGATCCTGGAGGCTTTGGTGGGGGATGAGCGGGAGCTTTTCGGTCTCCGCTTTGAGCCGGGCGGGCGGCTTCTGGTTGGCCGGACGGAGGTGGAGCTCGGCCCTCCACCCGGCTGGAGCGACCGGCCCGGCGACGTGGAGGACGCGCTCGAGCCTGCCACCCGGGAGCTAGGGGAATGGCTGCGCACGCCCCCGGCTCCGGCCTGCCCCGACTGCAAGCGGGTCAATCGGGCGGAGGCTCTCTTCTGCGCTGGATGCGGCCGCCCACTGGTGTGCCGGCGCTGCCGCAAGTCGGTGGGGAACGCTCCCGCCCGTTTCTGCGATGGCTGCGGTAGCCCCCTGCTGTGTTAATGGCTATGGGAGATGTTTGCTGGTGGGCCGGTTCACGCTCAACGTCCGTCACCGTGTCGACGCCACCGTGTGAGGCCTGCCGCTCCGCCGGCTCTGCTGACCCTACCGACCCATGAATCCGGCTGCCTGCGGATGCCCCACCGCGTGCGCCCGCTCGAAGCTGTGCCGGGCCTCCGGCTTGCGCTTGAGCTGCAGCAGCGCCTGGCCCCGGTTGAACCAGGCGTCGCCGTCGCCCGGGTCGAGCTCGACCGCGCGGTCGAAGGCGGCGATCGACTCGGCATAGCTCCCGAGCATCATCTGGGCCGACCCCAGCACGTACCAACCGAGCTGCTGGCTGGCATCGAGCTCGAGGGCCCGCTCGAGCAGGGGAAGGGCCTCCTCGTAGAGCCGCCGCGCCACGTAGCAGGGACCCAGGTCGAGCCAGGCCGAGGCGCTCTTCGGGGCCAGCTTCAGGGCTCGCTCGAAGTAGGGTTGCGCCCGCTCGCGGCTCCCCAGCTCCCAGAGGCAGCGGCCCAGGTACTCCCAGGCCGAGGGGTTGTGCTCGTCGAGCGCCAGGCACTGCTCGAAGCAGCCAGCCGCCTCTTCGAGCTGCCCCAGGTTGAAGCAGGTCATCCCCCGCCCGATCCAGGGCGTGGCCCGGTTGGGAGCGAGCTCGATGGCGCGCGTGAAGCACTCGAGCGCCTCGGTCAGCTTGCCGCTGCCGGCCCGGTACAGGCCCAGGTTGTTCCACACCAGGGGGTCGTGCGGGTCGCACTCGAGCGCTCGCAGGAACGAGTCCTCTGTCCGAGGGTCGGAGAGCCTTCCCAGAGCCATTCCCAGCTCGCTCCAGGCGGGGCTGCAGGGGCCCAGGCGAAGAGCCTGCTCGCACGACTCCACCGCCTCCTGCTCGCGCCGCAAATGGCGCAAGCAGGCCGCCCGGTTGATCCAGGCCTCGCGCAGGTCTCGCTTGAGCGAAAGAGCCTGCCCGAGCAAGTCCAGGGCCTCGGGATAGAGCCGCATGCTCAAGAGGCAAGCGGCTTTGTCGTTCAGGTCGGCGGCGGTCAGTGCCTCTCCGCTGACCGGAGCGGGAGGGGGGCGGTCGGTCAGGCGCGTGAAAAGCTCGGCCAGGCGCCCCCGCACGGCCAGAAAGTCAGGCGGCCGGTCGGCCGGGGCCTTGGCCAGGCAGTGGCCCACCAGCTCGTCGAGCACCGGCCCGAGGGGGTGGTAGATACAGTTGGACCCGATCCAGCCAGGAGCCGGCTTCGATTCCTACGAAGCCCCCGCCTGATTTTTCCAGCCGGAAGTTGGCTGAGCACGGATGCTGGCTCAATCGTCCGGATTTGGGTCACTCCATGGCAGGAACAGATTACGGCTCTTCGGACTTGTACGGCACGCTCTCGAGCAACCAGAGCGTTCATGAAAGCAATCTTTCAGACCGGGCTGCTAACCTGGGCCCATGCAGATTCCTGGTCTGGGTATGCCTCGCGTTTTCCAGCGTCCGACCGGCGCTTCGTCCTCGTCCCCTGGGGATGCCCACGCCGGGTCGGTCGAGCCTGGTCTTCTGAACCAGGCGCAGATCGGCGCGCTGCTCAAGGCCGGCTCCACCCAGGAGCTGTGGCGCGCCCAGATTCCCGAGGGAGCCCACGCCGCGCCCTCCGTGGGACCGCAGGGGCAGATCGCGGTGACGACCAAGTCCGGCGTCAGCGTGTTCCACGCGGACGGGACGCCCGCTGCCACGATCACCCAGGATTGGCTCGAGGTTTCCTGCGCCCCCACGTTCGACGCGGAGGGCAATCTCTACGTGACGGGCTGGTCGCAGCCCGGGGTGCGCTCCTACACTCCAAGCGGCGAATTGCGCTACAAGCTGGACGACAAGTATGGCTCGGACGCAAGCCCCGTGGTGGATGGCGACAAGCTCTACTATGCCGAGGGCACGGGCTGGCTGAACAACCTGAACGCAAAAGACGGCTCCTGGCGGGCGATGGCGCTTCAGTTCACGGACACGCTGGTCGGCTCGAAGGCGCGCTCGCTCGATCGTGCCCCGGACGGGTCCTTGCTGCTGGTGAACGACAAGGGCCACGTCCTGCGCATCCGCGACGGCAAAGAGGAGTTCCGCCTGCGTGACAGCGTGCGCCTCAGCACAAAGCCCCTGGCCGTGGGAGAGGACCTGATCTTCTGCGACAACTTCGGAAACCTGCGCCGCGTCAACAAGCAGGGCGAGCCAGTGTGGGGCTTTTCCTGGCGGAGCAAGCAGCGCTTCACCGGCGAGAGCGAGGAACGCATGCAGACGGCGGGCTTCGGGTCCACTCCCGCGCTGTCGCCGGACGGAAAGACCCTGTATGTGGTCCAGCGCCAGCTCTTCGGCGACGGCCCCACCCCCTTGAGCGCCTTCGACCTGGACGGCAACCATCTCTGGACGAAGGAGCTGCCGCTGCCGGTGGACTCCCCCGAGCACCACGTGCAGGTTGACAGGGATGGCTTCCTGTTCGTGGCGGGCAACTACGGCGGCTCGATCCTCTGCCTGAACTCAGAGGGTGAAACGCAGTGGCGTTTTGCCAACCGCAGCCAGGGCCAGATCCACTTCGCGGTGCATGGCGACACGTTGCACGTCGCCACCGAGAGCGGCTGGGTGCATGCCCTTCAGCGCGACGCTCTGCGCCAGCAGCTCGCGGAGCTGAAGGATAGGAAGGACGCGACGCCCACGGTCGTCATCCAGGACGGCGCGATCACGGTGGGCGGGGTGCGCCTCAAGACGCGCAAGCCCTGAGACCCACTGGGGGTGTTGCGCGGCATCGGCGCAGCTTCGGCCCGATCAGCGCCATGAGATGTGAACAAGCCCGAAAAAAAGCTTTACAATTCGACAACATCGGCCGGAACCAGACCCCCCGAGGACCTGGTTGACCCTGGCAGACAGCCAGACGGGAGGACATCGCCGTGGTCAAGTCAGCCGAGAAGGTTCAGGAGGTCCGAGAGAAACCTGGCAGCGAGACCAGGAAACCGGCCAGCCTCGGACAGGCTTCCGAGCGAGCGGCGGGCGCAGGGGAAGCGGCGGAGAAGACCAGGCCGAGCAGCAACTCACCTGAGGACGAGGAAGCCGGGCCGAGCCGCCCTCACGACCGCAGCCTCCTCGCCAGGGAGGAGCCTGTTCGGGACGAGAGCCAGCTGAGCGGCGAGCAGCCCGAGGAGCATGAGCTTGATGGTCAGCAGATCCAGCGACTTCTTAGGGAGCGCGGACGATCTACCCCGGAGTTGCCGCGAAACTTCGAGCCTCCTGAGGGCCAGGCCGAGACCGAGCTCAAGCCCGGTTCGAATTTCCTGGAGCGTGGCAAGCTGGAGCTCACGGAGTCCCAACGAGCCGGCCTGCCCCTCGACCTCGACCGCCAGCGAGCCGGCCTGCCGCTCGACCAGCTGACAGGGCTTCAGCAGGAGAGCACCCTGGCCCGCTTCTCGGCCGACGCCGCCCCGGCCGACGGAGCCGAGGACCAGCAAGAGCCCACCGAACTGGAGAACACCGCTCAGGTGCTGCTCGACCATCTCGACCAGCTCGACCAGGCCGCCGGCCGAGGTGGCCGGGACGGCAAGATCGGTCGCGAGGACCTGGAGGCCGTGGCCAACGACCCCAACGCTTCGCCCGAGCTGCGTGAGGCCGCTCAGGCCGCTCTCGGCAACGAGAACTACCTCAACGCTCTCGACCTCGGAGCCGGGGGCGGCGACGTGGACCGCGAGATCGCTCGCGACGACCTGGAAGCGGTCATCCGCGAGGAGCAACAAAACCCGCAGCGCCTCTCCATCGAAGAGACGGCCGCCATCGTGCGCGACAACTTCGAGCTCTTCGACACCGCCTCCGGAGGGGGCGGCAAGGACCAGGAGATCGGCCGGGAAGACCTGCAGGCCATCTCGACCAACGAGGAGCTGCCGGCAGAGGTGCGCGAGGCGGCCCGGGCCCTGCTCGAGAACGACAACTACCACCACGCCCTGGACATCGCCACCGGTCGGGGGGACCTGGACGGCAAGATCGGTCTGCGCGACGTCAACGCGGCCGCCGACCGGGGCTTCCTGGACAACCCCGAGGTGGCCCAGGACCCCACGGCCAGTCTCCAGACTCAGGACAACGTGCTGACCATCGCCCAGAACTTCGATGCCCTGGACACGGCCGCGGACGGAGGCAATCCCGACGGGGTCATCGGCCGACGCGACCTCCAGGCCGCCCTGGACGACCCCTCCACCCCTCCCGAGCTGCGCCAGGCGGTCATGGACATCCTGGCCAATCCGGCCGCCCTGAACGCGCTCGACGTCGGCAGCGGCCAGGGCAAGGTGGACGGTAAGTTCGACCGGGGCGACATCGTCGACTTCGTTCGCTCGGGCCTCGACCGGGCGGCCGAGAATGCTCACGAGCAAGACGAGATCTTCTCCGCTTTCATGGCGGAGTACGGCCAGTTCCTGCCCCCCGAGGAGCTGACCGAGAGCCGGGAGGCTCAGCGCCTCGAGTCGGCCCACGCCGGCCACGAGGCTCTGGCGGAGAACTTCACCCAACTTTTCGAGGATGAGCGCTTCCAGGACGTCGTCCAGGAGCTGGGCGAAGACGAGAAGATCGACCTGATCGAGCAGATCAGCCAGGACCTCACCGGCACCGTGTCCGGCCAGCAGTTCATCGACGAGGTGGTGGGCGACGTGGCCGCCATCGGCCGCGGAGAGCTGCAGAGCAGCGACAACGTCTTCGCCCGGTTCATCACCGATGGACGCCGGGTGGAGCGCTCGGCCAACCAGGCTTACAACAATGCCCTCAACGCCCTGATCGCTCCCAGTCTGTATCAGGCCAAAGACGCCAGGACGGCCATCGATCTCCTGGACGGCTTCGTGGCCGGCTCGTTCTCGCCCCAGGACGCCCAGAAATTCCAGCAGACGGTGGGAGCCGAGTTTCGCAACGTGGCCAACCTGGTCGACTCCATCCAGGGCACTCCCACACCCGAGCAGGTAGCCGAGCTCAACCAGGCCCGCCAGCGTCTGGCCGACAGGCTGCAGGAGGCCAACGCCCGCAATGACTCCCTGGGCCGCGGCAAGCCGCTGGGCAACACGCTCAACGTGGGGGCCGTGGTGTTCGACGCTTTCGCCATCTCGCAGCACGACTTCGGGGAGGATCTTCTGCAAGACACCGTGCTGCTGGCCAGCACCGCCCGGGACGTGGCCGACGTGGGCAAGATCGCCGCCACCTCACTCTCGCGCGGGGCTCAGAGCCTGATCGGGCGAGCCGCCATCGCCGCCGGAGCGGGCGACAGCGCCGCCCTGGCCGGCACCCGGCTGGCCGGAGGGCTGGGCCGGGCCGTGCCCATCCTGGGCGCCGCGGCCAGCTTCGCCAGCGCCATCGCCAGCTTCCACGACGACAAGCTGGGCTTTGCCGCCGACGTGCTCAGCGGGGTCGGCTTCACGGCCATCGCCGCCGCTCCCCTGTTTGGTCCAGCCGCTCCCGTGGCGGCCACCCTGGGAGCGGTGGCGGTGGGCGTGGGCGGCGCCATCCGCCTGGGGCAGGCTCTCTACGACGTCTTCACCGAGAGCGAGGAAGAGCGCGCCCAGCAACGCTACGACGCTTACAGCCGCCAGATCCTGAGCGAGGCCTACGGAGGCGACGGGACCCGGGTTCAGGACCTGGTCGGACTGTCCGACGAGGCCAAATTCGAGCTGTCGGAGGTGGCCACGCAGATGGGGGTGCCGCCCCACCAGCTCTATGAAGAGATGCGGGAAGAATGGCTCTCGGCTGGTCGACCGGGCGAGTTGAGCGACTTCATCCTGTCCTGACCCCGCTCGTTCGAGCTCAGCAGGAGCGCAGGTGCTGGAGCCGCTCCTCCAGCGGAGGGTGGGTGCCGTGCTGAGGATTGCTTCCCACAGCTTTGAGCAGTGCGGACTCGGCCTTCTCCACCGGGATTCCTTCGGCTCGCAGGATGCCCACCGCATAGCAGTCGGCCGCCTTCTCGTGGGTGCGGGACATGGCCTCGTAATCCCTGGCGAAGGGCGCGCGCATGAATGGCACGGACATGATCCAGCCCACCTGGTCGAGATAGGAAGTCCGGGTCGCCCCGTGGCGGAGCTCGACGTGGCCGAGCTCGTGGCCAGCCACGAACAAGAGCTCCTGGTCATCGAGCCTGGTGGCCAGGTTGCGTTCGATCAACAGGGCTCCGTTGGAGCAGGCCTGGGCGTTCACCCGATTGTTGTTCTCCAGGTGAACCTGATAGGGGATCTCGCTGCGAGTGGCGTGGGGGAGCAGAGTCTGAGCGACCCGAGCCACCCGTTGCTCCTGCTCGGCATCTCGAGCCGGACGGCCCGAGGCGGCCTTGCGATGGCACCGTTCCCCCATCTCCAGCTCCTGCTCCAGGCTGACGCTGGTCGGGTCGGCCTGGATGGGGTGGTTGTCATGCATGGCCGCGCCCGCAAGATGCAGGCTAAGGCTCAGAGCCACGCAGCCAGCCAGGAAGAGTCCCCCACCGTAGCGTCGCCAGAACGGCTCCCTGTCTGGCACCCTCGCCCCCGGGGAGCCAGACAGTTCGACCACGTCGCGCTGCTCACTCGACCCCGAGGCCGCTCGCGTGGAGAGGACGCCGGCCCAGTGCACTCCGCCAAACCCGTGGATCTGCATGCCTGTCAGCTTACCCGGCCGGCCCCAAGAAGTCCTGAAAAGCAAGAAAACCCGCGCCTGCAGCAGGCCGGGTTTCCGAGACGAGGGGCGACGCCTTACTTGAAGCGGTAGGTGATGCGACCACGCGTGAGGTCGTAGGGGGAAAGCTCCACAGTCACCTTGTCGCCAGGAAGGATGCGGATGAAATGGCGCCGGATCTTTCCGGACACGTGGGCCAGTACGCGGTGCCCATTGGGCAGCTCCACGCCGAAGCGGGCGTTGGGAAAAGCTTCCACAACCGTGCCTTCGACTTCGATGGCTTCTTCCTTATCGGACATGCGGCTTTACCTCCTTTCTTGCGTCGGTTCCAAACAGAAGACCCCGGCCCCGCGGCCGCGGTCGTTTGTTCGCCGACATTATGAACGAACAGCCCTGAAAATGCAACCCCCCGCAGTTTTTGGCGTTTTTTCAGAGCTTGGGCCTATCCTCAGGCTATGCATGTGCTGCCCACGGCTGCCACCACTCCGCCCGAGCGTTCGCGCGGCTTGTTTACCTCAACGAAGGACAAGCTGACCGACCTCATCGGGGGGGTGACCGACGATCGCATCCAGATCGATCTCTCCGGCCCGGAGTACCAGAACATCGAGCCCCGCCAGGCGGACCAGATGCTGGGATTCTTCACCGAGAAGCTCAAGGAGCAGGGCTTCCCCTGGCGGCTGCGGGCGGCCGAGCTGCAAGAGGACGGGCAGCTCAAGATGCGTCAGAAGATCAGCCTGCATGACGCCATTCACGCCCTGGAGAAGGGGGAGCCCATCTTCCTCGAGCCCATGCGCAAGCTCAACATGTCCATCAACGCCGACAGCCTTACCGCCGTGGCCATGGCCGGGGGCTCGCTGGGCGGGGCGGCCGCCGAGGGGATCAAGCAGACCGCCACCGGAGCCAAAGATGCCAAACTGGGGGCCAGCAACGGCATCGAAGTCAAGTTCGGCGCCCCCATTGCCGTCTCCAATCACGCCGAGCTCAAGCTCGTCTACCAGATGTACAACCCCGAAGAGAAGATGAGCGAGACTAACCCGGTGGCCAAGGCGGCACACCAGCTCTCCTCCTTCACCACCAAGCGCATGGGATCCAACTACCCCTGGCGGTTCTACAAGAAAGCCGATACCAACTTGCTCTTGCGGGTAGCCAAAGCCAGTCTGAAGGCCGGGGTCAACGGGGCCCTCTTCGGGGGCGTCACGGGCGCCATCATCGGAGGATTGGCGGGCGGCATCTTTGGCAACTGGCAGCTCTGGGAGCCCTTCGCCAAGCTGGGAGCCGTGGCCGCCGGCGGCTGGTCCACCCTCAACGCCGGTCGCATGGCCGCCAAGGGCGACCCCCTGAACGTGGTGGAAGCCCTCGAGCGCATCACGCACGGCCAGCCCGTGGTGCTGCAGGAAACCCAGATCCACACCGCCACCGTGCCCTTCTTCGGCAGCATCAACTGGTTCAGCGACCGGGACGTGGGCTCCACGGTGGACACGGTGCAGTCGCTGGACCGGCTCTACTGGGTGCTTAATCCCGACAAGAAGGTCGAGGAGAAGAAGGAAGAGCCCAAACCCCAGCCCAAGAAGGACGTCCAGGTCATCGTGCAGCCGGGGGGCACCCTGCACATGCACGTGGGCGACGACATCCAGATCGGCGACCAGCTGCAGGTGGGCGACCGGGTCCACGTCGAGCGCCACCGCCACGACCACACCCACCTCGAAGGGGAGGTCAAGGTGGAGCAGCACACGCATCTGGAAGGCAGCACCATCGCCGTGGCCGAGGATCACACCCACTACGAGGGCGGCATCCAGGTCGAGCACCACGACCATCACAACGCCACCCTCAACCACAGCCCGGTGACCATCGAGGGCTCGCGCGACGAGCACGTCCACCTGGGCGCTCTGCCCGCCAAGAAGTGACTTGGAGCGCTACCGAGACGAGCTGCGCCGGGGACTGATCAACGTCGCTCTCAAGTGGGGAGAGGGCTACGACCGCAGCGGCAAGCCCTACGCCTGGATGGTGGACACCCGCGAGCTGTTGCTCCAGGGACCCTACCTTCATTATGCGGCGCGTTTGTTGTGGGAGCGGCTCAAGCCCCATCGCCCCGAGGTGGTGGCCGGCATGACCCTGGCCGCCAACCCGCTGGTCATCGCGCTCATGTACGAGAGCCGTCAGGACGGGCAACCGGTGGACGGGGCCATCATCCGACGCGCTCCCAAGGAGGATGGCCTGCGCAAGCTGGTGGAGGGTCCCCTCATCCGGCCCGGAGCCCGGGTGGCCATCCTGGATGATCTGGTCAACGCCGGCCATACCCAGAGGCAAGCCATGCAGGCCATCGCGCCCTTCGACTGCCGGGTGGTGGCGGTGGGCGTGCTCATCGACTATCTCAAGGAAGGCGCCCTCTGGCTGCGCGAGCTCGAGATCCCCCTGGAAGCGCTCTTCACCCTGCCCGAGCTGGGGGTCACGCTGGAGGCAGAGCTTCCCTCCGACGCCGCTCGACTGGCCTGGACCTTCGAGGGCCTGAACTCGGGCCGGTACAACGCTCCCAAATCGACCCCGGCGGTCACCCCGGAGGCGCTCTACGTGGGCAGCGACCAGGGCTTTCTGGTGGCCCTCTCCCACCAGGGCCAGGAGCTCTGGCGTTACTCCGTGCGCGACCAGGAGCGGGGCGTCCATTCCTCGCCCCTCTATGTGGATGGACGGGTCTACTTCGGAGCCTACGATGGGTATCTCTACTGCGTGCAAGAGGGCCGGCTGGTCTGGGAGACCCGCCCGGGACAGTGGATCGGCTCCTCGCCCACTCACCACGACGATCTGATCTACGTGGGCATCGAGTATGGCGAGGCGGGTGGAAGCCTCCTGGCGGTGGAGGCGGCCACCGGCCGACAGCGCTGGGAGCTCAAGGCCGGTCACTACATCCACTCCTCCCCCCTGGTGGACGAACCGCGTGGCCAGGTGCTCGTGGGCGCCAACGACGGCCTGGTTCGGGCAGCCGACCTGGCCAGCGGCAGGTTGCGCTGGGAATTCGAAACCGGGGGCCCCATCAAGGGCCAGCCGGTGGTCGATCCGGACGGCACCGTCTTCGTGGCCTCTTTCGACGGGCAGCTCTACGCTCTCTCAGCCGGCACGGGTCAAGAGCTTTGGCGACGCCGCCTTTCCTTCCAACTCTACAACACGCCCCTGGTCTACGAAAGCCTGGTCATCGCGGGCGGAAGCTCAGGGCGCCTGCTGGCGCTGGATCGAGCCACCGGCGAGGTGCGCTGGGTGGCGCCCACCGGGGCCTCCATGGTTGGGGGCGCGGCTCTGGTAGGACGCGACCTTCTGGCTGCCGCCGGGACCGACGGCCAGGTCTTCCTCTACGCGGCCTCGACCGGCCGGCCTCTCTGGAGCCACTCGACCGGCGTCCAGGTCATGGGCACCCCGGCGGCCACCCAGGGCGGCTTCTACCTGGCCACCTTCAACGCCCTGTGCCGCTTTAGCCTGTGATGCCACCTTCCAGCCAGCCGCTGTCGGCCTCGGGCGTCAGGGCGGCGTGCGACTCGCCGAGTCGGAGCAAGAGCTCGCGCACGTCCTCGAGAGCCTCGGCGTGGTCTTGCACCGAGCCGGTTCCCTGGGCGAGCAGGGCGGCCAGGGTCGATTCCAGGCTCTTGACGTGCACCTCGAACTCAGAGGCCACCCGTTCGAGCTCCTCATCCTCGCCCACCGCCTGCTGGTTGGCCTTGCTCCAGGCCGCCAGCCGTCGGGAGGCGTCTTTGACCACCTGGTGGCACTGGGTCAGCAGGGGACGAATCACGGTCAGCTCCTGCTCGGTCTCCAGGGCCCGCGTGAACCGGTCGAAGAGGCTGCCCGACTTGACTGTGGCCGTCTCGCCCTCGTCTTCGGACTCGTCCGGCCATACCAGCCGCGAGCCGCACCCGGTGCAGTTGCGCACCTTCTGGTTCTTCAACCCGCACTGAAAGCAGGTTACCAGGTCTTTCTCCTCCTGCAACAGGCGAATCGTCTCGCGGCACCAGAGCCAGCGGTCGAAGGCTTCCTCCAGCTCGCGCAGGGCCGCAGCCAGGGCGATACGGTCATCGGCCTCGGCCGCGTCGCGCAGCTTCTCGAAAGAGGCCAGAGGGGCGCTGACGGCCGCCTGCAGAGCATCGTGCTCGAGCGCCTTGAGCGTGGACAGCTCGCTCTCGAGCTCAGAGGCGTCCAGGTAGCACTGCTCGAGCTTGCCCAGCAGGAATGGACGCGGAACGCTGCCGGCATACCAGCCTTTGACCGCCTCGCGCAGCTCCTCCAGCAGAGGGTCGGCTGCAAAGGAGCGGCTCTGAGGCCCCTTCTCCATCCAGGCCTTCTTCTTGTTGAGCAGCTCCTGACCCAGGCGAAACAGCTCCATGAGCTTGCGCTCGGAAGGCTCGGCCCGGGCCCCGGTCAGGGTCACCTCGAAGCGCTCGAGCACGGGACGAACGGTGGTTTCCCAGGTCTGCTCGCCGCGCTGCGAGAGCAGCACGGTATCGTGAAAGCGCTGGCAGTCGGCCCGTTGCTCCTCGAGAAAGCCCTGCAGCTTGACGAAGTGAGCTTCCAGGCGCTCGGGGGTGGCCCCGCCTCGGGCCGCTCGGGCGAACGCGTCCAGCACCGCCACTTCGGAGAAGCCTTCCTGGCGGCGCACCTGAGCCACGGCATTGAAGCTCGAGTTGAGGTCGATGGCGGCGTTCTGCAGCAGCTTGACGGCCTCGGACAGGCTCTCGCGACGGCCAGACGGGTCCTCCAGATAGTTGACCAGTGCCCCCACCGCCTGCTCGAAGGTGGTCAGAGCGCCCTGAATGCGCTGGGCTACCGCCTGGTTGTGCGGGTAGCTCTCGCGGAAGACCTGGCCTTCGGCCTCGTAGGCCTGGTGCAGCTTGACCAGCTCGGCCACGCGCGCCCCCAGGAGCTCATGGTCGCCCATTCCGTCGCGAATGGCGCGCACCGCTTTGAGGGCGTCGTCCAGGGCGGGAATGGGAACGTCCTGCGGCAACAGGCGGCGCTCGCGCTCGAGCTGCTCGGACAGGGTCGCGATCTGGAAGGAGAGCTCTTGGAGGCGCTTGCCCGAGGCCACCAGAGGATCGCGCTTGGGATTGGCCAGCTGGCCCGAAAGCTCACCCAGCAGCGCTTCGCGCTGGTCCAGCTGGGTCAAGAGCTGGTCGGCCAGAGCCACCAGGCGCTCGTGCCCCAGCACCACCCCTCGGGTCAAACGGGCCAGGTTCCGCGAACGCTGGTGCCGATCCTGAGCGGCGGCCACCAGCTCCTGGCATTGAGACCCGGCCAGCGTGCCTTCCAGCACCATCACCAGGCCCTCCACCAGGGCCGAAATCTCGCGCGCATAGCGTGGTGTCATGCTACCTCCCCCAGCTCGGACAGACGTTCTTTGATGCCCGACAGCGACCCGTGCCGCTTCAGGCGGCGCCAGGAGTCGGGCTGGAGAAGGTCCGACAAGACCTCCTCGATCCCCTGCCTCACCGGCGGGTCAACCGGAATTGCCGGGACGAAAGCCAGCTCAGGAGCTCGGGCGACGTAGTGCTCATAGACGGCGCGAAAATCCACCCTGGGACAGGGCAACCCGTGCTGCAGGCAGGTGCGGAAGAACTGCTCGATCTGGCGCGTGTAGAGATTGTAGAGAAAACTGAGCTCACTGAGCCGAAACAGGTTGTTTCGGGTGTAGAGCGTGTAGAGCACGGCCCCCAGCGAGTAGGCATCTCCCACCTCCCCGCTCTCGATATGGAACAATCGCTCGGGGGCGGCATACTCCGGGTCGCCGTGGGCAAACCAGAAGTCGGGGGTAGGGCCCTCCTGGCCCGTGCGGGCCATTCCCAGATCGGCGATGCGCGGTCGCAGCTCGCGGTCGAGCAGGATGTTGGAGGGAGCGAGATCGCGATGGAGCACTCCGGCCTGGTGCAGGCAGTCGAGCCCGTCGGCCAGGGCGGTCGCGATCTCCAGCAGCTGGCGTCCCGAGTAGCCTCCGCGGGCCACCAGCTCGGCCAGAGACCCTCCCGTCACCAGCTCCATGGCGAAAAAGAGCGTGCCATCGGGCAACTCGGCCAGGGGAGCTTTGAGAGCCATCACCGCCGGGTGCTCGACAGCCCCCAGGGCGGCCGCCTCCGAGCGGAAACGAGCGCTCTGCTGAGGGGTCTGGCGGTCAGGCCGCATGACCTTGACGGCCAGTTCCCCGTCAGCTTCGTACACCTCGCCATAGCTGCCCCGGCCCAGCAGCCGCCGGACCTGAAAGGGGCCGATCGCAGAAATCATCGTGGCCCGCAGTTCCACCCGCGAGCGTTCACAACCTGTTCATCATCAGTTTACGGTTTGTTCATCTGGCATCCCATTTACAAAAGGGACTCCTCATCCCCCGGGCGCTAATCTGAGTCCGTCAGGTGCGCTGGGAGGACAAAGATGCTCTACGGAACCAACAACTGGGGAGGCTCTTCGATCGCTTCCCCCTTCATGAACGGCAATCAGTTTGGCGGTCCGATGAACGCCAATCCCTACACGACTCTGGCCTCCATTATGATGCTCTTCGCCCTCTTCGAGGCCATGTCGCGCCAGGGCGGCCAGCAGCAGCCGGGGAACGGCAACTGCTGCTGGAGCGACCCGCGCGGCTTCAACTCCGCCATGAACTATGATCCCCGGTTCACTGCCAGCGGCTGCGTGCCCGACCTGAGTTGCTGGGGTGGAGCCGCTCACAACGATTGCCACGGTTCCTCCTCCTCGGACCACTGCGGTCCCACGGCCTCGGCTTCAGCCTCAGCCAGCGCCTCCGCTTCGGCTTCGGTGGCCGTGTCGGCCAGCCACAACGACAATCAGAGCGCCTCGGCCTCGGCGGCCGCAGCCGTCAGCGTGGAGCAGCAGCAACAGCAGCAACAGGTGTCCAGCGGTGGAGATGGTGGTGGGGACGGCGGCGGTGGTGGCGGCGGCGGCGGCACGCCTGTCATCCTGGACCTGAACGGGGACGGCAAGCTGGACACCACCGGCAAAGGGGGCGCGAAGATCAACTTCGATCTGAACGCCGACGGTAAGCAAGATACGCTGGAGTGGATGAGCAAGGGCTCTCAAGACGGACTGCTCGTGCACGACTTCAACGGCGACGGGGTCATCAACGACGGACGCGAGCTGATGCGTCGCACCGGCGAGAACGGCGAGCAGGACAAGTACAAGAACGGCTGGGACAAGGTAGCTCAGCTCTACGACAAGAACCGAGACGGCGTGGTCAAGGGCGAGGAGCTGAACGGCCTGCAGATGTGGGTGGACTCGAACGGCGACGCCAAGACCGACAAGGGCGAGCTGAAGTCGCTGGCCGAGCTGGGGATCAGCTCGATCGACCTGCCCAAACGAGAAGGAGAGATGGATTCGACCTTCGTGCGCAACGGGCGCACCCAGCTCGCGCGCGACTACGACTTCGAGCTGGCCAACCCGATCGCCTGAGCGTTCAGGGAGCCTCGGCCAGGGGGCGCTTGAGGGAGAGGCGGAAGGGGTGGCCGGCCCGGGTGACGGCCACCCCGTCGGCGTCGATGCGCGCCACCCGGCAACCGAGCACGTATTCCCCCTCACGGGCGGTCAGCCGCTCGCCTCGGGCCGAGAGCACGGCCAGAAAATGACCTCCGCTCTTCTCGATGGCGATCAACTGGAAGGCGGGAGGAGCCGGTTTGCTGATGCGTCCCCCGGCGTCCGGGTCGGTGGCCATGCTGGCGCCGGCCTGCTGGTTGGGCCGGCCCCCCGGGGCCAGGAACGGGTCGCGGGCCGGCTTGACATAGTTGACGGCTGGCAGGGTGACCCGGGTCACGGTCGGTTGAGCGGGCGGCTTCACCTTGCGAACGAAGGGATCGCGCGTGGCCCGGGGAGCCACCACCACCCGGGGCTCCTCGTGGGGCGTGGAGACGGAAGCCGGAGACGGGCTGGCCTGGGTCGGGGGGGGCGAGCTGGAGCAGGCCACGGTTCCCCAGGCGATCCCGGCCAGCAGCCAGAAGCTCAATGTTTTTCGCATGCTGATCCTATGTTCTTGAACCATCTTCAAGCTCCTCCCGTTTGGACACCCGCACGCCTCCCACCAAAACGGCTTCTTCCCGTTCTTCGATGGCGGCTCTGGCCCTCAGCATGTCTTCGTTCCCCTGGACGAGCTCGAGCGTCTGCATCCCCTCGCGAACCAGGCGCTGGGCTTCGGAGTGGGTGGGGGCGGCGGCGATGCGCTCGGCCTGGGCGCCGAGACTGATCTGCACCGACGGGTTGGCCGAGAAGCGCCCCATGGCCAGGCGCAGAGCCGTCTCGCCGGCCGGTTGCAGCAGACCCTCGCCCAGTTCCTCGAGGAATTCCCGGCAGGGCGGCAGGGCCTGTGTCAGGGGAACCTTCGGGTCCAGGGCGTGGCGCATGGTCCAATCGGTGACGCGCAAGCGCTCCTCGGCACCGATCTCCTGGCTCTGCTGGTAGGCCTTCAAGACCGCCAACCCCAGCTCGAGCGGACCCGTGCTCTGGAGGTTCTCCAGAGCGCTCCGCCCGATCAGGCGCCGGGCTTCGTCGCTGGTCGCCCCCTCGATCAGCTCGCCGGCCCACTCGGCAGCGAGATGGTGCTCGAGCAGCTTGAGCATCACCGGCAGGCTCGCCTCTCCGCCCGAGTCGGCCAGCAGCGCTCCCACCCGGCCCACGGCTTGATCGCGCTCGCTGCTGACCGGCTGGCGCTCGAGCTGACCCAGCTCCCAGCGCAGCAGGCGGCGCTTCTCCTCAGGCGGGCAGTCGAGCTTGGCGAACAGCTCCCCCAGACGCTCGCTCTGATCGCCGGAGGGATTCTCCAACCACACCTGATAAGCTCGGCTGCGCGCGCTCTCGGTTTCCAACGCCTCCCCCCAGGCCAGCGCCAGGCCTGCCCAGGGGGTTGCCAGCTTCTCCAGGGCTGGCCGGGCCGCCTCTGCCCCCCCGAGCTGACGCAGATACTCGGCCTGCTGGGCAAGCTGGTCCGGGTCGGTGGTCCGCTCCATTCGGTGCCGCACCAGCTCGAGCCGCTCCTCGTTGCTGACCGAAGAGCTCGACCGCACGGCCACAAGCGCCTCATAGAGCACGTTCTCCGTCTCTCCCAGCAGCATGGGGACCAGGGTCTTGCGCAAAGTTTCGTTCCTCGTCGCGGCCAGCCATTCGTCCAACTGTTCGGCCCTGGCCATCGTTTCGGGCTTGCGTCGCAGGGCCCGATCGATCTCTTCCAAAGCCGCATCGCCCTTCAGCTCGTAGAGCCAGCCGGCACAGGTCACGGTCTGCTCAGTGGTGCTCACTTCGACCAGCGCGCGGCTGACCAGCGCCGCGCGGTCTTCGTTGGGCAGCTCGCTGCTGTAACGATTCGCCTGCCACAGGCCGCGCAGCAACTCGACCGGGTCGGAAGGCAGGTCGCCCTTCAGGGCGGCCTCGGTCAACACTTTGCGGCTGGAGGGGTGCGAGACGGCCTGGCGCCAGTCGATCAGGCGCTCGACCTCGGCCTTGCGGGTCGGCAAGCGGGCCAGCAGCCCCAGCACCTGGTCCTCGCCCTGATCCCCCTTCAGCTCGTAGAGCCAGGAGGCGTGGACTGCCAGGGCCTGATCGCGAGCCTCGCCGGGGGCCAGGGCGACCAGCTGGCTCGCGCTCCAATCCACCAGGCGGGCCCGCTCGGCGTTGTCCACCCCGCGCGGCACCGCCTTCCAGAAACCCCGCATTCGCTCCACCCGAGCCTCGGGCGTGAGCTCGGCCGGTCCCTCCAGCACGGCGGACACGGCCGCGCTGCGAGCCTCCTCCGTGGTCAGAGCCCCCAGCCAGCCGGAGAGCTCCTCGGCCAGCGGCCGGGTGGCGGGATCCGAGGCCAGGTATTCGGCGACCCCTTCCGAGACCCCCAGCTGGGCCTTCCAGGCCAGCAGAGTCAACACGGCGGCCGGGGCACCTTCCTCGCCCCGACGGCCGGCCAGTTGCTCCAGATTGCGCTCCACCAGGCGCCGTGCATCCTCGCGCGGCAGCTTGCCCACCATCCCCTGCAACAGCTCGACGCGAGCCGAGGGGGTATCGGCCACCGCCGGCTGGCCCATCACCTGGCTCAGCATCAGCGAGCGACCTTCCGGGTCTTGCAGAGTCTCCAACCAGTCTCGTTCCAGCGCGCCAAGCATCCCCTTCACCCGGGACAGGGCCGCCTCACCGGTCAGCTCCACCAGCCAGGCGCCCAGCGTGCGCAGGGATTCCTCACTGTCCGGCTGCCCCTGGAGTCGGTCGAACTCGGCCTGGCACAGCCGGGCCCGCTCCTCGTTGGGCACCTCAGAGCCAGCCCTCTTCCAGAAAATCCGCATCCGGTCGATGGTGCTCTCCCCCTCGCCATCGAGGGCGATCTCGGCCGCCAGAGCCCGCCCCCGATCGCTGGTCAGGGCCCCCAGCCAGCTCGTCAGCTCGGGGCTGGCCAGGCAGTCCTGCACTTCGGTCAGAGCCTTTGCTCCTTCCAGCTCCAGCAGCCAGCTGGCCAGCTTCCGACGCGAGGGGGCGTCGCTGGCGGCGGCCAGGTTGGCTCGCACCAGGGCCGCGCGCTGGGCGTTATCGACCTTATGGGGAAGACGCTTCCAGAGCTGGCTCAGAACCTCCACGCGACGCTCTCCGGTGGCATCGGGCGGATTGGTCTCCAACAGGAGTCGGGCGATCTCGCCCTGCCCGGCGGAAACGACCTGGCACCACTCCCGGGCCAGTTGCCCGGCCACGGGAGGCAGGACGGCCAGCAACCGGGAGGCGTCGCCATTGGGGTCGAGCTCTTGCAGCCACCCGGCCAGGGTGCGGTTCTCCTCCAGGCTGTTAGCGTCGCTCAGCTGGGCCCGCACGAGGCGGGCTCGCTGGTCGTTGGGGAGCGTGCGGTTGGCCTGCCAGAAAGCGCTCAACAGCTCGACCGGCTTGCCGTCCTGGGGGCGTTGCAGGAAGAAGTCCTGCACCGCCTGCCGGCCTTCGGGGGTGGTGACGGCCGCGTTCCAGACAGCGGGCTGCTCGAGCCCCAGCTTGTCGAACAGAGGCATCAGGTCGGACTTTGCCTGGCGGGCATACTGGCCCACAAGGAGCGGATCGGCCCCCGCTCTGGCAAGCTCGTTCTGAAGAACCCTGGGACGCTCGCTTTCGGGCAGCTTCTCCAGCACGGCCTGGAAGGCCTGAAGACGTCCCTTTTCATCCTGCACGGGAGAAGCGCCGAGCAGGGTATGCCAGACGGTGCGGCGCTCGCTTTCCTCCAACCCCGCTTCCCAGGCCTGACCGGCCTGAATCGACCCGGCCAGCTCGGGGGTGCGTCGGGCCTCCTCGGCCAGCTCCAGCACGGGCCGGTCAGCCGACAGCAGGCGCACTTCCTCGGCCGTCAGCGGCGGGGCGCCCTGGCCAGCCTTCCGGGCCAGCGCCCAGGGCAGCTCGCGGGCCAGCTCTCCCATGGAGGCAGGCGGTTGGCGCTGGGCCAGCTCCCAGGCCCGGGCCGCGGTGGCCGCGTCGGGAGCGGCTTCTCGCCAGGAACGATAGGTGCTCAGAGCCTCCGGGGTGGCCTCGCCCGCGGGCAACCAGGCTTCTCCGTCGCGTCCCACCTTGCCCTGCGAGCCCACCAGGTAGGCCGAGGCGGGCTCACCGCGCTCATCCAGGAAGAGGTAACCCTGCTCCTCGAGCTGAGCCAGCGGGCTCTGCAGCACGAAGTCGCGCAGCTCGCCCACCACTTCGCGGCTCAGCGCCACGCTGCGCTCTCCCTTGCGGGCCCGCAGCTCGGGCAGGCTCCTGGCGGGCTCGGTGAGGGCGTTGTAAGCTCCGTAGGCGCCGACCTGACCGGGCCGGGCCTCGAACAGCCAGCCGTGGGCGGACAGATCCTGCAGGGCCGCCCCCAGCTCGGGCTCGGCCAGCTTCTCGGGCTCGAGCTCCCCGCTGAAAACGCGAACTTCCTGGAGGTCCTCCGAAGAGCTCAGCGGCAGCGGCAGGCCGCTGTCCGGGAGCTTGACGCGCAAACGCTCGCTCTGACCCCGCTCGAGACGGTCTTCGACCTCCTGGAGCGGGATCGGCTCATGGGCATCTTGCCAGGGAAGGCGCCAGCGCTTCTCGCGGTAAAATTCAGGACGGATCTCCACCCGATCATGCTAGCTTCAAGCCTGGAAAAAAGGCTGAACGGGACTGCGCACGGGTAGCCAGCTGCCGCCCACCACCACCCGGCCGGCCTCGAGCTGCACGCCGGCCGCGGGAGGCGGATACAATTGACGCAGCTGGGGCCAGAGGGCCCCGATCTGCTGCAGGGTGGCCACCGGCTCGCCCTGCTCCAGGACTTTGGGCAGGCCGAACTGCTGGCTCAGAGTCGTCAGGCATGTCCGGGCCACTTCCTCGAGCGGGCCCGGATCCTGAATCAGGGCCACGGTGTCGGGAAACCGGGTGGAGAACGCGTTCTCGCTCCACAGGGTGTTGCCGGGATAGCTCAAGAGGGCGGCTGCGGCGACGCAGCGCTGCTCGGGGTCGGAGTCGGCGAACTGGCTGGTCATAAAGCAAGAATAGAGTGCCCGCGAGGCCTGGTGCTGGCCCAGCGGGGTCTGATCGTCCAGGCGCTCGGCCAGCTTCAGGCCGAAGGTCATCAGCTCGGCCTGCTCGGGCTGGCTGGCCCGCACCTGCTCGGCCAGATGGCGGCGCACGGCCAGCCCGCCATCGGTCAGGGCCCCGCAGAACTGTCCGAAGGCCAGGCGCGCCTGGGCCACCGTCTCTCGGCGGAGCGCCCGGGCGGCCGACTCCACCAGGTGGTTGCGGTCGCGGGTGCTGGTCAGCTGAGGCAGAAAGTGGTCCACCACCTCCAGCATGGCGGGCGCGGCCGGGTGGGTACTGGCCCGCAGAAAGGGCAGCACGTAAGGCGTGTGGTCCTGACCGGACATCTGCTCGGGTTTGAGGTCAGCAAGCCAGTTGGAGGCCAGCCACACGGCCACCATGGTGGCCGGCCCGGCGGCCGCCTTCTCCAGCCCCTTGCCCCAGGTACGGGAAGCTCGCTCGGCGAGTTCGGGGCCGAGTGCTGTCCGCATGCTGTCCACCGAGCTTTTCACCAGCACGTCCAGCGGCTCGCCCGTGGACAGCGCCGGGACAGCCGAGGACCGCACCGGGGCCTGATAGACAGAAGGACGCCAGTTGACCAGCATGATCCGAGCTTAGCCGGCTGCCCTGAAAGGGGACTGAAGCGGGCTCTCGCGAAAGCGGCGAAATGACAAGGACCGCTCGCACCCTGCTTCTCTCATTGCTGACGGCGGCCGCCCTGGCTGCCGAGACCCTCACCGTGCCCGACCTCTTCGCTGGCCGCGACAGGTACTCGGGCCAGGAGGTGCTGGTGGGTGGCACCATCAAGGGATATGCCGAAAAACCCGAGCAGACAAGCTTCTTGCTCTTTGACTCGGGCAAGGCGGTCTCGGTCTACCTGCCCCGCGCGGCCGGCTTTGCCAACAACGAGAAGGCCATCGTCAGCGGCACGTTCCACCTGGAGAAGAAGCTGGGCGGACGAGTCTTCACGAACGTGATCGAGGCCACCAGCGTCGAGCCTTCCCAGGAGTAGCCTTCTCCGCCAAGTGAAAAACATTCTCCGGAAACTGGAATGATTTTCCATGCCTGGCATGGAATGTACGTTCGAATACCGGTGAAGGAGATGTGCCCGTGCCCACTGTCGCCCTCGACCCCCAGACCGAAGCCCGCCTCAAAGAGCTGCCCAGCCGCCAGACCTCCATCTGGCTGGGCGATCGGCGCCTCAGTCGGGCCCGCCTCAAGCGCGGCCCCCTGGCCGTGGCGGTGTGGGTGGACGCGGCCACCGGAGCGGTGCGGTCGCTCAAGCCGGTAGAAGCCAGCGGGCCAGCCGAGCGCTCCTTGCTGGACTCGCTGGTGCAGGCGATTCTGACCGACCAGACTCCGGCCCGACCCGTGCGGGTGGCCGTGCCGGCCGAGTTCGTGGCCCGGCTCAAGCCCGCCCTGGATCGCATCGAGGTCAGGGTGGACGCCCTGCAGGAGCCCGAGCTGCTCGATCTGGCCTTCCGCGACCTGGAGGCCTACCTGGGCGGGTCGCGGCGCAGCTACCTCAAGCAGCCCGGCATCACCCCCGGCCAGGTGCGCAAGCTGTTCCAGTCGGCGGCCGAATTCTACCAGCTGGCCCCCTGGCTCGACTTCAGCGACCGGATGCTGTTCGAGCTCGACGGCCTGTCGGTGTCGCCGGTATTTTGCTCGGTGATGGGCTCTCAGGGCATCGAGACGGGCCTCTCGCTCCTGCTCGACCGCAAGAGCGTGCAGGCTGTGACCGATGGCAAGCAGCCTGGCGCCTGCATCGGCCTCACCTTCGCCGACCTGGAGAGCTATCCGCGCCTCTTGCTGCGCGAGGCCACCACCCACGGCTGGCCCCTGGCCCAGGAGGGCTCGCGCCAGCTGGCTCCGCTGGTGCTGCGCGCCGACCGGCCCCTGGCTCCCTTTCCCACCGCCGCCGAGATCCGACTGCTGGTGGACGTGGTGGATACCTTCGCAGCCCTCTACCAGGATCCGGCCTTCCCCGACAAGCTGACTCCGGGAGCCGGATTGACCGTGAGCATCCAGGGGAGGCGGCCGGTGGCCGTAAGCTTCTCGGACCTGTTCTAACCTTCGACAACGAACCAGGGCCCGAAGGGAAGAGCCCCGAACAGGCCTCCGCCGTGCAGTGCCCAGCTTGCTCATACCAGGACCAGAGCGATGCCATGGTCTGCCCTCGCTGCAATACCCCGCTGGCCACCGCCTACTATTCCCGCCAGGCGCTGCCCGAAGGCACGCCCCTGCAGGGCGGCGTCTACCGGGTGGGCGAGAGGATCGGCATGGGAGCGACCAGCATCGTCTACTCTGGCGTCGAGGTCCGGCTCAACCATCCCATCGCCATCAAGGAGTTCTTCCCCCTCACCGCCCGTCGCGAAGGCCTGAAGGTGGTGCCCACCAACCCCGGGAGCGGCCCGCGCCGGAAGCTCAACGTCGAGCGCGAGGAGTTCCTGGAGGAAGGTCGCCTGCTCTCGCGCTTCAACCACCCCGGGATCACCGGCGTGCACAACCTGTTCGAGGAGAACGAGACCGCCTACCTGGTGATGGAGCTTCTTCATGGGGCCACCCTCTACGAGCTGGCCACCGAGCGGGGTGGCAAGCTCGAGCAAGACGAGGTCATGCGCTGCGTGCTGCAGATCCCGCCCGCTCTCGAGACCATGCACCTCTACGGGCTGGTGCACGCCGACCTCAAGCCTGACAACCTCATGATCACCGAAGACGGGCGGGTGGTGCTGCTCGATTTCGGAGCCACTTACCGATATCTGACCGGCACCGGCAAGACCCAGGAGTTTACTCCGGCCTACGCCGCTCCTGAACAACTTCCCGAACTGGCGGGCCAGATCGGGCCGTTCACCGACATCTACGGGCTGGCCGCCACGCTCTATCAACTGCTAGCGGGAAGACGCCCCCCTCCGGCCCGAGCCCGCATCTCGGGCGAGCGCCTGGAAAACCTCAAGGAGCTGCGTCCGGACGTGCATCCTCGCCTGGCCGCTGTGCTGGAGCGGTCGCTGGAGCTCGATCCGGGCCGCCGCCCGCAGGACATCAAGTCCTTCGTGAAGCTGCTGGGGGGCTCGTCCGAGTTCACCGAAACCCGGGCCGCCTACACGGTCGAGGAGGCTGGTTGCCTGCGGGCCCACCGGGCTCCCCTGGTGGCCCTGGACGCCTCGGCCGACGGGCGCTTCCTGGCCTCGGGCAGCGAAGATGGCGCGGTGTGGCTGTGGGACACGCTCCAGAACACCTCCTACCAGGCCCTGACCCAACCCGGGCTGACCGGCCTCAAGCTGGGACCGGATGCCAGCTGGCTGATGCTGTCAGCGGCCGACGGAAGCGTGCGGCTGTGGGATCTGGTGCGCGAGCGAGATCTGAAGGTGCTCAAGCGAGGACTGCCCCGGGTGGAGGTTCTGGCACGAACCCCCGACGGCGGCTGGCTGGGCGCTGGCTGCGTGGACGGCCGGGCCAGCCTGTGGAAAAGTCCGGGAAACACGTTCGTGCTGCTCAATGGTCACACCAAACCGGTCTTCGCCATGTCCATCGCCCCCAACGGCGCGATGGCGGCGACCGGGTCGGGCGACCTGACCGTCCGGATATGGGAAGCCGATACCGGCACCACCCTGCGCATCATGTCGGGCCATCAGAAACAGGTGCAGGACCTGGCCTTCTCACCCGATGGGGCGCTGCTCGCCTCCAGCTCACTGGACCGCACCATTCGGGTGTGGGACCCCTTCTCTGGTGGGGAGATTCGCTGCTTCGACGGTCCTGTGCCCCTGTGCACTGCCTTCTCGCCCGATGGGGAGGTGCTGGTGGCGGGCTCGCTCAACGGCTCGCTCCAGTTCTACCACCTGGCCTCGGGTCGGCGTCTGATCGAGGTGAAAGCCCACGCCGGCGGGGTGCGCGGGCTGGTGCTCCTGCCCGATGGACGCCTGGCCACAGGGTCGGTGGATTCCACCGTCCGCCTCTGGGAGGTCCAGGGCTGACCGGTCAGGAAACAAGGCGCGTGCCGAAGTACGTTTACAACGTCGAGACCAAGGACGGACAACTGAAGACCGGCAAGCTCTATGCCGAGAGTGAGGAAGATGCTCGCAGCATCTTGATGCTGCGCGGTTTTCGCATCCGCAGCGTGTACGAGGTGGAAGAGCAGCAGCAGCCCAAGGGCAAGAAGTAACGCTCAAGTCTGGCGAGATTTGTAATCGAGGTAGTCGCGCTGCGCCAGCTCGCGAAAGACGGCCCGATCCACCTTGCGATGGGCCTGGAACTCCTCCTGGGTGACCTGACCCAGGGCCAGTGCCTTGATACCCGGGTCGCGCCACGACTTGGGCTCGCGCCCGGTGATCTGAAAGACCTGCCTCTCCAGCTTGCGCCAGAAGTTCGCCTTCGAGAGCGTCTGGTTCCACATGCCGTTCACGATGCAGTAGTAGTCGTCCCAGGGCATGGCGTGGTGCCTGGCATGGTCGGCCCGGGTCTGGAGCACCCGGGCCTTCTGCAGGGTCCGGGCCAGCTGGGGAGCCTGCGGATGGTGGGTCCAGCGGTGGGAGACCTGACCCAGGGTCGTGCCCAGCAGCATCGAGGTCACCCCGGCCGTCACCGCGCAGTGGGGACTGAAAAGGCCCATGGCCAGGATGGGCAGAGCGGTGAAGGTTCCCACCTGGGCCAGGTTGCTCAGGGTGGAGCGCTCCAGCACGCTGTGGCGCTCGTGGTGGTGCATCTGAAACTTCTCGGCCAGCTCACCCAGCACGGGCGTGTTGCGGGTGGGATAGTTGTCCACCGCCCAGTGGAAGATGCCGCTGCCGAAGTCGGCCGCCGCCCACCCGGCCAGGGCGCTCCCGGCCACCAGGGCGGCGGCGGCCACTTTGGCCGTCACCCCCGGCAGGGAAGCCACCTGGGAGGCGATGTTGGAGACGTTCCAGGCCACCCCGCCGGCCACCGCTCCGGCCACCAGCTTGTGGGCCAGGGGGGTGCGGGGCTCCCCGCCGATCAGGGCCCGGTCGGCCGGCTCCTCGTCCGCCGGGGCGGCGCTGCGTGGGGCGATGAGGTTGGGTCGGTGGGTGGCGTGGGCTACGATCATGGCTTCTCCTGCTCGTCTCACGTCTAGCGTAGCGAGCCAGGGAGGATCCCTTCAAGTTCCAGAGAGGATCCAGCCGGGGGGCGTGCTAACACCGCAACCATGAAAACCTTGCTCGTTGCCACCGACTTCAGCCTGCCCGCCGACCGCGCCCTCAAGCTCGCTCAAGAGCTGGCCGCTGCCCACGAGGCGAGCATCCACATTCTGCACGTCGTCGAGCCGATCGGCGCTCCTGAGGACATCGAGCCCGACGATGAGGCCTTCTTGCGCGACCTGGAGAACAAGGCTCGCCAGCAGCTCGAAACCCGCCAGCAGGGCATCAGCGAGGTGTCCGTGCGCTGCTCGGTGGTGCTGGGCCATCGCAGCGAGGTGATCCGACGCCTGGCCGACGAGCTGGACGCCTGGATGGTGGTCCTGGGAACGCACGCCGGCAAGGAGGGGGGCATCAGCCGCCAGGTGGTCTACCGCCTGGACCGACCCGTCCTGCTCGTCCCCTGAGGAGGCTCCTCCTCTTCTGGCTGCTCCTGGGGCTGACGCTGCCGGTCCGGGCCGACCCCATTCTGGAAGCCGATCAGGCCTTCAACCGGGGCGATCTGCCCCGGGCCGAGCGGCTCTACCAGGCCAGCGCCGACCAGGCCCGCAGCTCGGGCGACAGGCCAGGGCTGGCCCGTGCCCTGGATGGCCTGGCCGCCGTCTACCTGACGCGAGGCGAGGATGACCGGGCCCGGGCCACCACCCGCGAGTCGGAGGGAGTGCGCCGCAGCCTGCCGGCCTCGCCAGCCGAGGACCCCTTCCTGCAGGCCGAGGGGGGCTTCGAACGTGGCCTGATCCCGCCCTGGGGCACGGGCCACTACGAGAGCGGCAACTTCAACTTCGGCATCTGGTGGAACAGTGCCGGATGCCGCTCCTACGCCAAGCTCGATGGCGCCGAACGCCACTCTGGTAGCGCTTCGCTCCGGTTGACCAACTTCAGCCCGACCGCCTCCAACGTGTTCGGCACCACCTCCCAGCGCATCCGGGGCATCTCGCCCAACACCCTTTACGAGGTCTCGGTCTGGGCCCGAGCTGAGAATCTATCGCCCGGAGCAGTGCAGCTCGTCATGGATGCGGGCTGGCACCTGCGCCCCCTCGCCCTGCCAGGCGGCACGTACGGATGGAAGCGATTTACAGCCCGCTTCAACTCCCAGGATCTCGCCTTCATCGACCTGCGCATCCTGATGCTGAATACCGGCACGGTCTGGCTCGACGACCTCAGCCTGCGCCGCCTGGACTCGAGCGAGGTCACCGGCGATCCGCTGCTGGCAGGCGAGGATCTGTTCCGACGCGGCCAGGTGCGCCAGGCTCTGGAACTCTATCGCGAGCAGGAGAAGGCCCTGGCCGGGCAGCCCGATCGGCTGCCCCCGGTCTGGCTGCGCCTGGCCGAGGTGCTGGCTGCCATGGGCGAGTATGGCCCGGCCCTGGAGCTCTACGAGAAGGTGCGCTCGCCCACTCACTACCGGGTCTACCTGGCCGTGGGTGACATCTACCTCAACCTGGAGCAGCCCGAGAAGGCGCTCGAGCAGTACCAGTACGTCTACCGCAAAGCCAGCCAGCCTCTCGATCAGGCCCTGCTGGCCCAGGCCAGCGACCGGACGGCGGTGGCCTACCTGCGGATGGGCAACCTGAACCAGGCGATCGCCTTTCAGAGTCAGGCCCTGCGGATCATGACCCACATCAACGATCCTCACGGCCGCGCCCACAGTCTGGGCCACCTGGGCCAGATCTACCTGCGCGGGGGCCAGAACCAGGCCGCCCGGGACTGTTTCGAAAGCGCCCTGCCGCTGACCCGGGCCGTCGGTGACCGGCGGATGGAAGCCGACGTGCTGACCCAGCGGGCCATCCTGCAAGGCGGGCCGGCGGCGCTCCAAGATCTATCCGAGGCCGTCCGCCTGCGCCGGGAAGTCTACGACCGCTACGGATTGATCTTCTCGCTCTACTGGCTGGGCCACTTCCAGGCCCGCCAGGGAGACCGCAAGGCGGCCCTGGCCTCGCTGGAGGAGGCCGCCGAGCTGCTCGAAAGCGTCAAGGACAGCGTGGGCGGCCGCGATACCCTGCTCAGAAGCGGGCAGGATCTCTACGAGGAGTTGATCCGGCTCTACCACGAGGAAGGGCGCCTGGAGGACGCGCTGCAAGCCGTGGCCCGCAGCCGCAGCGACAACCTGCGCCACCTGTTCAAGCAGCAGGGGTCGCCCGTCCGGGCTGAGCAGCGCCAGGCGGTGGAGACCAGCCGCGCCCTGCAGGGCGAGCGAGAGGCCGTGGAACGCGCCCTGCAGCAGGAGCTGACCCGTCCTGCGGTGGAGCAGAACCCGGCCAACGTGGAACAAGCGCGCCGCGAGCGCGAAAAGAGGCTGGTGGAGTATCGCGAGTTCGTGCGCGATCTCTTCCAGACCCAGCCCGAGCTGGCCGGCCTGATCAGCGTCAACCCCAAGCAGCTGCGCCTCAAGCAAAGCACGTTGGGGCCGGACGAGGCCATCGTCGAGTACCTGTGCGGACAAAAGCAGCTCTACGTCTTCCTGGTCACGGCCAGCGAGCTGGAGGCCCGCATCGTGGACCTGCCCCGCGAGGAGCTGACCCGCCGGATAGGCGAGCTGCGCACCGACGTGCTGCGCGGCGAGGAGGCGAAGCTGCGCCAGGACGCCCACCAACTCTACCGCGATCTGCTCGGACCGGTAGAGAGCCGACTTCGGGGCATCAAGACCCTGGCCATCCTGCCCAATGGGCCGCTCCACTACCTGCCCTTTCAGATGCTGGTGCCCGATCCCGCAAGCCCCGACTTCCTGGTGGACCGGATGGCCTGCGTCAACCTCTGCGAGGAGAGCTTTCTGGTGCCCCCAGTGGCCGCAGCCGCGGGGGGACCACGCCGCCTGCTGTTGCTGGGCAATCCGGACGGCAGCCTGCCCCGCTCGGAGGACGAGGTCAAGCGCATCGCCGAGCTGTTCCCGGGCTCGACGGTCTATGTGGGCTCAACCGCCCGTAAGGAGCTGGTGGGTACGGCCGGGCGGGGTTACGAGGGGCTGCACATCGCCTCCCACGGGGTGCTGGACCAGCGCGATGCGGCCCGCTCCTACATCCTGCTGGCTCCCGACCGGCTGACGGTGCGCGAGATCTGGGGTCTCGACCTCAAGGGCCTCGAGCTGGTCACCCTCTCGGCCTGCCAGACCGGCCTGGGCGAGAACAGCGCCGGCGACGACCTCATCAGCCTGGAGAATGCCTTCTTCTTTGCCGGTGCCCAGTCGGTGGTGGCCTCGCTGTGGAAGGTGGACGATGAGGCCACCGCCCGGCTCATGACCGAGTTCTACGGCAATCTCAGGACGATGAGCCGGGCCCGATCCCTGCAGGAAGCCCAGAAGACCGTCAAGCAGGCCTACCCCCGACCTTACTTCTGGGCCCCGTTTATCCTGGTAGGGCCGTCCTCCTGAATAAACCGGTCCTGCTCAGCGCCAGTCGCCAATCAGCACGAAAGGAGCCCAGTAGTACGGGTGGCTGGTGGCCGGCTGGCGCAGCAGCTTCAGCTGGGCCTGCTGCATGGAGAAGGCCAGATTCTGACCCCGGCCCACCCCGTCGTAGAGAGCCAGCATCAAATCGCGGGTGGAGCGATCATCCACCTTCCACAGGCTGGCTACCAGCGAGGGGCTGCCGGCAAAACTGAAAGCATCCGCCAGGGTGGTCAGCTCCGAGCCAGGCTCGCGCTCGGCCAGGGCCGTCTGGCAGGCCGACAGAGTGACCAGGCGCACCCCCTTCAAGTCCAGGCCGGCGATGTCGCCCACGCCCAGGCGCTGTTCTCCGGCCATGACCAGGTAGCTCGAGCTGGGGCTTTTGGAGTTGAGAATGCCGTGGGTGGCAAGGTGCAGCGATCCCATCCCTTTCGCCATCTCCACAAAGCGCTCGTTGGTGGCCTGAGCGCCCACCAGCAGGCGGCTGCCAGGATGCTTGCGGCTGAGTTCCTCGGCCTCCTGGGCGGAGGCCGGGAGCGTTCCATCGGGATTGCCAACGGCCAGCAGCGCGGGTTGCACCTTGCCCGGGGGCCGGGTCAGCTGCTCCAGGTCGCTGGACCGGGCCAGCACCACCACGGCCTTGCGCTCGATGAGATAGCCCTCGGGCGAGCGCAGGGCCTGAAAGGGCAGATAGTGCAGGCTGCCGGTGGGGATCACCGCCAGGATGGGCCGCTCGTTCAGGTCGGCCTGAATGGGAGCGATGAGCCACTCATAGAGCTGGGCGGCGGGGGCGCTCAGCTCCTCCAGCCGGCTGCAACCGGCGCGCAGGGCCCGAACCTGCTCTTCGAGCTGAGCCCGGCTGACCTCGACCTGGCGGATGGCCAGCTGCTGTCGAGTCAAAACGAAGAGATAGAGCCGTTTCTCGGACGGAAAGTACTGCACCACGGTGACGTCCTCGGGCAGCAATGGCTGAAGTCGGCTGAAGTTGACCGGACGAACGGCCAGCAGGCGCTCGTAGTCGGGGTTCTGAGAGCGGACCTGCTGTAGCCCGAGATAGAAGCTGGCCCGGTCAGGATTCTGGGCGCCCGCCGAGCCCAGGCGGCGCAGTTCGTCGGCGGCCGGCTTGAGCTCGGGCAGTCCCCGGCTCAGCTCTTCTAGCTCCAGGCCGGCCCGCGCTTCCACCTGGGCCAGCCGCCCCTGGACCTCCATGGCCTCCTGCACTTTCCCGGCCTTCAGATACAGCTCACTGAGCCGGTCATAGGCGGGACGATAGCGCGTGCGCACTGCCTGGGTGGCCTCCGGACCGCCGCCCGACTCAGCGATCAGGCGCTCGATCAAGGCCACCGCTTCCTCCAGGTCGCTGCGCTGGCCCAGCGCGATCAGGGCCTGGATGCGACCCGGGGAGAAGTCTTTGTAATCCTGCTTGAGCTGCCGGGCCAGGTTGGGGTCGGGCCGCACCTCCAGCTCGACCCAGCGGGGGTCGTCCAGGCCCAGGAAGCCCCGGTAGCGGGCCAGGTAGCGCCTGGCTCGGGCCATGTCGCTGTCAAAGTCGACCTGGGTGCGGGCTCGCTTGAGATGGTAGACCCCCAGCAGGTGAGCCAGAGCCCCTTCGTTCCAGACCAGGGCGAACGGGCTGGGAGCGGCCCCGGGCTGGGGCGGGGTGGGCTCCAACGCGTACTGGGCCAGCTGGAAGGCCAGCGTGGCCTCGTCAAAGCGCCGCTCCAGCTCGACTCGGGGAGTGGCCAGCAGGTCGAGGCGTTGGCGGGCCAGTCGGGTCTGACCCAGGTTCTCCAGGCGGGCGATCGTGTCTAACTCGAGACGGAAGAGGCCCAGCGCCAGCTCCGGATTCCACAGCTCGAGATACTGATGTGGCTGGGAGGGCTGCAGCGAGAACGACTCCTCGAAGGCCTGCCGGTTCAGGCCCTGCAGCAGCTCCAGGTCGCGTCGCACCAGGTAGTCGAGCTGGGCCTTGATGGGGAACTCCTCCACCTCGGCAGCCTGGCGGCGCAGAGCTTCCACCACCCAGATCTGGGCCGCCAGGCAGAGCCAGCGGCCCTCGCCGGTGGCCAGACGGCGAACGGCCAGACCATCCAGGTGGCGCCAGGCCTGCTGGTGGCGGACCAGAAACTGCTCGAAGCTGAGCCGGGTCCCCTTCTCCAGCTCGCGCTCCAGCGCCACGCTCTCCAGCACGAAGCTGGCCACTGCCTGGCCGCGCAGAAGCTCGCGAGCTCGAGCCAGATGAAGGTCCACCTCGCCGGCCCGGGCCAGCTGCCGCGAGGCCGACACCAGAGCCAGCTCATTGCTCAGGCTGGCAGGCAACCGCTCTCCCAGTTGCAGGGCCTCGGCGGGTCGTCCCCCGCTCTCCAGGGCCAGCAGCTCCAGTTCGGCAGGCCCGCCCAGGGCCTCGAGCATGCGCGCGGCCGCCTCCGGATCGCCCACCCGGATGGCCAGTTGCAAACAGGCCAGCTTCTCCTGGGCGGGATCAGACTGCCTGGGGGCCAGGTTGGTGGGGATGGCGCGCCGGGTCAAAAGCTCGGGGTCGTCGGCCAGAGCTGTGCCGTCCCAGGTGGTGGGCACGAGGTAGGCATTCTTGGCCTTGAGCTGCTCGGTGGGACCGGGGTCCCCGGCCAGGAGCAGGGCCCGAGCCAGGGCGTTGGCCAGGAGCTTGTCCTCGGGCAACTTCAGCCTGGCCAGCAACTCACGCGAGAGCCCGGGCTCCATGAATGCCGCCTGAGCGAGGCTGGCATAGTCCCGGCTCTGCACCCAGGCCCGCACCTTCTGCTCGAACGAGGCCAGTTCGTCCGAGCGAGCCGGCACGATCAGCAAAGCCAGCAAGAAGACGACCAGGAGAGCTCGCATCGTGGGCAGAGATTCTCGCCAGCCGGGGGTGACTCTTCTAATCTGCGTACAACACAAAAGCCACCTCGCGGTGGCTTTCGTGGCCCGGCTCCAACCTCACCGGACACTCCTGGTTCAACCTTCAGTCGGTGGTCGACTTGCGTCGACGCTTCTCCTCGCGGTCCCGACCTGGTCCCAGGCCCGCCTCGATGTTCACGCAGTCGAGACACTGCTCCGTGCTGCGGTCTGCACGTTACCCCTGTCAGGTTTCGGTCTCTGACAGCCCGCCGAGGTTTTCGCGCCTCAGGGCGCCGGTTCTCTCGCTTCGCCGGAGCGGCCGACCCTACGTTCTGTATCGGCTTTGTCCTACTCGGTAGAAGCCCGATCGGACGTCTCAGCATTTTTTCGCGGCCGAAACTCCGCGGCGTCACTCAGGTCTGCACGCTACCCCTGCCGTTCTCGGAGCGACAGTCCGCCGGTTCTAACGCTCTCCGGGGCGCCAGCGTAACGACTCGCTGGAGTGATCGGCTCCGACCTCACCGATCTCCCCTGGCATTCCACTCGAGGGCACCTTGCGGTGCGCTCAACCTCGCGGTCTCGAGCTTGTCTCCAGGCCCGTTTCGATGTTCTCAGCAGTCGAAACACTGCGGCGTACTCTGGTCTGCACGCAACCCCTGCCAGGTCTCGGTTTCTGACAGCCCGCCGGATTCTTTCGCTCATCCGGTGCGGTCGGCGTCGCCGTCGACTTCGACAATCTACTCGGGAAGCCAGATTCTGTCAACCCCACCCTTACCGTTCGATCAACACGAACCCAGTGCCAGCAGGGGAAAGAAAAATTTCACAGGGCATCAACTCGAACAGGAAGAGGGCCGTCTTCCGAGCCTGACTACCCTGCCGCGGCCAGGCTGGCCCACAGCTCGCGTGAATCGGGCTGGAGCTTTATCCCCTCGAGGAGCTCTTGCTTGCCTCGCGAGCAGAGCGTCTCGGCCTGAGCCGCCTCGCGAGCCCCGAGAGCCACGAGCTCGGGAGCCATTGGCTCGACCTCCACCTCCCACTCCACCGGCTCCAGTCCGGCCGTCAGCTCGCCCCTGAGAGCGCTGATCCGATCGAACCCGAGGCCCGTTTCTCGAATCACGTGGCCCGCTAGCTGGGGAACCAGCATTGCGATGCGGCCCAGCACCTCACTTTGCATGGCGGCCTCTGCGGTGGCAATCATCACCATCTGGTCGCGAACGCGCTCGGCGCGGGTGCGGTAGTAGGCCACCGACTCGCGCTGGAAGGTATCCAGCCTCTGCAACTCGGCGTTTCGCTGCTGATGAATCTGGATGGACTGGCGGAGCGGGGCCAGCCCCTGACCGAGATGCTCCGGTCCGGCTGGACGCTGGAAGCGGTCGAGCGCCTCCTGGCAGCTGCGCCGCTCGGCCTGCTTGCGGGCCACGATCCCGCCTTCCAGGCCCCGCACCTGCTCGATGGTCTGGCGAGCGAAGCCGGAGAAGCGCTCCAGGCTCTCGTGCTGGCCGTCTCGCCGGGAACGGGTCTGGGCCGTCCAGCCCTCCAGCCACTCGGCGACCTGTTCGAGCTGGCTCCAGTGCTGGCCCAACTCGAGGCAGACGGACTGGCACAAGACCCGTCCGGTCGAATCCAGAGGCGGGCGGTCGTCTTGGGGTCGGGTCACCGGGCCGGCCGGCAGGCCGAGCGGTGCGAGGGGCGTGGTGGAAGCCAGAGGCTGGATCGTCGACACGTCCTGAATCTAACCGGGCCAGCTTTGCAGAACCTTTGCAAAGGCGGAGACGACTGCCCTGGCGTCGAAATCCGGAGGCAATGCTGGACCGAGTCAGCCTCAATGGGCCGACCATCACCGACCGGGTCGCCTTCCTGGGCAAACTCCAGGCCCAGGGGGCCCGTCCCCTGGATGAGGTCGTCTTTTCCCAGGACGGCACCAGGGCTTTCTTCAAAGACAACGATGGACTGGTCTCGGTGGCGCCGGACGGAACCCGCCAGGTCCTCTGCCCCTGGCAAAAAGACCTGTCTCCCGTGGGGGCCCCGCTCGAGCTTCCGCAAGGGGGAGTGGCTTTCTTTCGAGGCGGCTCCTCCAACGCCCGGGAACTGACCGCTGTGAGTGCCGACGGCTCTCCCCTATGGTCGGTGCCAGTGGAGGGGGATGCAGCCAGTCGGGCTCGCTTTCTGGAAGACCGGGTCTTGCTGTGTGGCCAGGAGTATGTGAAGGCCGTCAGCCTCCAAAACGGAAAGCAGCTCTGGGCCCACGACCTCCCGCGATTCTCCAGCCTCAGCAGCACTCCCGACGGCCACCTGCTCGTGGGCGACGATCAGCAGGTCTATCGCCTGACTCCCGAGGGCGAGCGCCAGGACCTGCCCCTGCAACTTCCCCCCGACCAGCGCTGCATCGCGCTGCGGGCAACCGAGGACGGTGCCCTGCTGATCCAGCACTCCCAGGAGCTGCGCTGCTACAACCCGGATGGCTCGGTTCGCTGGAGCCGGCCGGGCTACGGCGAGAGGGTGCCGGTGGGCGAAGGGCCCGGGGTCTTCTACCAGGCTCAGGACCACACTCTCCAGGGGCTGGATCCGACCACCGGCGAGGCGAAGTGGACCGTGGACGGATACTCCCTCCGCCGCAGCTACCACCTCGACCCGCAAGGGCGTCTGCGCTTTGTCCCGCTGCAGCCGTACGGCGAGCTGTGGACAGTCGACCCGCGGGGAGGGGTCCTGGTGCAGAAACTTCCCACTGAGGCGGGCACGCCCGACCAGATCACCATCCAACCAGACGGGTCCACCCTGTTGGTCAGCTTTGGCAAGGCGGCGCAGTTGCCCCCGCCCGAGGCCGGCACCGCCAGGAGCGAATTCGACCTTCTGCAGGAAGCTACCGAGCGGGTCACCGGCCTGACCCGAGAGCAGTTGAGCCATCTCGAGCCGGAGGAGTGGCGGCCCCTGATGGAGAGAGCCCGCTCTCTGCTGCTCCAGCGCCGGAGCGCCGAAGACCGGGCCCTGGCCAGCCGGGGAAACTGCAACGAGGCCGCCCGGCCTTTCGATCAAGAGCACCAGCGGCTCAAGGAGCTCTACAGCCAGGGTGAGCTCACCCGCCCCGCCCGGGAGGGGCTGCTGGCCGAATGGAGCCAGCACCGTGCGGTGGAGAACTGGGAACGACACCTCTTCGGCGAGCAGGTCACGCCCGAACAGCGAAGCTGGCTCTATGAGCGTGCCTCCGAACTGGTCCATGGCCCCCGAGTGGAGCGGTTGAGCGAGTTGCCCGAGGCCACCCTGCGCCAGGCCTGCCAGGGGATGCTGGGACCAGAAGGTCACCAGACGGACAACCCGGCTGTCCTGCTCGACGCCTGCCATCGGGCCAGCGAGCAATTGCCCTCGCACAAGAGCCGGTCCCTGGGAATTCTGGCGAAACTGGACCGGAGCGCGGACGCATCCCTGTTCGCCGACCTGATTTCGAGAGACTTCGTGGAGCGAGTGGACAAGCTGCTAACTCAACCCTTCCCCACCAGCCAGGTGCCGATAGCCCTCAAGGTGCTGGCGGGTCAAGATCCGGGTCCGGTCCAGGCCGGCAGCCAGGAGGAGTCGCTGGCCCTGGCCCGACTCGCCGTGCTGGAGCCGAAGGCTCTGGAGCAGCTGTGGCCGGCTCTACTGATCAGTCAGAAAGGCCAGACCGCGCGCGAGCTGCAAGACCTGTGTCCCACCAACCCGGCCGTGGCCACCACCGTGCTCGGTCAATCCGAAGGTCAGAGCGCCCGACAGCTGACCGAGAGCCTCTTGCGCTCGGGCTGCCTGAGGAGCGATGAGAGCGTCCGGGTGGGCGCTTTCCTGGTCGCTCAGCGGCTCGAGATCGGGGCCGAGCTGGTGGTAGTGGGGCGGGAGTTGCTCGAGGAAACCGGTGAGCCGGCCTGGCTGGGCGGAGCCCTGACCGGTTTCCTGGAAGCCGCCAGCGCCCGCGGGGTGATCGGCCTGAACGCGCTGCTCGGGTCCCCATCCACCCGCCCGGTGGCCGAGCTGCGCCAACTGGTGAGCGATGCCGTCCAGCGAGCCGAGACCAGCAGGCTGCACGCCCCCGAGCAGGCCGGCGGCATCGCCCGGCTGGGACCGAACCTGGTGGTCGGCAACGTGGCCCTGCGAGCCCGCACGCGCAGTTGACAGACCTGTTAGCGAACCTTTAAACGGGCGTCTCGCAATCGACTTTGCGCACCCGCAAACGCACCCCGCCCACCAGCACCGCCCCCTGGGTCTCGGCGATGGTGGTGGTCTGGTCCTGACCGGTTACGGCTTTGGCCATCTTCTTGATCTCGGTCACGTCGTCGTCGATCGCCTGGATGCCGCGGAAGGCCTCCTGGAGCGCCTGGGCCTTCTGGTGGTCGTACTGCTTGCTCAAAGCCTCGTCGAGCAGAGCCCGCGCCCTGGGGTTGCTGTAGCGACCGCTCAACACACGCCCCGCGGCCACGATATCCTGGGCCGCGTAAGTGGTGCTGAGTGAGCCCAGCAGCTCGGCGGCCAGTTGCGAGAAGGGCGGCGGCTCGGGCTCGAGCAGGTGGTTGAAGACCACCTTTGCCATCTCCACCCGCTGGTTGTCGTAGCGCACCGCTCGCATGGTCTGCAGAACGAGCTTGGCATCCGCGTTGTCGGTGCGCTCGAGCACCGCCATCGCCACCCGGTTGAGGTCCTGGGCGGCATAAGTGGAGCTGATGGTGCTCATCGCCTGGCGGGCCACGCTCAGCTCCGATGTCTGCCCCTGCGAGATGGCCTCCAACACTTCGTCGGCCAGAGCGACCTTCTGGTTGTCGTAGCGCACCTCGCCCAGCATCAAGAGGGCGAGATCGGCCAACGACTCGGTCTCGGGGAGCTGCTTGAGTCTTTCCAACAGCACGATCGAAGCCGCGGCACGATCCTGAGCCGCATAGGTGGGGCTGAGCTGGCCCAGCATGGCCTGACCCTGACGGGCCAGCCCCACCGGGTCGCTGGTCTGGCACGCGCTCATGGCCGTCTCGTAGATAGCCAGGCGCTGGTTGTCATAGCGCACGACCCGACCCATCTCCAGGCCCAGTGAGAGCATGGGAGCCACGCTCGGGTCACCCGCCAGGTGTTGGAGCAAGGTGCGACCCAGGGCTGCGCGGTCCTGAGCCGCGTAGGTGCTGCTGACCTCGCCCGCCGCCTGCAGCCCCGCTGCAACCAGCTCGGGAGCGGAAGCCCTGTCAGACTGCTCCAGGAAGGTCTGGTAGATCGAGACCCTCTGGTTGTCGTAGCGCACCGACTGGCCGAGTTTCAGGGCCAATTGCGCGGCCGGGGTATTCAGCCGGCGCAGCGCTTTCTCTCCCACGGCGCAAATGTCTGCGGCGTGGTAAGTGCTGTTCATGGCCCGTGTGGCGGCCAGACCCAGCCCGGCCAACCCGGCTGCCTCCGTGGCGGTGCTGGCCAGCACCAGCTGGGCGATGGCCACTCTCTGATTGGGGTAGCGGGGAGTCTCCACCAGCTCGCTCCCGAAGCTCCAGGGCCCTGGAACCTGATGGGCCTGCAGATGCTGCAGCGACCGCCGGGCCAGGCTGAGCTTCTCCTCGTCGTTGCGCCCGGTGCTGACCAGCTCCAGGGCCACTCCGGCCAGACCCAACTGGGTCTGAGCCACCTGCAGGGAGGCTCCCCTCTGCATGAGCGCGTCCTTGCCGGCGAACTTGAGCGCACCGGCCAGGTCGTGGCAGAGAGCCTCGACCTGAGGGTCCGAGAAGGTGGGGGCAGACTGAGCCGGCGAGGGGGGCTGGACCGGCCCGGGCACGTAGACATCCTGAGCCGGAGTCTCCTCCGGCCTGGACTTACGGCCCATGATCCAGTCCCACACGCCTCCTGAGCTTACGGGGGCGAGCATGACGATACCAGTGTAACGGGGGGCTCTGAAGGGCGTCTGAAAAGCCAGCGGTAACCGAACGTCAATTCTTGTTGACCGAAGCCGATAGCGGGAGGGCGGCCAAGGGCAGGCGAGTCTACCGGGCCACCCTCCAACGGCCGGAAACGCTGCCGCCATGAGACGTCGCTTCCTGGCCAAACGCCCTGCATTCCAGACCGCATCCAGAAGGTTTCGACCGAGACCCGTGTCGAACCATGACGTTCAGCCCATCCCGGTAGGACGCAGGACAGGCCCCCGGCGTCAACTCGAGCAGGGAGAGTCAGCATGAGCACGTTGCAAGGCACCTCGAACCCCAACTACAGCTTCACGGGAGTTCAAACTGTAGGCAACTATCCGACCGGCGGTCCCAACCCGATCACGCCGGTCACGCAGATCTCCTACACTCAAGAGCAGATAACCCTCCTGGCCGTCTCCGTCCAGCGCGAGCGAGAACTCTATAACCAGTGGGGCTTCGTGGCGGGGCAGCCGGTCAACGGCCACACGGTCACCAATCCCAACCCCCCCGCCGTAACCCAGCCAGTCCAGGGCCCCACCAACTCGAGCTTCCCGTTCATCGGCCCCTACACCGGCCCGGGCGGGCTGCCCGAGCAGTCGCCCAACGTGCTCGGCCCCTTCGGCGGCACAGGCGGCCTGCCCCAGGGCCCCTACGTGCTCGGCCCCTGGGACGGCCCGGGCGGTTTGCCCCAGGGTCCTCACGTGCTCGGTCCCTGGAATGGACCGGGCGGGCTGCCTCAGGGCCCCTACGTGCTCGGCCCGTGGGACGGACCAGGTGGCCTGCCTCAAGGTCCTTACGTGCTCGGCCCCTGGAACGGCCCGGGCGGCCTGCCTCAGGGTCCTTACGTGCTCGGCCCCTGGAACGGCCCGGGCGGCCTGCCTCAGGGCCCGAATGTGCTCGGCCCCTGGAACGGGCCGGGTGGCCTGCCTCAGGGTCCGAATGTGCTCGGCCCCTTCGGAGGCCAGGGTGGTCTGCCCCAGGGTCCTTTCGTGCTCGGCCCCTGGGATGGCCCGGGTGGCTTGCCCATGGGCCCGAACGTGCTCGGGCCTTTCGGTGGACCGGGCGGGCTGCCGGGCCAGTCCCCGCAACTCCTCGGCCCGGCCAGCTTCGGTGCGCCCAACGGTACCTTCCCCTTCTTCGGGCAGTTTCCGTCCTGAGCTCTCAGTAGAGCAAGAACGGCGCGCGACGCTTCCGAAAACGCTCCAGGTCGGCCTCCCAGGAGGCCTCGATCTGAGCCGGCGTTTCTCCCGCCAGTAACCGGCGCAGTGTGTCCTCATTGTCCAGCAGCCGTCCCAGCTTCTCGGTTTCGAACTCGCGAGGATGAAGGCGCAGCAGCGCTGCGGCCAGCTCCATCCCCAGCCGTACCGGGCGCAATCGGGCGCGATCGGTGACCAGGATCTGCACCCCCCTGCACTCCTGGCCGGCGAAAACCGAGCTTTGCGGAGTGAAGCGCACGGGCACGAAGCGCACTCCGGGGAGGCCCTGCTCGTTGAGCAGCAAAGCGAACCGGTCGGCGTCGATCCAGGGAGCTCCCAGTTGCTCGAAGGGTCGGTCGGTGCCGCGCCCCACCGACAAGTTGGTGGCCTCCCACAGGCCCACCCCGGGATAGAGCAGCGCGGCCGTAGGCCCGCGCAGGTTGGGCGAGGGATTGACCCATTCTTGCTGGGTCTGGTCGAACCAGAGCGAGCGGGCCCAGGGATCCATCGCGATGACCCGCAGGTCGGCCCCGATCTTGCGCTCGGCGTTGAGCATGCGGGCCAGCTCGCCCAGGGTCAGGCCGTGGCGCACCGGCAGGGTGTGAGGGCAGGTGAACGAGTCGCGCTCGGCGTCGGCCACCGGCCCCTCCACCGCCTCTCCGCCCAGCGGGTTGGGGCGGTCGAGCACGAACACCGGCAACCGGGCCCGGGCCGCCTCCTCGAGCAGGTAGCGCAGAGTGGTGCTGTAGGTATAGTAGCGCGTGCCACAATCCTGGATGTCGTAGACCAGCGCGTCCAGACCCTCCAGGTCCTCGGGACGGGGCCGCCTTCTCTCGCCGTAGAGGCTCACCACCGGCAGCCCCGTCGTCGAATCCACCGTGTCAGGGACCTTCTCGTCAAGTTGCCCGCGCAGGCCGTGCTCGGGCGAGAAGATGCGCACCAGCCGCACTCCGGGAGCTCTGTGCAGCAGATCCACCGTCAGCTCCCCCTGCCGGTTGCGACCGGTGTGGTTGGTCACCACCCCCACGCGCATCCCGGCCAACTCGCGAAAACCATTCTCCTGCAGGATGTCGATGCCGTTCAGGGTGCGCCGCGAGAGGGGCGGAGAGGGGGGCAGGCCGGCCAGCTTCTCCAGGCGGGCCTCCAGCTCGGGCAGACCCCGGGCCACCTCGGCCGCATAGCGCTGCTCGGCCTGACGCCAGAGAGTTTCCTGGTCGGTGGCGGCGCCGGCCGCCAGGGTGGCCACCCGGGCCCGCAGGGGGGTGACGTCCCCCTTTCCGTCGGGATGGACGCGGTTGGACAGGAAGACGACGAACATCTCGCTGGTGGGATCCACCCACAGGGAGGTGCCGGTCCACCCGGTGTGCCCGAAGGAGCCGCGAGGAAAAAGCTCGCCCCGGTTGGCCGAATAGGGCGAGTCGATGTCCAGCCCCAGCCCGCGCGTGTAGCCGGTGGTGGAGACCACCACCGGACGGGTCATGCGGGCCACCGAGGCGGGACTGAGCACCCCACCTCCCTGGTCGAGCAGCATCTGGGCGAACAGGGCCACGTCGTCGGCGGTGGCAAAAAGGCCCGCGTGGCCGCCCACACCGCCCATGCGGGCGGCCACGTGGTCGTGCACGACCCCTCGCAGCACCACCGTCCCGCGCCGCTCGGTGGGGGCGACATCGGGCTCGATGCGCGGCCCGAAACCGGCCTTGCTCATCTGCAGCGGACCGAAGAGATGCCGAGCGGCAAATTGATCCAGGGGCTGGCCCGCGATGCGCTGAACCAGGAGTCCGAGCGCGATGTAGTTGATGTCGGAGTATTCGAAGTGGGTGCCGGGGGGATGTCGCAGGTACTCGCGAGAGAGCTCGCCGACCGCTCCCTGCAGGCCCTGCCAGTCGCGGGTGCGGTCCAGGCCGCTGCCGTAGCCTGAGGTGTGGGTCAGAAGCTCCTGCACGGTCACCCTGCGGGCGGCCGGGTCCTCGAGCTCGGGGAAGTAGAGCCCCAGAGGGTCGCTCAGGCGCAGGCGGCCCTGCTCCACCAGCAGCATCACGCTGGGAGCCGTGGCCAGGGGCTTGGTCAGGCTGGCCAGGTCGAAGATGGTATCCACGGTCATGGGCTCGGCCGCCGGCTCCAGGGCGCGCTGGCCGAAGGCGCGACGGTAGACGATCTTGCCCCGCCGGCCCACGATCACCACCGCCCCGGGCAGCTTGCCGGCGGCGATGGCCTGGTTGACCACGCGCTCGATCTCGGCAAGACGCGCTGCGGACATATCCACCGTTTCCGGATCGACTTCGGGCAGTCCTCGGGCTGGCGCCAGAAGGACCAGAACCAGCAGCAGCCAGAGCACCTAGCGGTTGACCTCGCGCACCTCGCCGTTACGCCGATCCACCACCACCAGGTGGTAGCGGCCCACGTCGTTGGGGACCGAGTAGTACTTCGACTCCTCGGGCGTCACCCGCTCCACCTGCAGGTGGACGCTCTCGCCGTCGGACTGAAGGCGCAGCTCCACGATCTTCACCTGGGTGTGGAGGAAGTTGCTGGTGGCCACCACGGCCATATTCTCGGTGAAGTCGATCTTGGGGCGCTTCAACAGCGGGTCGTCGCTGGGTGGAGCCGGGTTGGTCTTGGAGATCTCCGTCTTGGGAATGCGGTCGATGAAGGCGTCGTAAGCCTTCTGATCGCGCAGCACCAGCACCCCGCCCGGGCCGTGCACGCTCAGCACTCCGCTATACTCAGCTGTGGGGAACAAGAGCGCCTCCCCGGCGCCCAGGGCGAGGAGAGAGAGCAGCAAGAGCCACTTTCTCATCGCGCCGGGGCCAGCAGATAAAGATGGGGGGCCAGATCGGTCATGTCCAGGTTGACCATCTCCGCCTGGACGGCCTGTCCGTTCACCTGGCCGGTCAGCTGGCCGCGGGAAAGGTCCAGCTCCAGGTCCACCGACTTCGAGCCCACGGTGCCGTGCAGGCTGTCGTGGTCGAAGCGCAGGTTCCAGCGCTCGTCGCCGGACGAACCGGAGATCGTGTGCGCGCCCAGGTTGACGTCCAGGTTGAGCGACTGACCGTTGGCCTCACCCTCCAGGCGCACGCGGGTGGGGGTCCAGCCCACCATGGCCAGATCCACCTCGTGGCCGT
>CAZWUN010000008.1:0-11480 GCA_964637145.1 uncultured Burkholderiales bacterium
GGTTCTTGATGTCGCTGAAGGCGAACACCCAGTTGCTCATCACCATGCCGGTGGTCAGCCCCAGCAGCATGAGCGGAAAGCCGGCCAGGATCAGGCGGTAAGCGGCCCGATCCAGTGCGTCCAGCGAGGGCATGAGGCGGAACATCCCCCACACCTTCTTGGCCTTCAACAAGCGCACCTGAACGAAGTAGAGCAGGGCACAGAAGGCGGCCAGCACGAAGGCTCCATAACCGAGCATGTACGAGCCGACGTGCAGGTAGAACCAGAAGCTCTTGCTGGGATTGAGGCCCGGGTCGGTGGACAAGACCAACAGCGAGAAGGCCGTCATGGCGAAGGCGGCCGGAGCGGCCACCGCGCCCAGCACCTCCATCTTCCAGATCCGGCCCAGGATCAGGTAGAGCCCGACCACCACCCAGGCCAGCGAGCCCAGGCTCTCGGCCATGCCGCTCAGGGGGACGTGGCCCAGCGAGAGGGCGACCAGCAACAGAGCCAGGGTGTGCAGGCCGAAAGCCGCCCAGAGCAGGTTGCGCCAGATGTGCCAGTCTTGCTCCTGGCGGCGAAACAGGTTCCACTGAAAGCCCAGCGAGGCCCCCAGATAGCCGAGGGCGGCGCCGCTCAGGGCGGCCAACCCGCTGGTCATGAAGGCTCCTCGTCTTCCAGGTCCTCGCGGGTCAGGCCCAGGAGCTCAAGGGTCAGCTTGAGCTGGTTGGGGTCCACGCCCGCACCCGAGAGCTGGCGCAGGCGCATGGTGGGGGCGTGTAGCAGCTTGTTGAGCAGGCTGCGCGAAAAAGCCTCCAAACGCTCGGCCTCCTGCGGGGTGCAACGCTCGAGGTAGCGGGCCAGCTCTTGCTGACGTAGCTCCTCGAAACTCTCTCGCAGCGTGCGGATGGCCCCCGACGCCTTGCGCGAGTCGAGGTCGGTCAGGAAGCCCTGGGCCTCGCTGCGAACGATCTCGAGCACCTTCTGCACTTCCTTGTGGCGCTGGGCCAGGTTCTGGCCCACCACCTCCTGCAGGTCGTCGATGTTGTAGAGGTAGACGTTATCGAGCTCGCCACAGGCCGGGTCGAAGTCGCGCGGCATGGCGATGTCGACCAGGAAGAGGGGACGGTAGCGCCGGGCCCGCATGACCTTGCTCAGCCGCTCCTGGGTGACCACGTAGTGAGGGGCGCCGGTGGAAGCGATCAGGATGTCCACCTCAGCCAGGGCCCGATCCAGATCCTCGAAGGGCACCGCCTGGCCGCCACACTGGCGCGCCAGCTCCTCGGCGCGAGCAGCGGTGCGGTTCGTCACGGTGATCTGCTGCACCCCGGCATCGCCCAGTAGCTTGAGGGTCAGCTCGGTCATCTTGCCGGCACCCAGCAGCATCAAGCGCCGGCCAGAGAGATCGCCGAAGATCTTCTTGGCCAGCTCGACGGCGGCCGCGCTGACCGAGGAGGCACCCTGGCAGATGCGGGTCTGGCTGCGGGCCCGCTTGCCCACCCGCACGGCCCAGGGGAACAGTCGGTCCAGGGTCGGACCGGTGGAGGCCGCCTGACGGGCCGACTCGTAAGCCGAACGAACCTGGGACAGAATCTGGTTCTCGCCCAGCACCATCGAGTCGAGCCCGCTGGAGACCGAGAAGAGATGCTCGACGGCCTGCTGGCCTTCGTAGCGGTAGAGATGCTCAGGCGGAGCCTCGATCAAGGAGCCCAGCTCAGCCTGGCCGACCGTGTAGACCTCGGTGCGGTTACAGGTGGAGAGAATGGCGCACTCCTTTACGCCCGGCTGGGCGCGCAGCTTCGCCAGCGCCTCCTGGAGGCGCTCTCCGTCAAAGACGACCTTCTCGCGCAGGTCGATGGGGGCCGTCTTGTGGTTCAGGCCCAGCAAGACCACAGTCATCGCGGAGTACTATCCCATATTGCGAGTGGGTTCCTGCTTTACTGCTTGCGCAAGCGATGACGGAGCGTTGGACTCTTCATGAATCAAGCGTTAACGGCAGAAGGTTTTGCCTCTTTGGGGGCGATCCAGGTCGGTGCTGCGCCTTACGTTCCAGACCCTGAGGACTTGCGAGCCGGCATCGGTTCCTCGGGCATCGAATGGAAGACCAGCGGGACCGGGGTGCTGGGGAGCTTGGGAATGCCGGTTCCCGGTCGGATGCGAGGGGCGTGAGGGTCGTAGGGAACCCCGGAAAGCTCCGCCTTGAGCTGGCCGAGCTCGGCGTGCAGGTCGCGGGTGAGCGCCTTGACCGCTTTGTGGTCGTCTCCGTTCAGATATGGCTCAACCTGCATGGGCGTGCCGAACTTGATGCGGGCCACATCCCGGTGGACAAAGTCTTCCATCATCTGCTGAGCGCAGAACCCGGCTGCCAGAGTGCGCACCACGGCGCTCACCGAGCCGGGATCCATACCGCCGGCGGTGAAGGCGCCGACCAGTCCACCGCTCAGCATTCCAGCCAGACCCCCGCCGAGCCCGGCCAACTTGGTGGGGAAAGGGTTGAACCACTTCTTCTGGGGCACCAGAGCCCGAGCCACATTGCCCAGAGCAAACGCTCCCGTGAGCGCTCCCGTCATCGCCCCCGTCACGACCTGAGCGCCGGGGCCGAGCGTGCTACCCAACAGCGTGCCCGCAACCAGGGCTCCGGCGATGAGATAGGTCTTCAGCTCGGCCATCGGTCGGGGCTGATGGTCCTTCTGGTAATGAATGCCGATGGGCACGATCCTGTCGGCCTGGCCATGAACGGCAAAGTAGGCCGCGCCGCGCTTAAGGGGGTTGATCTGGTTGGGATTCTCGGAGATGCCGCCTTCCGGGAAAATAACCAGCGGCGTTCCCTCCTTGACCAGGTCCACCCCGTGCTGGATAGTCGCCCGGCTCGGGTTGTCGCGGTCCACCGGGAAGGCGCCCATGGCGGTGATCAGGGGGCCACCCTTGCCTTTGAACAAGATGATGTTGGCCACGAAGCGATAGTCGCCCTGGCCGAGCACGGCCGCGATCAGGGGCGGGTCGACCACGGTCGGATGGGTGGGGCAGAACAGGTTCTTGCCGTCCTTGGGGATGTTCTCCTCGCCCTCCACCTCGACGCGGAACAGGCTGTTCATGATGAACCGGTTGACCGGCTTGATCAGCGCCTGGGTCTTGAAATCCGGGTGAGACAGACCATCGGCGGGACCGGTGTAGCCTGGCAGCCTCCTCTGAAACGTGGTCAGGGCATGGTTGGCGGCAGCGCTGACGCTATCCATCAGCTCCTGGCCCAGGCCAGCCAGCGTCACCTCCTCTTTGGGAGTGTCCGCTTCGGGCGGCCTGGGACCAGAGTCCGTCCCGGACCCGGTCGCAGCGGCCGGCCATCCTAATACCGTAGGTTGCGGCATCGAGATCTGCATCGGGGAAAGCCTACTCCAAACTCATGAAATTAGTCTGAACCCAGGAATCGCTCCGGATAGTCGGTGATCAGCCCGTGGACCCCCAACCGCTTGAGCCGTTCCCCTCTCCCCTCCCCGTTGACGCCGTAGGGAACCACCTCCTGGCCCCGTTCGGCGGCCCTGTCCACCAGGTGTCGGTCCACCAGCAGCCAGTGCGGCATCAGGTGGTCCGAACCCTGATTCAACCCTTTGCTCTGCAGGTGGCGCTTGACCAGGTGAAAGCCGACTGCAGCCCCCACCACGGCCCCACCCAGAACGGCCGCCAGCACCGGCAGCCCGGCCAGGGTCCCGGCCAGCCCCAGGCCAACGGCTCCCGCCGCCGCCGCCCAGCCGGTCAGCTTGTAGAGCGGCCTGGCACGCATGACCAGCCCGGTGGTGGCCTCGGGGAGCTCGCCCTTCATGCGCTGAAGGAACTGCGACTCGTCGGCGGTGATGGTTACCTGGCTCTCCATGCCGTGCTGGCGTACTTTGGCGGCGATCGTCTTCTCGACCCCGAGCTTTTCAGGGCATTTGATCTCCAGGTCCACGAACAGCTTCTCGCGGGCGGCGTAGCCCAGGACGTCATCGGCGGTGGGAATGTCGTGCTGATGGGCCACTTTCAATTTCTTGATCTGGTCGAGCGTCAGGTGCTCGATGCGCCCCTCGCCCTCGGTCATCCGGTCGACGGTAGGGTCGTGCATCACCACCAGCTGGTTGTCGGCGGTGGCGTGAAAGTCGGTCTCGATGGCGCGCACGCCCTGGCGGACGGCTTCACGGAAGGCAGCCATCGTATTCTCGGGCTCGGGACGGGCACCACGGTGTCCGAACAGGCTGGGCAGCATGGAGAGAGGGTAGCCGGGGCCGCTGAAACAGAGCTAAAACCGACTCCCGGCCGACGCCCCCGATGGGGGGTTCCGCTCGATCACCTCGTCGATGAAGACCAGGTTCGCCCGGGCCACGCTCTGCGAAATCGGGGCGATCTGGTCGGACGGTGGCTGGTAGCTGCGCCCGATCTCCAGGGTGTAGCTCAGGATGCCGTTGGCGCAATGCACCCCGTCCGAGCTTCCTGAATTGGCATAGAGCTCCGAGCTCTGCATGACACGGAAACCGCCCCCTAGAGCCTGGTTCATGCGCTGGCCCAGGTCGTGCAACTGCTCGCGCTCGGGGGGTGGCTCCTGGGTGTGGCTCCAGGGGTAGAGGATCATCTCTCCGTAGCCGTGGTGATCGAGCACTCCGCGGATATTGCCGCGTCCGAGCTCGAGCGCGAGCAGGGCCTGCACCTCGGGCTCGGAATTGCCCTGGGGACCGCGATAGTGGGGCGAGCTCGGGTCGTCCGAGGTATGCTCGAAGTCGTCGGCCGTGGAGCAGGGCGTATCCCCCATCGGGCGATACAGCTCGAGGTCGGCAGGCCGGGGGGAGAGGTAGTTGCGGTTGAGGTCGGTCCCGATGGCCTCGGTGGGCTCTCCGCAGGCAGTCTCCCCCACCGGGCGGCGGTTCTTCTTCCACCAGTTGTCCTGGCTGCGGCTGTACTCATAGCCGTCGGGGTTGGCCACGGGAACCACCCAGATCTCGGCCTGATCCACGCGTCGCTTCATCTCGGGGTCGCTGGCGTAGCCCTCCAGCAACTGGCGAGCTACCTCCAGCGGCGGCTGCGAGGACATCCATTCACGAGCGTGGTGCAGGCCCGTGAGCACCACTCCGGGGCGACTGGAGGTCTCCTCACAGCGCACTCCCCGACTGATCTGCAGGGCCCAGATCTCGCGACCCTCGTGCGTCTTTCCCAGGCTGACGCGGCGGGCCAGCGCCGGATAACGGCGCTCGAGCCCGGAAAGCTCTTCGGCCACCTGGTCCGAGGAAGGGTAGGAGGAGAGCGCTGGATGGGGTCGCTTCTCCAGGTGGAGCTTGAACTCGTCCACCAGAGCCCGAGCGTCGCCGCGGGCGAGGTCGAAGCCATCGTCCTGCAGGTGGGTCAGGATCTCGCTGTCTTCTAGCAGCCCGTTCTGGTTCGCGTCAAGTGAGCGCGCCTCGTGCAGGCGCTCTGGATGCACGCTCTGGTTCGCTCCCTGGATCTTCACGACTGCAGTCTACGCGGGTCCTCCGGGCCAGATATTGCCAGAAAGCAAACAAGGAAGATCTCCGGGGAGGATGGCGACCAGACAGTGTGAAGCCCCCTCATCTCTGGAGGAACTCCCCGAATGCGAAAAACCCTGCTCACCGCCCTGTCCGTGCTGGCCCTGGCCACGGCTGCCCCGGCCGCGTGCTGCTACTTCGCAGCCCTGGAAAAGGATGTCAACCAACCCGGCCAGCGAGCCTTCATCACCTGGGATGAGGCGGAAAAGCGTGAATCGTTCACTGTCCAGCCCATGTTCGAGGGCAATGCCCCCGACTTCGGCATGGTCATCCCCACCCCGTCGCGCCCCAAGCTGCAAGAGATGCCCCGCGACTTCTTCAAGGAACTGGCCGTCTTCACCATCCTCGAGCCGATGGATATGAGCAAGTTCAAAAGCATGGCTCGCCCCACGAGCTACGCCGAGGGGGCCGCGCGAGACAAAAGCGCCGCTCGACCGGCGGTGCGCGTGCTGGAGGCCGGCGTGGTGGGCAGCCTGGACTACAAGATCCTGGAGGCTGATCGGGCCGACGCCCTCTACGAGTGGCTCAAGCAGAACAAGTATTCCTACGCCGGAGATACGGCCACCCTGGGCTACTACGTCCAGAAGAAGTGGACCTTTACGGTGATGAAGATCGACCCGCGCCAGATGAAGAAGCGCCCCGACGGCAGCTTCCTGGGCGAAATCACCCCGACTCGCTTTACCTTCACCACCTCTCGACTCATCTATCCCCTGCACATCACCCAGATCAGCGTCAAGGACACAACCGACGCCCTGTTCTACGTGATGGCGCGGGAGAAGATGGACCTGCCAGGCCAGTGGTCGTACGAGGGCAATTTCATGGCCCTCTGGGGACAGGCCATGAGCTTTGCCGTGCCCGAGAAACTGACCGCCCAGGAGAGAGAGTGGATGGCTCGCTTGAGCAAGAAGCCTCCCACCCCCAACCCCAGGGGAGCCCAGCTCGAGTGGTCGGGTCGGCTGACGCAAAAGCGGCTCGACGTCCTGACCGGCAAGGCGCCCTACAACCGCGACGCGCCCCCGGAAGAGGTGAAGAAGCTTACCATCCTGCGCGGCCACCTCAAGGAGGGCTACTATCTGACCAAGTTCCGCAAGCAGTTCCACCGCTCGGAGATGACCCAGGACATCCAGTTCGTGAGCGCCAGCTACCAGGGGGCCAGAGATGATCTCGAGTACATTCAGATTCTGCCTACTTCTCCTCCTTAGCCTGAGCCTGGGCGTGTCGGCCCAGACCCCGCCCTTCGCAAGCGAGCGCCCGGGCGGAGCCGACTCCGACCCGCTAGAAAGCCCGCGCGACCTCAGCGGGCGCTCGGTCAAGACCTGCCGGGTGCGAGCGGTGCATGGCGCCGAGCTGCCTGGCTCGAGCGGCTGGCTGATGAAAAACGACCCCTGGCTGGCCTACCAGCGGGGGCGCGAGCTGACTTTGCGCGAGTATTCGCGGGCCGATGGGGCTTTCGGCGAGGCCGGCAAGTTGCGCGGCAAAACCCAGGACGACGGAGCCACCTTGCTTGGCTCGAGCGACCACGTCAATTCGTGCGCCGCTTGCCACAACGTGCCCTGGCGCGACATGGGCTCGGGGATCACCATCCAGAAAAACTCGGGCGCCGGGCGCAACACGCCCCATCTCTTCGGGGGCGGGCTGGTGGAGATGGTGGGTCAGGAGATCCGTCGCCAGTTGATGGCCCGCGTGGACCGCAACGGCAACGGGTGGGTAGAGCTCATGGAGGCAGCGGGCCCGGCTATGGTCGAGCCCACCCCGGGGCAGCAGCTCGATTTCGGCAGTTTCGCCGACGAAGATGGTGACGGCCGGCCCGATCTCAACCCGGTCGTCTACGTCTGGTATCTCGACCAGGACGGCCACCGCATCCCCTGGGCCCGCAATCTGAGAGCCCCCGGAGTGGCAGGCTACAATTTCGAGGTCCAGGTGTTCGGCTTCGGCCAGCGCGACCGGGTGGGTCACGGCGGCCTCAGCTCCACGCTGCGGGCGGTCAGCTCCAACGCATTTGACATCCACTCGGGCCTGCAGGTGCACGATCCAACCGCCAACCAGGAGCCACGACAGGACGGGCTGAGCCGAGTCTCCCTGGCGGGGGCCCAGCAATACTACACCGGGTTCACGCGGGACGCGGGCACGGTGCTCGGACCGGGTGGAATCAGCCTGGATGACCCCGATCGGGACGGCGTGCTCGAAGAGATCTCCGAGGGGGATATGGACCTGCTCGAGTTCTTTCTCCTCAACCACCCGTCCCCCACCCAGACCGGAGGAGCCCGCTTCGAACGGGGTCGCAAGCTTTTCGCCGCCAGCGGCTGCGTGGAGTGCCACGTCAGCGACTGGCGCCTGCCTCAGGACCGGCGCTTCTTCGAGCTGCTAGTGAGCTCGGGTCAGGGCAAGTTGGAGGCTACCCGGCCCGGTCCGTTGCTGGTCAAAGGGGTCTTCAGCGACTTCCGCCACCACGACCTGGGACCCGAGTTCCACGAGATGCAGTATGACGGCAGCCGGGTCAAGAAATTCCGCACCACTCCGCTCTGGGGCGTGGGCACCACCGGGCCCTACGGGCATGACGGCGCCAGCCTCAGCCTGGAGGCTGTGATCCGGCGCCACGGAGGGGAAGCGACCTCGGCTCGAGACCGCTATCTGGCCCTGGAGGAAGCCGAGCGCGACGACCTGCTCGCCTTTCTCAACGGCCTGGTGCTTTACAGCACCGAGACGCTGCCCACCGACCTGGATGGCGACGGCCTGGTCGGCGAGCATTTCGTGGTGGCCGGTGTGGACACCGGGCGCGAGGTGTTCAATCCGGAGTGGCTCTTCCGCCTGCCCGGTCGCATCGAGGGCTGGGTGGAGGTCAACTCCGAGCGGGTGCTGAGCAAGGCCCTGGTCAACCTGCAGGAGGCCTACGGCGAGAGTCTGCCGGGGCTCAAGGACCTGGACCGGGATGGCTTTCCTGACTGGCTGGAGCGACGTCCGGCTCGGGTCGGCTCGCAGAGGTGAGACGCGAAGGGAGCCTTCATTAGCCCGTGCGCAATCTGTTCTGGCTGCTCGGCGTGCTCGCGACAGTCGCCCTATTGCTCATGCTCTGGCGAACCCCGGCCTCCCCTCTTGCACCGGAGACTCCCGTGGCGGCGGCTCCCTCCGCAGCCGCCTCCGTTTCTCCGCTGGACCCGCCAAGCCATCTCGAGCCGCTTGAGCGGGATCTGTGGCGGGTCCACATGGCTCTCATGCCTCAGGATCCCTGGCCACCCAGCTACTACAACCTGGTAGAGGAAGACCAGCAGACCTATGTTCTGACCGTAGGACAAGCTGGCTTTGGTAGCTTCAAGATGTGGGCGATCTGGGAGAAGACCGGAAAGGCCTGGATCTGTCGGGGCAGCGTCGTGATCGGGGGCGAGGAGACTCCCTCGCCACGCCCCGAGCAATACCGCGAGTTGGGGCTCGAAGGTCTGGCTCCAGAGGTCCAGCAGAGCCTGCTCAATCGCGAAACCTTTCGGCACATCAGTCCAATCCCGGACGAATAGCCTCCTGGGGGTCGTGAGCTCGCGACGGATTGCCTAAGCGGGGCGACCCAGAGCCCGGGCCACGGGTGGGCCGAACTCGAGCGGCTCCTGCGCTCTGCGCTCCTGTCCGCGCTCACCAGCGGCGGCGCGAGCTTTGCCTGGCTGGAGAAGCTCCAGGGGCGTGAGCTTTGCGCTCCTCGCAAGGAGGACCTTCCCTCGCTGGCTAGGAAGCTTGAGCCACAGCTCATGCGCGATATTGTCTACCTGCTCTTGTTCGATGGCTATGCCGACTGGGAGCCCGCCCTGGCAGCCTGCGAGATCCGCAAGCACGGGGGCTTCGAGCTGGTGACCGTTGGCTTCGACGACCACACCGTTACCTCGATGGGGGGTCTGCAGGTCCTGCCCGCCATCCGGCTCGACGACCTCGACCCCGAGCGGGCCGTGATGCTGATCCTGCCGGGAGGCGACAGCTGGGAAGATCCCCCCGAAAGCAACGCCCTGGAAAAAGTCTTGCTTGAGCTGCGCCACCGCCATGTGCCCCTGGCCGCCATCTGCGGAGCCACCCTGGCCCTGGCCCGGGCAGGGCTGCTCAAGGGCGTCAAGCACACCTCCAACGGGCTGAACTACCTCGTCGAGCACGTCCCGAGCTACGACGAGGACGAGCTCTACATGGAAGCCCCGGCCGTGCGCCATCGCCACATCATCACCGCCAACGGCGCTGGGTATGTGGAGTTCACCCGCGAGGTGCTGGGCCTGTTGCGCATCTACCCCGAGGACGAGCTGGAGATCTGGTACGATCTTTTCAAGAAGGGCGTCATGTCCGGGCTGCGCTGAGATGCTCGTGCGGCTTGGAACACGGGGCAGCGAGCTGGCCCTGGCTCAATCGATGCAGGTTGCCCGCCAACTCGAGGGTCTCCACCCGGGCCTGCGGGTCGAGGCGCTGGTCATCAAGACCACGGGCGATCGAAAGGCCGACGTGCCCCTCTCCAGCCTGGGCGGCAAGGGAGCCTTCACCCGCGAGATCGAGCATGCCTTGCTGGGCGGGCAGGTCGATCTGGCGGTGCATTCGCTCAAGGACCTGCCCACCACCCTGCCCGAGGGACTGGTTCTGGCTGCCGTGCCCGAAAGACAGGATCCACGAGACTGCCTGATCGCGTCCGTTCCCCTGGCCGAGCTGCCCCCGGGAGCTCGGGTGGGCACCGGCAGCGCCCGCCGCGTGGGACAACTACGCCAGGCTCGCCCTGATCTGATCTTCGAAGGCATCCGGGGCAATTTGCCCACCCGGGTGTCCAAATGGCGGCGAGGCGAGTACCTGGGCATCGTGCTGGCCCTGGCCGGCCTCAACCGCCTGGGGCTGGAGGCCTGTGGCCTGGAGCCCCATGAACTGCACCCGTTGGACCCTTCCGTCTGCTTGCCGGCGCCCGGCCAGGGTGTGCTGGGCCTGGAGATCCGCGAGCAAGACGAGCGGACCAGAATTCTCCTGGCCCCACTCGAGCATGCCGAGAGCGCCCTGGCCATGCGCGTCGAGCGGGCCTTCCTGGCCGAGTTGGAGGGCAACTGCAGTCTGCCCGCCGGCTGCCTGGCGGAGGCCGGCCCGGGGGGACTTTCCGCGCGAGGAGTGCTCGGCGACGCCAGCGGCGAGCGCCTGGCTCGCTCCAGCGCTCGCGACAGTGACCCCGAGAGACTGGGGCGCGAGCTGGCTCGCGAGCTGAAGGCTCACCTGTGATCGGGCGGCGCATCGTGGTCACCCGGGCCCGCGAGAAAGCCGACCAGATGGCCGAGCAGCTGGAAGCATTGGGTGCCCGCGTGGTCTTCTGCCCGACCATCCGCTACCTCCCCCCTGCCGAGCCCGACCGGCTGCGTTCGGCCCGCATCTCCGAGTATGACTGGATCCTGTTTACCAGCCCGCAGGGCGTGGCCTCCTTCTTCGAGCAACCCGGCCCTCCGCCGCGGGCCCGCATCGCCTGCATCGGCCCGGCCACGGCCGCCGCCCTGCCCCAGGGGGTGGCCTGCGAGGTGCTGCCCGATCGATACCTGGCCGAGGGCCTGCTGGAAGCCCTGCGCCCCTATCCCGTCGAGGGCATGCGCATCCTGCTGCCCCGGGCCGCCGAGGCCCGCGAGGTGCTGCCCGAGACCCTGCGCGCCCGCGGGGCCGAGGTGGACGTCGTGCCGGCCTACCGCACCGTACCCGAGGACACGCTCAACCCCGAGGTTCTTGTCCAGCCGGTGGACGCGGTCACGTTCACCTCCTCCTCCACCGTGAAAGCCTTCCATAAGCTGCTGGCAGGACGCCCCCTGACTGGCTTCCCGGCTGCCGCCATCGGGCCCATCACGGCCCAGACCGCCGTCGAGCTGGGCTTCCCCCTGCTGGTGACAGCCTCCGAGCACACCATTTCGGGTCTCGTCCAGGCCCTGCAAGGAGCCTTCCGGGGGCGGCAAGAAGGCTAACCCATCATGACCTTTCCCACCGTGCGTCTGCGCCGCCTGC
>CAZWUN010000008.1:11490-19616 GCA_964637145.1 uncultured Burkholderiales bacterium
CGCACCCCCGAGCTGCGCTCCCTGGTCCGGGAGACCCGGCTCTCTCCCCTCGACTTCATCTTGCCCCTCTTCGTGGTGCCGGGCGAGAACGTGCGCGAGGAGATCTCCGCCCTGCCCGGCCATGCCCACCTGAGCGTGGACCGACTCGTGGAGGAGGCCCGGGGTGCCTACGAGGATGGCATCAGAGCGGTGATCCTGTTCGGTCTGCCCGAATCCAAGGACCCGACCGGATCGTCCTCCCTGGCCTGGGACGGCCCCGTACAGAAGGCTATCCTGGCTCTCAAGCGCGAGTTGCCCGAACTGGTCGTGATGACCGACGTCTGCCTGTGCCAGTACACCGACCACGGCCATTGCGGGGTGCTCGACCAGGGCGGAGTGGATAACGATGCCACCCTTGAGCTGCTGGCCGCAACCGCGCTGTCGCACGCCAATGCGGGTGCCGACATGGTGGCTCCCTCGGACATGATGGATGGCCGCATCCAGGCCATCCGCACTCGACTCGACGAGGGCGGCTTTCAGCAGGTGGCCATCATGGCCTACAGCGTGAAGTTCGCCTCGGCCTTTTACGGACCGTTCCGGGAGGCGGCCCACTCGGCCCCTTCCCACGGGGATCGCAAGAGCTACCAGATGGACCCGGCCAACCGGCGCGAAGCCTGGCGCGAGGCCGAACTGGACGCGGCCGAGGGGGCCGACATCCTGATGGTCAAGCCAGCCCTGGCCTACCTCGACCTGATCCGCGACCTGCGCGAGCGCTTCCCCCACCCCCTGGCGGCCTATAACGTCAGCGGGGAGTACGCCATGATCAAGGCTGCCGCCATGAAAGGCTGGGTGGACGAGCGGGCCATCGCCCTGGAGGCGCTGACCGGCATCAAGAGAGCGGGCGCCGACCTGATCCTCACCTACCACGCCCGCGAGGCGGCCCGATGGCTCGGCTGATCCTGATTCTGCTCCTGCTCGGTCCGGCCTGGGCCCAGAAGGTGCCCTGCAAGACCGACCTGGTTCCGGGTGGGGGACTGTCCGTCAACACGCCCTCCGACGTGCTGGTGGACGCCAAACAGCGGGTCTTCCTGCTCTACGGCCGCGAAGGTGGGGCGGAGCTGCTCGATGCCGAGGGCCGAAGCCTGATGAAGCTCGAGACCGGGGAAACCGAGCCACGACCCACTCGCTTCCGAGTTCATGCGCTCTGGACCGGATCGGGCGCCCCCCCGTCGCTGCTGGCCTCGCAAGACGGCCCCGAAGGGGCCGTGTGGGTGCTCACCCCCTCCGACAACAACCTGAGAGCCACCAGGCTGCGAGGCGCTCCCGAGCCCATCTCCGACCAGGCGGTGCTGGCGCGCGAAGGGGACCGCTACTACGTGCTGGACAACGCCACCAATCCCCCTCGGCTCTGGATCTTCTCCACCTCGGGCAGCTTCGTCGCGAAGGGCAGTTTCCCGGGCCTGGCTCGGGTGCGCAAGATGGCCCTGGACCGCAATCACAACCTGTATGCACTGGTGGACGCCGGCCTGGTGGTCTACAACCGGCTGGGCAGCAAGCGCTACACCCTGCCGGGGGCGCGCGCCTTTACGGTCAATCGTGAGGACCGCCTGGTAGCGGCCGGCGGCGAGTGGCTGCGCAAGTTCGACCTGAACGGCAACCTGCTGGTGGAAGGGCGTCCGCCTCAGGGTGCCACCCAGCCCGAGGCCATGAGCCTGACCGCTGACGGCTCGATGTTCGTTTACTACGCCGGGGGGTTGCTGGCCCGCTTCGACCCCCGCGCCGAGCTCGAGGACGAGTCCAGCTTCAACCCCGGAAGCTCGCCGGCCGGCTACGGGCTCGATTCCCAGGGCCGTCTGTTCACCTGGGACAACACCGCCGAGCAACTGATCATGCGCGCCCCCTCGGGGAAGGTGCTCAACCGGGCCGGCTACGTCCCGGGCGGCTTCTCACCCGAAAAGCTGGTCAACCCCACCGACGCCACCCTGGCCCCGGATGGCACGATCTGGGTGGCCGAGGCCGGGGGATGCCGCCTGCACCGCTACCACCCCGAGCGGGGCTGGCTGGAGCCCATCTCGGTGGGCATCCGCGGGGGCGCCGCCCGGGCCGAGCCGCTGCAGGTCAAATCCGACCACCGGGGCGAGCTGCTCATGCTGGTGGCCCCGGCCGGGCGTCGCGGCAATCTGTTCATCCAGCGGCGCGACGGCAACGGCAAGCTGCTCGGCCAGAAAGACCTGGGACCCATCGGGCCCGGCGCGGTGGTCAAGCTCGCCGTCCAGCCCTCCGGAGAATACTACCTTTACCGCTCCGACACCAGCCCTCGCCCCTCGCTCGAACGCTTCGACTCGCGCGGCAATCGAATCGGATTCGTGGGGGGAAAAGACCCCAATTTCACCCTGAGCAAGGGCGTGGCCACAGGCATCTTCCTCAAACCGGAAGAGGACCTGGTGGCTTACAAAGGCGGGGTGATCATCCCCACCGGGGGCCAGCTCATCTACATAGACTCCGAGCTCAAGATTTACAAAGTTCTGGCCCTGAGCCACCATCGGTCGGCGCCCGGGGCGCAGGTGACTCTCGACTTCGGGGGAGCTTGCTTTGCCGACGGGGTGCTCTATGTGACCGACATGTCCAACCAGTGCGTGCACAAGATCGTGCTGCGCTGAAGGAGCTTGGCGCGGGGGTTGTCGAAACGGCGGGCATGGATCCCAGACAAGTAGCGGGCATGGATCCGCGTCAGATGGCGGAGCTGCACCGAAACCGCGCCCGCCGTCACTATGAGGACGGTCAGATCAAGGACGCGGTGATCGAGCTCGAGCAGGCCATCGCCAACGATCCGCGCGACGCTGACTCGTGGCAGATGCTGGCCGAGATTTACGGGGCCGCCGGTTACGTCGAGCAGGCCGCGAGCTACATCCAGAAGTGTCTTCAGGAAAATTACCAGAACATCGACGGCTGGGTCATGCTGGCCAACCTTTACGCCCAGTTGGGTGGACCTTACCTTGACCTGGCGCTGCAACAGCTCGATCTGGCCATGAGCCTGGATGACAACAACGCAAATGCCCACTATCTGCGAGGCAACATCCTGGCCCAGAAAGGCCAGAGCGAGGGCGCCGTGGCCAGCCTGAACAAGGCTCTCAGCCTGGCCCCCGATCATCCTTTCGCCAAGCACGACCTGGAAGCACTCAAAGCCCGCGCCTGACGCGCGCCCTGTGCCTGACCTGGTCCTCAGTTACGAACATGTGTTCGTTTCCGTCCTCAGGCCGAGGGTCGAAAGACCCCGAAGCACGAGGTGTAGCCGTGCAGGTAGGTGGTACCGCCAACCGGACCGATCTCGCCGTTGCAGAAGAACCCTCCGATGGGAATGTCTCCCACCCGTCGCCGGAACAGCCTGCAATCGTGGTCGGGTTCTCCGTAAAGGTAGTCACCCCGGCCCAGGCAGCTGAACAGGAGAGCCCCCTCTGCGTCCTGGGCGGGCGCGGTGGCGCAGAAACGGTCGAGTAGCTCGGTCAGGTCCTCGGCCGACGTCTCGCGGTCACGCAGGTGGAACTGCACCGTCTGGCCCACCCTCGGCCGGGCCCCGACCACCAGGTCCCCCCGTTTGTGGTCGATGCCGATCAGGTTGCGGATCAGGAAGTCGCCCCGGTGACAGTCCTGCTTGAACGGATCCATCTGAATGCCCAGGAAAAGTGAGTGCCCGGCCAACTGCCGATCTCGAGCCGGCAACTGCGAGACCAGTTGGCGCAGCATCTCCAGAGGAGCGGTGCGATCGAGCTGGGTGACATGGTTCTTCTCGGCTCCGGTGACCACCATCGGCTGGCCCACAGGTCGACAGCCCTGGGCCACCACAGTGTCCATGGCGATGGGACCACTGAGGGCCACCCCCACCAGCCCCGTCCGGATCAAGAAATTGTCGCAAAGCAGTGCGTTGCCGCCGGGAAAGGCGGCGTCGCTGGCCAGCCCTCCCACTTTGGGCTGGCCGGGGTAGGCGTAATCGAGCCCCAGAGCCGTCTCTTCCATCGGGAAGCTGAACGGGTCGGCCAGCAGGACGAAACAGGGATGGTCGGCCGGGTCCACCCTCAGCCATTCGTGCCAGCGCTCGGGAGCCCCGTCCAGGTCGGGCACCTCCATCTCCTGCAGCTGGAACGTCTGTACCTTGACGCCGGGCAGCCAGGCGGCCGTGATGCTGACGGCGGGAGAATGCTCCACTTCGTGCCCATTGCCGATGATGCCCCCGCCCGAGCAGCCGATCAGGTGTCCCACGTCCAGATTGCGGATGAGATGGGCCGGCAACTCGCTGAACTGGCCGCGAAAGGCAGCGCTGACAAAGACCAGGGCAAGGTCGGGGCGTCCGGCCGGATCGTCGAGTTGCTCGACACATTCCTCGATGGCCCTGACGAGGTTGGAGGCCTCGGAGAGGCTGGAGCGCCACCTCATTTCCTCAAGGCTATCGCGAAAAAGGCGAAACTTCAAGTCGCCTGGCCAGCTTTCAAGCTTCAGTAAGCATCCGCTTGTGGTTGCGGCAACAACCGCAGCCACAAGCCCTCGCGACCTCGCGGAGTGGGGCCAATGATGGCGGGTTAGCGCGCCGGGACGCTGGGCGCCTTGGCCCTGACTTCCTGGCCTCTTGTGGGCCGGATGTTACGGGAGAGGCCAGGTGACGTTTACTCTGTCGGGCTTGACCGGAATCGTTCGAGGTCGGCTGAACGGGTCTGCTCCCAAGGCCCCGATTACTTCGTCGCATTGACCGTGCCAGGTAACGAGCGTTTCGAAACTTGTTTCGAAACGTTCCCAAAGTGAAGTGGCACGGGCGATGCGACGCCGTTGTGAATTCATTGCACTGTCAATGCGAGGGACTGTAGTGGCATTGGGTCGAATCCGGTCGAATCCGGCCATGACGATGCCCCGCCATCCTCGCCATGAGCCAGGCCTCTGTCTTCAGGTGGCAACGAGGTAGCGGCCTGCAAATCCGTCCACGTTCAGGCCGACCCTCCCGGGCAGAAAGCGGGCAGCCACTTCCGCCATCCGGTCGCGATAGGCCAATTGCACCGACTCGGGCTCGAGCGCCGCCATCGCTCCGGGCAAGGGCGTCGCCAGGGTACGCCGACCGTCCGGGGTTCCGTCGCCCCCGATATAATGGTCGAGCACCACTGCCGAGGCGCACCCGGCAATGCGAGCGAAGAATGCGGGCGGATCGGCGATGGGCAGAAGAGGGCTGACGGTAATGACCACCTCCAGTCCCTGGCGGTACAACTCTTCGGCCGCAGCAAAGCGAGCTCGGACCGGTGAAGCCGGTGGGGGGAGACCGGGCAGGCGCTCGCGGTCAGTTTCGATCGAGAGGTGCACTCTCAGTCGACAGAGAGCTTGAAGGCGCAACAGGAGATCCTGCTGACGCACCACTTCGGCCGAGTGGGTCTGCACGATCAGCAGGTCGGGCGGCTGCTCGAGCATGGCCTCGAGCACCCGGCGACTCACCCTGAACCGCCTCTCCGCGGCCGGGAACGGCTCGGTGGCCGAAGCCATGAAGACAGCGAACGAGCCCCGGGCTCGACGGGCCCAAACCCGCTCGCGAGCCACTGTTGCCAGATAGCTCTCGGCGGCCTGGTCGCGAACTTCCAGAAAACTGCCCCAGGCCCGTCCCCGGGTCACCCAGGGGCTGTGCCGGACGTAGCATCCTTGCCCACACAGCGAACTGCCCAGCGGACATCCGCGGTAGGGCTGCAGCGAGTGTGAGCAAACCGTGCGCAGGAAGCCACTGCTGCGGGTCAGGATGTTGGCCACGGCGGGATGAGTGATCTCCATACTGGATACAAGCATTCGCCCTCCCGTCGCTGTCCGCCCTCGCGCTCTCGCCTTGGAGCTAACCAACCCGGGTCGCGCTCGGTCTTGACGATCGTTCGCGCGCCATCCGGAATCGGCCTCGGGCAAGGACAGAGCGGCTTGAGAGAACCCGCCCCACCCGATCGCGGTCGGCGCCACGGAGCTGACCTGGGCCTCGGGCAAGGACCAGGAGTGGCCTGCGAAGCCCTGGGCCACACTCTGCTCCTCCGGTCAAGGGCGGTCCTCGGCTCTCGTCTTGGAGCTGAGCCTGACCTCGGGCACGGACCCGAAGCGGCCTGGGAGCCCTGGGCCCCATTCTGCTCCATTCCCCTCCGGTCAAGGTCGGTCCTCGGCTCTTGCCTTGGAGCTGATCCCGGACCTCGGGCACAGACCAGGAGCAGCCTGGGAACCCATTCTGCTCCATTCCCCTCCGGTCGCGGTGCCCTGGGCTCTCGCTGTGGAGCTGAGCCTGGGCCTCGGGCACGGACCAGGAGGGGCCTGGGAGCCTGGGCCCTGGACCCACTCCAGGGCCGACCGGCACGCGAGCGCATGGGAAAGCCGTGGGAAACCTGGACCGGTCAGTCAACGAATTCGTGCATCCGCCGCCGACCATGGGCAGCCTCGCCCGCCTGGCATCCAGGTCAGCGCCAATCGGCCAGAGCCTTGCTCAGGGGTCTTTCCCCGCCTTCTGTCGGGGCCCCGGAGCAGGGCTCTGCCGGGCAATGGCGGCGCGGCGTCGTCGCTCGCGAGCCTTCGCCCAGGGACTGCCTGGCTCAAAATTTTTTTTGTGCTCGCCGGCGTGGCAGGCGGAGCAACGCAGAGTGAGATTGGACAGGGAGTTCGCTCCACCTTTGGAGACAGGCTGAATGTGGTGAATGTGCAAGACACCACGTTGCCCGCAATGTTCACAACAGCCTTCGGATCTTGCTATCAGCGCCCTCAGAACATCAGCTGACGGCTTCTTGCGGCGCCTGCCCGCCAGGAGCAACACCGAGGCCACCTGAGCAGGCTCCGCACTGGCGGGTCTGCCAGGGACTACCACCGAGCTAGCGCGGGCGAGATAGTCTTCCGCGCTTTGGGGCGATATGGCAAGTGGGCCTCGGTCGGTTTGCAGGACCCCCGTTCCGGCCGGCTCAAGTCTGACGACCACCGGGTTGCGCTCGAGGGACGAGCCACCTGTGCTTGCCACGTGGCGGCGGACCAGCTCCATGATGACATCTTTGTGGCTGACTCGGCGGCCAAACTGACGAGAGACCCTCTCGACCGTCGCTTGCCACTCGGCATACTCTTCGGGACTGAAATTGACCCCCAGGTGGACTCTCTGGGGGGAAGGAAGACCGTCCACTTCCAAGGCCGGGTTGTTGCATTGACCGACCGAGTTCTGTTCGGCAGGTGTGCCAGGGTCGAGCGTGACGACGGGACACTCCCGTGCTGACACACCGAGAGCCGACCCCAAGACTTCGGACTGTGGCGCGGGGATGTGATCCTCCTGGCCGGAAGCCGAACCTTCGGACCGGGCGGTGTCTTCAGTCGGTGGTGCCGGGATTTGAGGCGCCACGGAGGATGCAGGGGGTTCGCTTTCGACCCTAAAATTGAAGAGTCCATCGGCCCGGGCGCGAACCGAGCGCAATCGGCGTTCGAAAGCCGAAGGGCTGCAGACCACCCGCTGGCGTACCTGCTCCGTGGTATGAGAGTGGGCGAACTCAAGCCAGGCTTGCTCGGTTTCTTCAGTCGCCACCCGGGTGATCTCACGAATCTTGCCGTAGCCCATCTCACCGGATCGGAAGGCTGCGCTCAGTTTGGGGAGGCCCTCCAGCGCGCCCATGATGCGTAGGAGGTTGGTTGCTTTCTGTGGCTCGAGTCCCAGGCGCACCATGGCGAACCCCACCGTGCCGCGGAAGCCCGCGGCTTCAAAAGCTTTCGTGCGCTCGATGGCCAGCAACCAGCCGCCCAGCTCCCATTCGCCCTGCGTCACGTCGCGAGCGGCTTGAAGAGCACCTCGAAACATCTCTTCCGGGCTGTAATGAACGATTGCAGAGAGACAAAATGACATAGTACACCTCAAGAGGCGAATTTCTTGAAAGAAGAAGAGGGGGCCGCGGAAAGTATCCGGATTGTTGAGCACCTTTCAAGAAACCTGAGGAAGTTCCTGGCGAAAGCATGCTCGATTTTTGACAAGAATCATCGAGGAGTCGCCCTCACATCCCCAGGTCCCGTCGTTGCCAAGGGTCGTCAGTCAGGCGAGCTCAACCTCAGCCCCGGCCCCGGCCTCAGCCCCTGCCCCGGCCTCAGCCCCGGCCCAACCTCAGCCCCGGCCCCGACCTCAGCCCCGG
>CAZWUN010000008.1:19716-39328 GCA_964637145.1 uncultured Burkholderiales bacterium
CTTTTTGTACCCGGGTATCGACTCTTTGTTCGGGGGGCCGCGCGCCATAGCCAGGGATGAGACCCGAGGACCGGCGGCGAACCTTCCAGTCCGTGTGGGATCAGTTCGGCCGCCTCTCCAACCTGCCCGCCCAAAGCTTGCTCTGGCAGCGTGGCGATGCCTGCGATGAAGTGATTTTGATCATCCAGGGCGAGCTCGAGGTCTACCATCAAAACCTGGAAGGCGAGGTGGCGGTGGTGCGCTGCCTGGGTCCAGGCGAGATTCTGGGCGAAATGTCGGCCCTCGACGGAGGCAAGCACTCGGCCACGGTCCGTTCGCGTACTCCCTGCCAGCTTCGACGCATTCCCGCCAGCGAGTTCCGGCGGGCCCTGGAGGGGCGGCTCGACCTGGTGCACGACCTGCTCGCTCGGCAAAACGAGCGGGTACGCCATCTCACCCGCCAGGTCGCGGTGCTCGGATTCGAGAGCGTGGCCACTCGCATCGCTCGCCACCTTACCCGCGATCTGCCCGCTCAGGAGACCTACCAGCTCACCCACCGCGATCTGGCCGAACGGGTGGCGGCCACCCGCGAGAGCGTTACCAAGGCGCTGGGGCTCCTGGCGCGCCAGGGCTTTGTGGAACTGGGTCGGGGAACAGTGACCGTGCTCGACCGGGTCGGCCTCAGCTCGCTGGCCGGGGAGGACGACTGATCCGCCGCCGACTGGCCTTCCTGCTCTCGGCTGTGGGCAGCCCTTTTGTGGTGCTGCCCCTCTTCTGGCTGGCTCTCATCGCCCGCGAGACCGAGACCTCAAAACAGTTCTGGTTCTGGAGCCTGATGAGCATCGGCTTCACCACCGGCATTCCGGCCATCTACGTGCTTTACCAGGTCTGGGCGGGACGGTTGACCGACGTGCACGTGCGCCTGCGCGAGCAGCGCCGCGGCCCATTCCGCGTGGCCCTGGTGGCGGCCGTGGGACTGCTGGGAATTATGCTCTGGTTCCAGGCCCCCCGGCCTCTCATCGCCGTGACGCTGGCCATGCTCTTCGCCGGACTGGTCTTCGCCCTCATCTCGCGGGCCTGGAAAATCAGCCTACACACCGGAATGCTGTCGTGCTGCCTGACCAGCGGAGTCATCTTGCTGGGCTGGCCCACCTCCTGCCACATGCTGGTCCCGCCGCTGGTCTGGGCGAGAGCAGAGCGGGGCCGGCATCTGCCCTCGCAGGGCGTAGCCGGGTGGCTGATCGGATCGCTGACCACCACCCTGATGCTGCGGCTGCTGTAAGCAAAACCGAAACAAAGCCGTAACATTCTTTACTCGGTTCTAACAACTTTCGCGATTGCGTCTGGTATGATCATGTCCAGACAGTCGCCCTTCATTCCGGCCAAGAAACGCGAGGGTGACGAAGGAGTTGCGCACATGCCCGATCGCTCCCCCTCCCCCTCCTAGCCTCGCTCTGTACTTTTTCAAGGCGAGACAATCTCAGGAGGTAAGCCGTGGATTCATTCTTGAACCTGAATCAAGGTCATTCTTTCTATTCCCGTTCAGCCCAGGCTCCGCAGCGGAACAGCTCCCACTGGCATCGTATTCCGAATCAGGGGGAGAGGAACTCGTCTCAATACGACCAGGACGCCTACCAGCCGGGGCAGAGCGGCTACGACGCAGGGGTCGCCTGCTGTCGCTGCGCTCCCCCTCAGCAGCACTACGGTCCCGACCCCGGCATGATGTTTCTCTTCATGCAGATGATGATGAGCGGCATGAATCCGGCTGCAGCCTTCTTCATGATGGGCTTCATGGCCGGATCGCGCCCCCCGCTTCCTATCGGCCCGCCCGTTCATCCGGGCGGGCCCCCGCCGCCCCCGCGGCGGGACGGGGGGTACGCCGGGCGCGACGAGCCCGACGCCACCGGGGCCGTCGTCGACACCGTCCGCGACCCGGCCAAACGCACCACGCACGGCGAGCAGGTCGAGAACATCATGATGCAACAGGGGCTGACCGACCGAGACATCCAGCGCTTTCATTCCGCCGAGGGAGGAATCGATCCCCGGCCCCTGCGCCAGGCGACCAATCCGGGCCAGTTCCACCACGCCCTCGACGGCTACATCGAACGCAGTTTCACCGGCCTCTTGAGCGCCACTTCCAACAACATGGAAACCATTCTCGACGATCCCGACTCGCAGATTCAGGTGATCAATCAGTCGCAGGGGATCTCGGGAGCGGATGTCACCCAGCGACTGATGAGCTTGGCGGGCGAGGATCCTCAGCTCAAGGCCCGACTGATGCAGGACCTGGGCCTGCCTCCCAACGCGAGCAAGAGACAGTTCGTGGAGGCTCTGGCCAACCGGGTTCAGAGCGTGAGCGAGAACAGTCCCGCCGTGCAGGCTGAGATGCAGCGCTACGAGGAACTGTCGGCCGAAGCCGACGCGCGCGGGATCAATCACGTGCTGGCCTCGGGCAACAACGGCCAGGTGGCGTCGATGATGCGCAACCTGGGTATCGAGATGGACCCCTCGTTCTATGGCAACGCTCTGCACAACGAGCACACCACCAGCGTGGGAGCGCTCAATGAGCAGGGCACCGGACCGGCCAGCTTCACCGCTCCCGAGGCTGAGATTGCCACTCAGGGCGAAGGGGTGTTGACCACCGCCGACGGCCAGGTGGACTTCGTCAACGGCACTTCCTTTGCGGCTCCCCAGGTAGCCGCCCAGATGGCCCTGATGCGCCGTCGGAACCCGTCGCTCAGCGACGAGGAAGCTGAGGAGGTGCTGACCGCGACCGCCGACCCGGTGGCCGGCGACCCGAGCCAGGCCGGAGCCGGGGCGATGGATCCGAGCCACGCCCAGTGGCTTGCCCACCTTTCGGGCCAGGTCTACTGAGTGCTGGCCGAGGACGGCTCTTTCGAGCCGCGCAGCAGGATAATACACTCGGGCGCGGGATAATGCCCGATGAGGTTCTGGCGGGTGGGCCTGGCGGCGTTGATGTGGGCCCTCTTGATCGCGTGGCTCTCGCGCCAATCCCCCCAGGAATGGGTAGCCTTCCTGCAAGGCCCCTGGGGCCCCCCGGCCTATCTGGTGGCCTACGCCATCCGGCCGCTGGCCTTCTTTCCCTCCGGCATCATGAGCGCCCTCTCTGGCTCGCTCTGGGGGCCGATTCTGGGAGTCATGGTCGTCATCTTGGGCTCCAACATCTCCGCCCTGGTGGGCTACGGGGTGGGAATGCTGCTGGGCACCCGCATCATTTCGCCACGCCTGGCCGAACGTTACGGCGAGCCGTTGCGACGAGATCCCTTCGGTAGCGTGATGTTCATGCGGGCCGTGATGGTGGTCCCGTTCGACCTGGCCAGCGTCCTTTCGGCCGTACTGCGGCTCCCCTTGCGCAGCTTCGTGGCCGGCACCGCCCTGGGCTCCCTGCCGGGAACCCTGATGTTCACCCTGGCAGGGGCTGCCTTACCCGTCGAGGAGGTGCTGGCCGGCCGGTTCCGCATCAGCTTCTTGACCATGGCCGGGGCCGGGCTGATGCTGCTGGTCAGCCTCTGGCTGTCTCGGCGTCTTCGCCGAACTGGGGCTTAAACTTCGTCGCAGTAACGGTGGCCCCCCAGCATCGCCCGTGCCGCTTCACCGACGAGGTTCACGTTGACCAGAACCGTGCCCGATGCTTGACAGATTATATCCATAATATTACAGTCATAATATGAAGAGGTTGGCGCGCAAGCGAGAGACCCGCGAGGCTATCCTGGAATCGGCTGCTCGCCTGTTACGCGAGCGCGGCCCCGCCCGAGCCTCGGTGCACGAAGTCATGAGCGGGGCCGGACTGACGGTAGGTGGGTTCTACGCCCACTTCGACTCCAAGGAAGCGCTCTTCGAGGAGACCTTCCGCCTCCTGGCCGAGCAGGCCTGGAACGACCTGGTGGAAGACCCGACCCGCGAGCGTCTGCTGCAGTTCGTGCGCCAGTACCTCTCCCGCACCCACCGCGACCATCCCGCCGAGGGTTGCCCTCTGCCGGCCACGGTGGGCGACATCGAGGGGGATTCGGGCCTGCGCCGGGTCCTGTCGGAGCAGCTCGGCCGTTTTGCCGAGGCAACCGGCCCCACGCTGGGCGGATCCGACCGCGGACTGGCCCTGCTGGCGCTGCTCTATGGCGGGCTCAGCCTGGCCCGAGCCCTGGGCCCCGAGGACCCACTTTCGCAACAGATGCTGGCCGGCTGCCGGCTCTTCGCCAAAGAGACCCTGAGCCTGGAGGAACCATGAACGCAAGCCCCGTGATGCAGAAGCTGCAAGCGCTGATCCGGGGGGAGATTCCCCCTCCGCCAGTGGCCCGCTTGATCGGGTTCGACCTGATCGAGGCCGGTCCCGGCCGGGCCGTCTTCGAGATGCAGGCCGAAGAGCGCCACGCCAACCCGATGGGCACCCTGCACGGAGGCATCCTGTGCGATCTGGGTGACGCCGCCATGGGGTTTGCCATGGCGACCACGCTGGAGCCCGAGGAGACCTTCACCACGGTCGAGCTGAAGGCCAATTTCTTCAAGCCCGTCTGGAGCGGCCGCTTGCGGGCCGAGGCCAGCATGGTCAAACGCTCCCGTTCGCTGGGCTACCTCGAGTGCGACATCAAGGACGAGAAAGGTTCACTGGTGTGCCGTCTGGGCAGCACCTGCACGGTGCTGCGGGGGCAGGCGGCCGAGGGTCGCTAAACCTCGTCGCATTGACCGTGCGCCAGGCTACCTGTCAGCCCCCAGCGCCCGCCAGGCCAGGCGCCAGCAGGTCTCTTCCCGCTCGGCCGGGGCCACAGAGAGCAGCTCTTCCAGGCTGGCGGGAGCCCGGCCCGGGGCAAAAAAGGCCCGAGTCCGCCCGGGCGGAACCCCGGGCCGCAGGGTGAGGGCGTGCATCCAGGGAGCGCAGGCCTCCTGGCGCAGCCTCTGGCCCTCAGGGAACAGGGCCAGGGCCGCCTGAAGGGCCACCACTTCGGCCAGCGCCTCGGGCACCTCCAGGGGCAACCCCTGTCCGGCGAAGGACCGCAGGCCGGTAAAACAGGCGAACAGCTCGCCGATCTGGGCCCGCGAGCCAGCACAGACCTGAGAGGTTCCCATCAGCCAGCCCTGAGAGCTGAGCCACTGCCAGAAGTCCTCGAACTCACCCGGCTCGGCCTCCTCCAGGTGCAAAAGGGCGAAGGTAAAGACCTGCGAGAATCCCAGGCAGGCCTTATAGAGGGCCGCCCAGGGCCCGGGCAGGGGGCCGTCCGTCCAGCCGAGCGGGGCTGTGCAGGCAGCCAGGGCGACCCTCCAGGCCGTGCGCAGGTCGCTTCCAGGCGGACAGAGCCGGGACACGGTAGCGGTGATCAGCGGCCAATGGCGGTTGACCTGGCGCAGCGCCTCCGCGTTCATCGGCTTGCCCTGACGCGCGTCGGGATAGGGGCAGGCCACCGTCGGGTCGCCCGGAGTCTGCTCGGTCAGCCTCCGGCCATCCTCATCCACCAGCTCGGGCCGGTGGGTGGCCAGCAGCACCTCAAGCCTCAGTGAGCTTCACCTGGTCCACATTCAGCCGCACCTGGCCACGATCGGTCTGGATCAGGAGCTGGAAGCTGGCCATCATCGTCGACCGCTCCTGTGGTCGCTGGAATCGAAAGGTGCCCGCCTGCAACCGGCCCAGAGGCGGGAGCGACTTCCACACCCGACGCGGGCCCGCCCGGTTGAGGACCTCTTGCCGAGCCAGACCGATTGGAACCAGTGGCTCGGCCTGGCCATCCGCTGTCAGCTCGCCCTGAATCTCGAACCCCGGGCGGTCGCCCTGCTCGATCAGGATCTCCAGGGCCGGACCCCGATTCACGAGCTCGACCGTGGCCAGCAGCTCCTCTCCCTGTCGGCGAAGGGATACGTGCGCCGCCAGATCGGGGCCCTGTCCCTGCGCGGGCAGAGCCGACTGGGCCGCCGCCAGGGCGGCCCATTGCAGAAAGTTGCGACGTTTCATGCTTTCCACTGTCGCTAACGGGCGTGGCTTTCTTCCGAGTTAAACTTCGTCGCATTGACCGTGCCAGGTAACGTGCGTTTCGAAACGTTCCCAAAGTGAAGTGGCACGGGCGATGCGACGAAGTTCAACCTGTTGTGAATTCATAGCACTGTCAATGCGAGGAACCGTAAAGAACGTTGCCCCTCAGGACTCTTCCATGAACGGATAGCGGTAGTCCGACGGCGGCTCGAAGGTCTCCTTGATGGACCGCGCGCTGGTCCAGCGCAGCAGGTTGAGGGCGCTGCCCGCTTTGTCGTTGGTGCCCGAGCCGCGCGCCCCGCCGAAGGGCTGTTGGCCCACCACCGCGCCGGTGGGCTTGTCGTTGATGTAGAAGTTGCCGGCCGCGTTGCGCAGGCGCCTGGTGGCCTGGGCGATGACGGCCCGGTCCTGGGCCCAGATGGCTCCCGTGAGGGCGTAGGGCGAGGTGCTCTCGCACACGTCCAGGATCTCGTCGAACTTCGTCTCCTCATAGACGTAGAGCGTGAGCACGGGACCGAAGATCTCCTCCTCCATCAGCTTCTCGTAGGGGTTGTCCACCTCCACCACGGTGGGGCGGATGAACCAGCCCTCGCTGTCGTCGAAGGTGCCGCCGGCCAGAATGGTGGCCTCGTTCGAGTCCTGGGCGTGCTTGATGTAGCCGGTGATGCGGCGGAAGGCGTTCTTGTCGATGACCGCCCCCATGAAGTTGCGGAAGTCGCGCACGTCGCCCATCTTGATGTGGTCAACCTCGCTGAGCAGGGCGGCCTTCACCTCGGGCCACAGGTTGCTTGGAATGTAAGCGCGTGAGGCGGCCGAGCACTTCTGGCCCTGGTATTCGAAGGCTCCCCGGATCAGGGCCGTGGCCAGGGGCAGTGGATCGGCCGAGGGATGGGCCAGCACGAAGTCCTTGCCGCCCGTCTCGCCCACGATGCGGGGGTAAGTGCGGTAGCGCTTGATGTTGATGCCGATGTTGCTCCACATATCCTGGAAGACCTCGGTGGAGCCGGTGAAGTGCAGGCCGGCCAGGTTGGGGTCGGCCACGGCCGGGTCGCCCACCTCGCCCCCCGAGCCGGCCACCAGATTGATGACACCCGGTGGCAGCCCGGCCTGCTGCAGCAGGCGCATGATGAAGTAGGCCGAGTAGAGGGCCGAGGAGGCCGGCTTCCAGAGCACCACGTTGCCCATCATGGCCGGGGCTGTGGGCAGGTTGCCCCCGATGGCGGTGAAGTTGAAGGGCGTGACCGCGAAGACATATCCCTCCAGGGGGCGGTAATCGGAGCGGTTCCACACGCCCGGGCCCGAAATGGGTTGCTCTCGGTAGATCTGATCCATGAAGTAGACGTTGAAGCGGAGGAAGTCCACGAGCTCGCAGGCCGAGTCGATCTCGGCCTGGTAGGCTGTCTTGCTCTGGCCCAGCATGGTGGCCCCGTTGAGGGTGTTGCGGTAGGATCCAGCCAGCAGCTCGGCGGCCTTGAGAAAGATGGCCGCCCGGTCTTCCCAGGGTGTGTGGGCCCAGTCGCGGGAGGCTTTCATGGCGGCCGCGACGGCCTGCTGAACGTGTTCGGCGCTGGCCTTGTGGTAGACCCCCAGCTTGTGGGAGTGCCTGTGAGGCATGGTGATCTCGCCCAGCTTGCCGGTGCGCACCTCCTGGTCGCCGATGAAGAGCGGGACGTCCACCTCCTCGGCGGCCATCTTCTCGAGATGCGCCTTGAGACTGGCGCGGTGGGTGGAGAGCGGAGCGTAGTCGCGAACCGGCTCGTTAGTGGGTTGAGCGATGTTGTAAATTCCCATAGCGCGGGCGCATTCGACCACCCGGGTCAGGCGTTCCTCTCCCTGGCCGAGGAGGGGAGTTCCACTCGACCGTTCGAACCCGCCCGGATGAGCTGGCCCAAGATTCTCAGCGTGTTCGAGCGCCTCCCCACACTTTCCGACCAGGATCGCAGCAGCGAGATCATCTTTCGCATTTCATCCGCCCAGGGGCCTGCGTTCACCCCTTCCGAGCTGGAAGAGTGCGTGACCTTGATGCAAAGACTGCTGTCTGAGGGCCAGTGGACCCGAGCCATCGAGCTGGTGCAGCTCACCGGCGCGTACACCGGGCGCGACGAGCGCGTGCTGGAGGTCGAGTATCAGGCCCGATTGGGCCAGGGAGACCGGCGCCGGGCCGCGGGGGTGCTGAACCTGGCCATTGTGGGGCTGCGCGTGCGAGGCGACTACGAGTCGGCCCTGGGGCTGATGAGCAAGTGCCAGCGCGAGCTGGGCGAGATCCCCCCGGGCATGCAGGCCGAGTTGCGCGACTGGCTAGCAGGCGGAGTCCTGTCCGCCGAGCTGGAGGCCAGAGTCCGCCGGGAAGCCAGCGAGCATTTTCACATGACCGATCTTCCAGCTCCCCCGCCGACCGACCCGGAAGCCCGCTGGAGGCTTCAGATCCAGAGGCTGCGCGCGGACGAGGAGTCTCCCCAGTTGGCGGTGGGCTGGCTCGGCCAGGTCCCTGACAGCCTGGTCAGAGAGCTGGGAGAAGCCTTGCTCCAATCAGCTCGGCGGGGGCGGCTGCTGCTCTCGTCGGAGGAGTGGAAGCCTCTGGAGGCCTCCCTGGAGCAACACGGAGTGCGCTGGGAGGGTGACCGGTGCAAGCGCTGCCAGGCACCGCTGGGCGACCCCGGCAGCGCCAACCGGTTCGGGCGTGGCAACTGCTATTCGTGCTGGGACGGGTGACCCCAGCCAGGTTTACAAAAATTCAATGGACAGCCGCCCTTTCCCGGTCTAAACTGCGCATCGGCGCACAGGCCGCCAGAGAGCTCGACCGGAAAGGACCGGTCGGGTGTCCACCGCCCGGGAGGATAAACCGTGGCGAACACTCCCCCGAACTGCGAAAGCCAGCCGCCGCGCGAGCGTCTGGCCCAATACGGCCCGAGAGGCCTGGAAGACTGGGAGCTGATGGCGCTCCTCTTAGGCACCCCCCGACCCGACCTGGCCCGCGAGCTGGTACGCGAGGACCTGCAAGGACTCTCGCTCGAGAGCCTGCAAGAGCGGCCCGGCGTGGGCCTGGCCAGAGCCTCCACCGTGCTGGCCGCGGTCGAGCTGGGCCGCCGCCTGCACCGCCAGACCGGTCCGCCCGTCACGAGCCCCCAGGAGGCCTACCTCCTGGTGGCCGACATGGCCGAGCTGCGCAAGGAGCACTTTCGCTGCCTCTACCTGGACGCGAGAAGGCGCCTGCTTTCGAGCGAAACCATCTCCATCGGCACCCTGACAGCCTCGCTGGTGCACCCGCGCGAGGTCTTCCAACCCGCCGTGGCGCGCTCGGCGGCCAGCGTGCTGGTGGCCCACAACCACCCCTCGGGCGATCCCGAGCCCTCGGCCGAGGACCTGGCCCTCACCCGGCGCCTGCGCCAGGCGGGAGACATCCTGGGAATCGAGCTGGTGGACCACCTGGTGGTGGGTCGGGGAGCCTATGTCAGCCTCAAGGAACTGGGCTACCTTTGAAGGGGAAAATCCGGCCTCGGTTGGGAATAGGGTTCGGCGCCTGGACCGCGCCCGACTCTCGCGAGATGATGGACTCCGGCCAGGCGCGGAACCCTACTTGGGACTTCGGCGCCTGGTCCGTGCCCGACTCTTGCGAGATTATGGACGCCCGGCCCGGCGCGGAGCCCAACCAGGAACTTCCGCGCCTGGACCGTGCCCGACTCTTGCGAGATGATGGACGCCGGCCGGGCACGGAAGTCGTTCTATGAAGGTCGGCGGGTGAAAATCGTTCTGGACGCGATGGGCGGCGACAATGCCCCCGAGGAGATCGTTCTGGGCGCCGTGCGGGCGGCTCGCTGGGCGCGGGCCGAGCTATGCCTGGTGGGCGACAAACCCCGCCTCGAGGCCGTGCTGGGCAGAGCCGAGACCCGCCAGAAGTTCGAGATCGTGCACACCGACGAGTTTATCGGCATGGACGAGCCGGCCGGCCCGGCCCTGCGCCATCGCCGCAAAGCCTCGATGGTGGTGGCCGCCAACCTGGTCAAGGAAGGCAAGGCCCAGGCCATGGTCAGCGCCGGCAACACGGCCGCCCTGCAGCAGGTTGCCCTGCTCGAAGTAGGGCGGCTGCCGGGCATCAAGCGCCCGGCCCTGACGGCCGTCTTCCCCACCCGTCCCCAGCCCTCGCTCTGTCTGGACATGGGTGCCAACGCCGACTGCAAGCCGGAATACCTGCTCCAGTTTGCCCTCATGGGCTCGATCTACGCCCAGAAGGTCTTCGGGCGGGCCCGCCCCCGGGTCGGCCTGCTCAACATCGGCCAGGAAGAGGGCAAAGGCAACGCCCTGGTCACGGCCGCCTACGAGCTTCTGAGCGCCCAGCCCCAGCTCAACTTCGTGGGCAACGTCGAGCCCATGGGCTTTTTCGCTGGAGACGTGGATGTGGGCGTGTGCGACGGGTTCGTGGGCAACATGATGCTCAAGACCAGCGAGGCCGTGGCCGAGTGGCTGATGGCCCGGGTGCGTCAGGCGGCCCGCTCCACGGCCGTGTCCAAGATCGGCGGCCTGTTGCTCAAGCCTGCTCTACGCCAGCTCCGTAAGGACGTGAGCCACTCCGAGCACGGCGGGGCAGTGCTGCTCGGGCTCAAGGGCGTGGTGGTGAAGTGCCACGGTCGGGCCACCCGCGACACCATCGAGAACGGCATCAAGGTGGCCGAGAAGGCGGTTGCCGGCCAGGTGGTCGAGCGCATCGCCGCCAGCCTGGCCGAGGAGAGCAAGGTTTGAGCCTGGCCGCCTCCGAGCTGGGCGAAGCGGGCCGCTCGCTGGCCGGCCAGCTGGTGCGCGTGCTGCGCGAGGAGTACAAGGACGGCCTGCGCGACCGGCGCGGCCTTGATCGTCTGATCGCCCGCTGGACGCTCGAGGTCGAGAAGCTGCCCGGCCCCGACGCAAGACGCCTGCTCACGGCCGTGCGCCCTCTGCAGAAGGGCTACAGCTCGATGTCGGCGGGCGAGCGCCAGCACAACGTGGTGGAGGTGGGCCAGGCCCTGGGCCGGCTGGCCGGCCAGGCACCCAGACAGGCCACCGAGGAGGCGGCCGGCCCCAAAGCCGGCAAGGCCAGCCTGGAGCTGGCCTCCAAGGTCGACTACCTCAAGGGCGTGGGCCCGCCCATGGCCAAACGCCTCTCCCGGCTCGACATCCTGGACATCGACGACCTGTTGCACCATTATCCGCGGCGTTGGGAGGACCGCTCCCAGCTGCGCCCCATCTTCCAGGCCCGCGACGGCGTCGTGGAGACGGTGGAGGGCAAGGTGGGGGCCATCGTCACCAAGACTCCTCGCCCCGGCATGCGCATCGTCCAGGTCACCCTGTCTGACTCCACCGGCAGCCTGCAGCTCGTCTGGTTCAACCAGCCCTACATCGCCAAGCAGCTCATCCCGGGCCAGAAGCTGGTGGCCACCGGCAAGGTGGAGCGGCGCTTCCACGAGACCCAGATCAACTCGCCCGAGATCGAGACCGGAGATGAGCGGATCCACTCGGGGCGCATCGTGCCCATCTATCCCTCCACCGGCACCCTGAGCCAGAAGTGGTGGCGCCAGCTGATGTGGCGGGTGGTGCCCACCTATGCTCGCCTCCTCCCCGAGCTCCTGCCGGCCGAGGTGGTGGCGCGCCACGGCTTCATGGCCCGCTCCGAGGCCGTCACCGAATACCACTGGCCGCGCAACTACGATCTGCGCGAGCGGGCCCGCCTGCGGCTGGCCTTCGAGGAGCTCTTCCTGCTCCAGGTCGAAGTGGGGCTGCAACGCCAGGAACGCGATCGCGATCCGCGCCAGACCTTCTATCGCCAGGGCGACCGGGCCGAATTCGAAAGCCTGCTGCCTTTTGCCCCCACGGGGGCCCAGCGGCGCACCATGGACGAGCTGTGGAAGGACCTGCAGCGCGAGGCTCCCATGAACCGCCTGCTGCAGGGCGACGTGGGCTCGGGCAAGACGGCGGTGGCCGCCTACGCCGCCTGGGTAGCCTACAAGAACGGCTACCAGGCGGCCGTGATGGCCCCCACCGAGATCCTGGCCGACCAGCACTATCGCAAGTTCGTAGAGCTGATGGGTCCGGCCGGGATCCAGGTGGGGCGGCTCTCGGGCAGCATGAAAAAGCGCGAGAAGCAAGCCGTCTACGAGGCCCTCAAGGACGGCTCGCTGGACGTGGCCGTGGGCACGCACGCCCTGATCCAGGAGGGGGTCGACTTCAAGGCCCTGGGCATGGTGGTGGTGGACGAGCAGCACAAGTTCGGCGTCATGCAGCGCACCGTGCTCAAGCAGAAGGGGCTCAATCCCGATCTCCTGGTGATGACCGCCACCCCCATTCCCCGCACGCTGGCCCTCACGCTCTACGGCGACCTGGAGGTCTCGCGCCTGGACGAGATGCCCCCCGGGCGCCAGCCCATCCACTCCGAATCGGTGCCTTTCTCCGAGCGCAAGCGAGTCTACGAGGATATCCGGCGCGAGATTCGAGCAGGACGCCAGGCTTACATCATCTGCCCGCTGGTGGAGGAGAGCGAGAACCTGGAGGCCACGGCCGCCGTGGAGGAGGCCTCGGTGCTGCAGCGCGAGGTCTTCCCCGAGCTCTCGGTGGGCCTGCTGCACGGGCGCATGAAGGCGGCCGAGAAGGACGCCGTGATGGAGCGCTTCCGGGCCGGGCAGCACCAGATCCTGATCTCCACCACCGTCATCGAGGTGGGGGTGGACGTGCCCAACGCCACCGTGATGCTGGTGCAGGATGCCAATCGTTTCGGCCTGGCCCAGCTCCACCAGCTGCGCGGCCGGGTGGGCCGTGGAGAGCACGCCTCGCGCTGCATCTTCATGGGCGACGCCAACTCCGAGGAGGGCCAGCGCCGCCTGCGTTCCATCGCCCGCCTGGCGGACGGTTTCGAGGTGGCCGAGGAAGACCTGCAGATCCGTGGCCCCGGCGACTTCTACGGCTTTCGCCAGTCGGGCTTCCCCGAGCTGAAGGTGGCCGATCTGCTGCGCGATCAGGAGTTGCTCGAGCTGGTGCGTGAGGCGGTGCGGGCCTTGCTGGCGCGAGACCCGGAGCTGACCGGCCACCCGGCCCTGCGCGAGTCGCTGGTGCAGCGCAAGGTGAAAGCCTCCGAGCTGGTGCATTGAAGCGCGCTGTGGTGCGGCCTACCACCGGCAAGGTGCGAGAGGCCTTGCGAGCCATCTTGCAGGACATCTATCCCGGAGCCGTGGTGGCCGACCTCTTCGCCGGCACGGGAGCGCTGGGCGCCGACGCCCTGGCGGGAGGCGCGGCCCGGGTGGACTTCGTGGAGCAGGATCGCCCCCATGCGGTCAAGCTGCGCTCCCTGGGCCGGGTGGCCACGGGACGTCTGCCCCAGGCCCTGGCGGTGCTGGAGGGTCCCTATGACCTGATTCTGGCCGACCCGCCCTACGGCTCGCCGGACGGGCCGGCCACCGTGGCCTTGTTGGGACCCCTGCTCAAGAGCGAAGGCCTGGTGGTGGTGGAGCATCACCACAAGGACGCCTACCCCGACGAGCTCGGTGGGCTCAGGTTGGAGCGCCGCCGGCGCTATGGGGAGACGGCTCTCTCGTTCTACCGGCCGGGTTCATGATTGGCGGGGGCCAAGCTCTGACCCTCAATCAACCGCAGGGAATCACAGGTCGGGCATCCGAGATCATCTGAGGGCATCGGTCGCCTCAAAAGCGCGGACCACATCGTGGCCGATGAAGGGAGCATTCTCGAGCGTGGAGCCGAGCGCTTGGCGAGCCTGCTGCCCCTGGTCGTTCGTCCGCCCAAATCGAAGGCTGTAGAATTGGAAACTTTCGCTCGGCTCCGGAGAGCCCGTGCCTACGTGGGCTTCAAGATACTGGCCGAGCTCTTTGACCTGCTCGCGAGTCAGCACTCCGGTGAAGCGCGGCTGGAAAGCCGGCGCGTCCCGAGTTTTCGCCGTGATTACGTACCTCCCAGTCCCGTCGGGACCTTCCAGAACCTTGGCCTCGACGCGAGATCCCCAGGCTGCAAAACTAAGGGGCTCGCTGGTCACGGAGGCCGGAGATCTCGGGAGCAGTTGCTGGCCAATGAGCAGTGAACAGATGATGGCCAGAATGACCGCTGCCCGGGCCAGGACCTTGCCAGCTCCCACGGGAGCCGCCACCTTTGGCTCGATGATCGTTTCGCCCTCGTGGGGAACCCAGGGGGAAGGACAGATGACGGCAAACTTCGGCACAAGGGTTCCCTCGTGACCTGACCGCCGGTAAGCCTGGTCCACTTCCTCGGTTAAATCGGGCGGAGCCGGTTCGTCATCGTAGATGCGCAGCAGGCAGTATTTCCAGTGCCCGAGCACTCCGTCCCGCACATCCGGCATGTGCTGAGCCGAGGCTTCGTACACGCCGCTCATGATCTGGTTGACGCTCTCTCGGGCCACCTTGAGGTCGGGGTTACAGGCGTGGAAGAAGGCACCAACCATCTGATAAATCAGAGTGTCTTGCACGGAGCAAACGCCGCTTTCCATTTCCTGAACACCCAGCCTGAGAAAGTCACCATCTTTCCCCGGGGCCCTGCCCAGCCAGATCTGGTGTGCGGTGGGCATGTCCCCAGCGAGCAGGCGGCACATGATGATCCCCAGGGTCAGCTTGGCAAGAAGATAAGTATCCACGGCCCGGGCCGAAAGCATACGCTGCAGTATCCGCCGATAGGCCTGCTCGCTCGGGCCTCCCTGGTCGCGTCCCAGCAACTGGTCTGCCCGCTCGCCAGCTCGGCAAAGCTCCTGGAACTGCCAGTCTGCAAGTACGCCCACTTTGACTCCCCCCTTCTAAAAGTCGATTCCTGCTCTTGAAACTTGTTCCTTCAACGGGTGCTGGCGGCGAGAAGCAGCGACCATGATGAGAATGCGTTCAAGATCGGCGGCCCTGGTCGGGCCGGCTCTAGCGCCGGAAGAGACAAGTCAGCCGACCTGCTCCTGGAAGACCCAAACCTCGCCGGTGGCTGCGTGAGTGAGCTTGCGTACCCGGCTCCGTCCAGCTCAGGCAGCCGGATCAGGAAGGAAAGAAGTTCGGAGTCCGGGCATAGATGTCTCCGACCCCGAATCCGTCGGCCTCGAGACGAGCGAGCAGCGCCCCGGGGGCCATCCATTCGGGATACTGCCAGGCCACGCTCTGGCCATCGGAGTAATTGAGCTCGACCGGGCCCAGCTCAGCCAGGCGCACTGGCGCGCCTGAGGGATGAACTCGCGATGAAACTCGTAGCTCAAAGCGGGCAGCGGCCGGGAGAGGCCCCGCAGGACCTCGAGCTCATAGCCCTCCACGTCGATCTTCACGAAGGCCGGAACACCGTGGGTCTGGATCAGCTCGGCCAGGGTCACGGTCCTCACCTCCCTTGCGGGGAGCCAGCGAAAGCCGTTCAAGGCGCGGTGAGGGTTCTCGTCTCGAAAGGTGGTGGAAAGGGTGGAGATGCCGGGCGCGTCCGGGCAAAGATAGAAAGCTCGCTGCCGGACTGGCTGCCGGCCGCGCCCGCAACGATCTCCACCGGACGACCGCGGAACCGACGCCGGAGAACGGCCACACAGCGCTCTTCTGGCTCCAGGGCCACCACCCGGGCGCCCAGCTCGAGGAACACGGCGGTGCGGCTGCCCACGCTGGCGCCCACGTCAAAACAGAGATCCCCGGGGCGCACGAACTGGCCGTAAAAATCGAGCATGGCCGGGCGCAGGCGCCGATCCTGGCGGCTGAGGTGCCAGGAGATGTCCAGGTAGGTCAGCCCGCTGCGGTGGCGCAGATCGCGTAACCAGCGACGCCAGGAATCGATCATCGGACTTGAGTTCGGTCGAGTGTGCAGGGGTCCCTGGCCGGACCGAGCGGGGGCGAGCAGCTCATTTTCCGCTCGCAGGGCTCACTCAAACCGCTCCACCTCGATGCCCTGCCGCCTTTCGTGAAGCCCGGCCCACGCCTCCGCGGCAAGACGCCGGCAGGCGGGTGACGGCGATCGAGAGAAGCTTATGAACCATGAATTTTCTTCGCAAGCTGCTGGGTTCCCCCGCGCAAGCTCGTCCCCGGACTCGAGATTTAGGCTCGATTCGCCTTCCTACAGTGGCCCCCACCATCGAGTTCAACGTGCCGATGACGAATCAGCCAGTCTCCGCGTTCGTGCTGGGAGAGCGCTTCTATTCCCTGGAGCAAGACGAGTCAGACGATTCAGTCACCTTCGCCTTTCGCTCCCATGACTTGAAGGGCCAGTCCGAGACCTCACTCCTCCCCCCCCCGGCACGGCGCACAGTGGTTGTCTGCGCGCTGAGCCAGGAGCGTATCCTGGCCTGGTCCCCGGAAGGTCTGCACGATTGGGACGTCGGCCAGAACGCGTGGAGAACCCTGCCCGGTCCCACCCTCGTTGGCCTGGTCAACCGGGTGGCCTGCCTGGGCCAAAGGTGGCTGCTCTTTGCGCGGGAGTTCGACGCTACCAACCGGCGCTTCCGTTCCGAGAGCGTCTACGAGTTGGATGGGGAGAGCTACCGCAAACTCCCCGCCTACCCCGAAGGGTTCTTCCAAGCGCGCTACTGCCCGCAGCCGCAAGGCTCTGGAGCTCGCCTGGCGGAGCAGGTCATCGAGGTCGCGGGTCCGGCCGGCCATCCCAAGCTCCTGAGGACTGGCCACAACTGGCCGGTATGGAGAGAGTGTTTCGGCACGGAGGAAACCTTTCCTGAGGAGAATCCCCACGTGACCTGGTGCCAGAGTCTCCAGCTGACCCTGACGCCCCCGGGGCCCGACGGCGAAAGCCCGGATCCGGCTTTCCGATTCATCAAGGGGAGCGGAGAAGCATCCTTGGGTCGTGACCTGCGAGTCCTGGAAGCCTATCCTGCCGTCCAGAACCCCGCACTCGACCTGCCTCCCGATGGCGTGCAACGTGAGGCCATCGCCTGTGTCGTCGACGGGCGGGCTCTGGCTGCACTCTGGAATCCAGGCCAGCTGCGCGTGGCCCTGTTCGAGGACGCGCGATTGCGAGTCTACAACTGCGCATGCGGGCGGGCTCTGCCCATGCACTGGAGAACTTGCCTCTGCGGGAAGCCAGCCCCGTTCTGACCAGGTCAGCGACGCGGTGGGCTCAGGTATTCGAGCGGGCCACCATGCGCACGAAGAGCCCGCTCAGCTGCGGGTCGAACTGCTTGCCCGACTGCAGCACGATCTCGTGCAGCGCCTCGGCCGTGCTGAAGGGCTCGCGGTAGGGCCTGCGGCCCGTCATCGCATCATAAGAGTCGGCCAGGCACAAGAGCCGGGCCGAAAGCGGGATCTCCTCTGCCGCCAGAGCGTCCGGGTAGCCCCCTCCGTCCCAGCGCTCGTGGTGGCCTCGCACGGCTGGAAGCAGCGGGCGCAGCGACTCGAAGCGCCCCAGCATGCATTCGCCGATCTGAGGGTGCAGGCGCACGACCGCGAACTCCTCCTCGGTCAGCGGACCCGCCTTGCTGAGAATTCCAGGAGGGATGTGCAGCTTGCCCACATCGTGAATGCGCCCCGCCAGGATCAGCTCCTCGCGACCGTCCTCGCCCAGGGCAGCCAGCTCGACCCCCAGCAGGCCCACCTCGCGGTAGCTCGCCGCCAGCTCCAGCTCCTGGCGCGACAGGCCCAGCTCCTCGGCCAGCCCTCCGGCCAGCCGGGCCACCCGCTGCGAGTGGGACACGCTGTGGGGACTGAACTCCCGCAGGGTGGTCAGGAGGGCCTCCAGCAACAGCTCGTCCGAGTCGGCGCTCTCGGGGAAGGCGCGCTTGAGCCAGTCCCAGGTCAGGCTGGCCAGGTTGCGGGCCGTTACCGCCAGAGCCGCCTGGTTGAGCAGCGCCAGGTTGGGCAGGCCCTGGGACCAGAACTCGTCGCGTCCCGAGCCCACCATCCCGCCGGGCGAGCGGGCCAGGGTCACGCTGTCGAGGGGGGCGCTGATGGGGTCGCGCAGCTTGGGAACCGGTGGACGATGAGAGGTCAGGAACCGAGGACCCTGACCGAGGGCGCGAAAGGCCTGCTCCACGGGCTACCAAGCTTTCCGGACGGGAACGTCCTGTTGGTCTTGATAGCCTCTCCTGACTTTGAAGCGAGCAGTCTAGTGGGTTTACACAAAGTTCACAAGCTGAACTTGCGACTGGTCCTCAGGTTGGTGCCCGGCAGCCAGGCTTCCACCTGGTAGGTACCCGTGGGAGCCTTCTTGCCGGTCTGATCGGTGCGCTCCCATTCACCCTCGAAGGCGGTGGTCTGGCCGGGCGGGAAGACTCGCTCGGTGACGGTCTGCAGGAAGAACTTGTCGGCCGACCAGCGCCACACCTCGCGGCCGTCTTTCGTGACGGCGAAGTCGTGCGACTGGGAGGTGGGCTGGCTGACCGTCTGGGGCACACCCGAGAGGTTCTCGACGCGCAAGATGAAGCGCACCGGACCGCTGGACGGATTGTAGACCACCAGCCGGGCTCCCAGGGCCGGCTCCTCGGCTCGCAGAGAGCCGACCAGGATCAGCACGGCCAGGGTCAGGGAGGTGAGGAGGCGCATGCAGAGGCCTTCGTGCCCGAGAGCGATTGTCCCCCGCCCTCCAGTTCGAGCGCTTCGAAGGCTTTCTCCCAGATCACGTGACCGGCATCAGGCCGCGCCAGGCGCCGAGCCGCAGCCTGCATGGCCGCCAGCCGCTCGGGGTCGCGCAGGAGTTGCTCGAGTTTGAAGGCCAGGGTGCGTGGCTCGTAGCACCAGATCCCCACCCCTTCCTCGAGCAGGTGGTAGGTATTGCGCTCTTCCTGGCCCGGGATCGGGTTGACCACCACCCAGGCCAGCCCTTTCTGGAACGACTCCCAGGTGGTCAGCCCGCCCGGCTTGCCCACCATCAGGTCGGCCAGCTCCATGAACTCGTCCATCGCGTCGGTGAACCCCAACACGTGCAGGTGGCGCTCGGGATGGCGGGCCGCGTAGGCATCCAGGTCGGCCTTCAAAGCCTGGTTGCGGCCGCAGGCGGTGATGACCTGCACGGGCGTGGCCAGACCGGCCAGGGCGTCCAGAATCTCGGTCACGTTGGTCACCCCGAACCCTCCCGAGGAGATCAGCAGGGTGGGCAGGTCAGAGCGCAACCCGTGCCGGACTGCCAACTCGGAGCGGTCCTTGCTCTGGGCGAAGACCGGATCGGTGGGAATGCCACTGACCGTAATGCTGGCCGGATCGATCCCGAAGGAGGCCAGGTAGGCCCGCGCCTCCTCCACGGCCACGAAAGTGTGGTCCGAAGGGGTGGCCAGCCACATGCCGTGCACGTCGAAATCGGTCACCACCGTGAAGATCTTGCCCGAAAAGAGCTTCTTGCGCCGCCTCAGCGCCAGCAGGGTGGAAGGCAGGAAGTGGGTGCACAGCACCAGATCCGGCTTGTACTCCTCCATCTCGGCGAAGAACTTGATGGCGCTCGCCTCCTCGAAGGCGGTACGCAGGATGTCGGCAGCAAAGGGGCGGTCGGTCAGCTCGTAGATCCACTCGAACAACACCGGAGCCTTGCCCACCATCTCCAGGTAGGCGTCCTTGTAGAGCGCCTGAAAGGGGCGCGGAAAGAGCTCGAGCACGTCCAGGCTGCGCACCTTCAGAGGCGCATCGCGGCCCAGGCGCTCGAGGGCCTGAGCCGCCCGCATGTGCCCGGCCCCCACCGAGGCCGACAGGATGGCCACCCGCTTAGCTATCGCGAGCCGCCTTCTCGGGG
>CAZWUN010000009.1:0-38176 GCA_964637145.1 uncultured Burkholderiales bacterium
GAGGGTCTGCCACCGGAGCGGATTATCAAGACCGGCTCGCCCATGGCCGAAGTTCTCCAGGCTTACGCTCCCTCCATCCAGAGCTCGGAGGTGCTGGCCCGGCTTGGTCTGGAGAGGGGCGCCTTCTTCGTGGTCTCGGCTCACCGGGAAGAGAACGTCGATCCGCCTGATCGGCTCGAGCGACTGCTCAGAATCGTTTCCACCCTGGCCGTTCGATTTGACAAGAGGGTCATCTTCTCTCTTCACCCCCGCACCCGGGCGCGACTGGGTCCCGAGCGTCTGCAGCAATCCGGCGTCACCTTCCTCGAGCCTCCGGGCTTTTTTGATTACGTCAAGCTGCAATTGGAGTCTTTCTGCGTGCTCTCCGACTCCGGAACCCTGACCGAGGAGGCCGCCCTTCTCGGCTTTCCCGGGGTCACGCTGCGTGATGCCCACGAGCGCCCCGAGGGGATGGACGAGACCGCCATCTTGATGGCCGGGCTGGTGCTCGACGAGGTCTTGATTGCAGTTCAGGTTGCCACGGACCAGGCGTCAGCTGGTTTTCGCGCCCGCCAGCCTCCCGATTATGCGGCGCTGGACGTTTCTCGCAAGGTGGCCCGCTTGATCGCAAGCTACACTGGATTTGTGCGCCGGCGCGTCTGGCACTGCGAATCTTGAGTCCGGCCCACCTGCTGGCGCTCAGCCTGGCTTTGTTGCAGATCGGGGTCCTGACCTCCCTGGTGGCTGCTCCTCCTTTGCTCCTGGCCCTGCTCGCCATCGCCAGGGCGGGATTGCTCCACCAACTACCGCCGGCCGCACGGCGCGCCTCCCTCGTCTATCTGGGTGTGATCGGGTTCCTGCTGCTGGTGCATCCGGAGCGGAAGGTGTGGCTCGCTCAGCTCTATTACTATCTGATTTATCTGACCGTCTTCCTGGTCGCCAGAGACCTTGGCACGGGCCCTTTCTGCCGCCTGGTCCTGCGCTGGTGGTTGGCGCTCACCTCGCTCCTCCTGCTCGCCGGGCTGGCGGGCGTCCCGCTCTTTCAGTACGTGGCCGGCTACGAGGACAGCTCGAGCGGGCTCACGATGCGCCTTGCCCTCTTCTCTGGCGGAGGGAACAAGCTGGCTTCCTATTTGTTCTTCGTGAGCCTGGTTGCGGCCCTGGCTCTGGCCCGAGGGCCAGTGACCCGCCTGGAGCTCGTGGCCTTGACCGTGCTGGTCTGCCTTTCGATCCTCACCCGAGGGAGAGACTCGCTCCTGACCTTTTGCTTGCTTTCCTGGCTGGGCGGCCTGCGGTCCGGGGCCGGCCTTTCGGGTCGGCTCTGGCGGCTGGCCGCCGGAGGGTTGCTCGTGGCCGTCCTGGCGGGGTGTCTCACGCGCGAGCATCTGGTTTTGCCGACCCGCATCGACTTGAGCACCCCCAGCCTGTACCGGGCTGTGGCGCACGAACCCTACGTCCGAGCCTACTGGAACGCGAGCTGGTGGGAGAAGCTGGTCGGCCTTGGCTGGCCGTCCGCTTCTCGGCGGGCCCAGGAGTACAAATCTCGCCAGCTCTTGGAGCAAGCCTACGCGCCCCTGAGCCCCTCGGAGGCCGAGATTGAGGAGGCTTTCCAGACGCCTCTTGGCCCTCACAGCGGATTTCTCTTCCTCCTCTGCGTGGGGGGAGTCGTCTGGTTCGGCGCGACCCTCGTCCTGGTGGGAGGGCCGAATTCGGTGACACGCCCCGACTGGAGCCGGCCGGAGGTGCGCCTGGTGGTCCTGGCCGCCATCCTCATGCTCGCTCATCTGGTTACCCGCGATGCGCCACGGTTGGGCTGGTTCTGGGCCTCGCTCGCCCTCTGCCAGGCGGCCTGGCTGGCCTGCCCGGAGGCAGGCGAACCATCGGCATCCTTCAGACCGCGCTCTCCTGAGCCAGAGGGAGCGTCGAGATCTTGAGCGGCCGATACAGACTCAGCTTCTTGTACTGGTGAGCCTCCATGCTGTGCAAGATGGCGTCCAGAGTGCGGCAGGCCTCGGCCACGAAAGGTCCCTTGTTGAGCATCACGCACTCCGCCTGCACCGACATCGAGGCGTCCGTCACCTCGGCCCGCGAGGGGATACCCGTGCGGGCCAGCGTATCCAGCACCTGGGTGGCCCAGATGACCGGCAGGTGGGCGGCCTCGGCGAACCAGAGGATCTCTTGCTGGACCTCGGCCAGCCTCTCGAAGCCAACTTCTGCCGCCAGGTCGCCCCGGGCGATCATGATGCCAACCGGAAACTGCACCAGCGCTTCCAGCAAGACCTCGGGCAGGCTGCTCAGGGCCTGGGCCGTCTCAATCTTGACCACGATTCCCGGCATCGCCCCGCCCCCGGCGGCTCGCTCGATCTCCTCGCGGGCCCTGCGCACGTCGGCGGCGGTGCGAACGAACGAGAGGCCCAGGACGTCGGCGAACCGGATCACCTCGGGCAAGATCTCCCGGTCGCCGGAGGAGAGGGCAGGGCCGCTGACCACGCTATCCGGGAAGTTGACCCCCTTCTCGGCCCGGATCTTCACGTTGGTCCGGGCCGCCTTGCTGACCCGGGCTCGCACCAGGTCGCCCTCCACGGAGTCCACCACCACCTCCACCTGGCCGTCGTCGATCAGAACCCGCTGTCGGGGGGCCAGCGTCAGCGAGCACTCCCCCAGCAGCAGGCCCAGGCGCGGCACGATCGACCAGGAGCGCGCATCCAGCGGATTGCGCATGCCCGGCTGACCCTGGCTGCCGTCCAGCAGCAGGTGCACTTCGTCCCCGGGGCTCAGCGTCAGGAAGCCCTCCAGCGGCTCGATGCCGTGGGGGTGGCAGCGACCGAGCACCTCCCCGTCCCGGCGCCAGACCAGCTCGCAGTCCGGCGTGAGGTAGCAGGTCCGCTCGAGCTCGCCGACCGCGCAGCGACGGGCCACCTCGCTGATGCGAAAGACCCGGGGCCGGTCGCGACTGTCGCGGGTGGCGATCTCGTCCTCGCGACGCATCTTCCTCACCCAGGAGTCGGGCACTCGCAGGGCCGGCTGGCCAAGCTCGAGCTCGCTCTCGGAGGCGCCCACGATGGGCACGCGCAGAGCGCAGGTCACCCGGCCGAGCGGGTCCTTGGGCGGTCGAAAGCGCATCACGGCTGGCCCTGGCTCGATGGCGGCAGTGCGCACCTTGGGGCCCTGCAGGTCGACCTCCACCCAGATCTTGCGGGCCAGGCGGGCGGCCACCTGGCGGATCCGGGCCGCCGTCTCCTGCCACTCTTGCAGCGAGCCGTGGGCGGTGTTGATGCGCAGCACGTTCAGGCCGGACTCAAGGAGCGCGGCGCACTCCTCCTCGGTAGGAGGCTCGTCCGGAGCCGTCACCATGATGAGAACATGGCGCTCCGGGGGGTGCTCACCCAGCAGCGCCTGGGTGTGCTGGCGCAACAGCCGCCTGGCCTGAACGCGCGACACGGCGCCCTGGTTCGATCCGACCGGGGCTCTTGTCAGGTGCAGGGCATCCTCCAGCCGGGCGTGCAGCTCGCTCAGGCTCGAGCGCACGTGGCCCTCGCAGCGACCCAACGAGGACAGGCCCCACTCGCTCAGCTTCTGCTGCAGGTCCCTCAGATCGAGCTGGCGCAGCCCCACATAGACCAGCAGGTTCTCGGCGCTGGCGCGATAGCTCGGGTGCACGCGAGTGAGCAGGCCGGCGTGCTCGCAAACAAAGGTCGAAACCCGCGCCTCCACCTTCCGCAGCTCCTCGTAGATCGCTTCCAGGCTCACGAAAGAAGCCTACTCACCCTCGGCCCCGGGAGCGATGATTTGCATCAGCCGAGGGGAGAAAGTGGCCCGGGGCGAAGCGCCCGGGCATGGAACTGATCGAGAACCCAGTTCTGGGGATGAAGCTCTGTTTTCATCACGACCTGGAAGCCCCGCCCGGGACCCGGCTGCGGATCGAGTACTGGGTGCAGCCCGGTGGCGCGCGCGAGATGATTGCCCACTTTCATCCTCGCTTGAGAGAGACCTTCGAGGTCCTGTCCGGAGAGGGCAGCTACCGGCTCGGCCGCGAGATCTTGCCCGTGGCGGCCGGCCAGACCGTGGAGCTGCCGGCGGGAGTGCCCCACATCCATCCCTGGAATACCGGCAGCCAGGAGCTTCACTTCATCCAGACCATCCACTCCCCCCAGCCCGCGGTGGAGGCCATGCAGCGCGTGGAGACCATTTTTCGCAGCCTGGGGGCCCTGGCGCGCGACCGCAAGGTCAACAGCCAGGGCCTGCCGCGCAACCCCCTGCACGCTGCCGTCATGATCCAGGGGCTTCAGCCCGAGAGTTATCCGGAGGGTCTTCCGGTCGGGCTGCAGACCGTGCTGGTGGGCGCTCTGGCCTGGCTTGGCAAGCTGCTCGGCTATCGCTTGAGCTATCCCTGACAGAGCCGACCGAGAGCTGGCTTCCCCGCGATGCTGAAGTCGTATTGCCCTTCCGGGCGACCGGAGCAGGCCCGCGTCGAGTTCCAGGTCTCACCCGCGCGAGGGACGAAGCCGCTGCCCATGTCCATGACGCGTCGCCAGCTTCTGCAGATGACTCTGGGCGGAGCCCTGGGTGTGGCCGCCGGCTGCGGCAGCTCCACCTTGAGCCCGGTGCTGCCCGTCACCCCTCTTCCGGAGGTCAACCCCTTCCCCCAGCCACCCGTCCTCCGCTCCCGCGACGGGGTTCTGGCCACCGAGCTGGTGGCCGCCAACACCCCCAACACCGTCGCCGGTCGGAGCCTGCTGACCAGCACCTACAACGGCATGATCCCCGCACCCACCCTGAGGCTGCGCCAGGGCGAGCTCCTCAACGTGCGCTTCCGCAACGAGCTGCCCGTCTCCAACCAGCCGGCTCCGGCCAATCCCAACCTGCCGCCCCAGAATCCCAGCATCACCAATCTGCACACCCACGGATTCCACGTGACCCCTGAGAACCCGGGAGACAACGTCCTCTTGACCCTGGCCCCCGGGGCCGTGCACGACTACAGCTACCAGTTGCCCGGCAATCATCCCGCCGGCACCTACTGGTACCACCCCCACAATCACGGCTCGGTGGCCGTGCAGATGTTCGGGGGCATGGCCGGAGCCATCATCATCGAGGGGGAGATCGACCAGGTCCCCGAGATCGCCGCCGCCCGCGACATCGTGATGGTCCAGCAGGTGCTGCGGGGGGACGGCTCGGGCCAGGTGCCGCCCTTCGACTTCGCCACCTTCTTCAACGACACGGAGCAGATCCCGCTCCTCAACGGCCTGGTCAATCCGACCCTGGAGATGCTCCCCGGCGAGGTGGTGCGGGTCCGATTCATCAACGCCGGCGTGGCCGCGTTCATCCTGCTCGCCCTCGAGCAGCACACCCTCTTCCAGATCGCGGCCGATGGGAACAACTTCCCCCAACCGGTGGAGCTGAGCCAGATCTTGCTCGGAAACGCCAACCGGGCCGACTTTCTCATCCGGGCCGGCCAGCCCGGGAGCTACGCCCTGATGTCCCTTTCTCACGACCAGGGTTTCGGGCCCACCCAACCGTTCCCCATGGCCACGGTGAAAGTGCTGGACGCCCCCCCGATCGACATGGGCATCCCCACCAGCCTTCCCGTCTCGTCTCTCTTGAGCTTCATCCCCCCCGAGGAGGTGACCAACCGCCGTCAGTTGACCTTCGAGGTGGTCCCTGCCCAGCCCGACTTTCCCATCGCAGGCTTCGAGATCGACGGCCAGAAATTCGACCCCGACCGCATCGACCAGCTGGTGGAGCTGGGCGCCGTCGAGGAGTGGACCGTCTTCAACACCACGCCCTACGAGCACCCCTTCCACATCCACGTGAACCCCTTTCTGGTCACAGAGCAGAACGGGGTCCCCCTGGCCACTCCGGTCTGGCACGACACCATCATCCTGCCCGCCATGGCCGCCGACAGGACTCCGGGCAGCATCACCTTCCGCACGCGCTTCCTCGACTTCGAGGGAGTCTACGTCCTGCACTGCCACATCCTCACCCACGAATGCGTGGGCATGATGCAGACCGTGAGCGTGGTTCCCCCCGGTCTCAGCCGCCAGGAGACCGAGCGGAGGCTGGCTCGGCATCGCCGCCAGAGGGCCGGCTTGAAACCGGACGAGTTCTGCGGGCCTGCCCCGCCCCCGAAAGCCTGGCTGCGCTGGGGCGGACCCGCCTGACCAGCCTGATTGCTGGCGAGGCGACCACTACCGCCCTCAGCCGAGGCTCAGGTTCGGAATGCCGGCAAAGTCGCGCGGATTTCCCGTCAAGAGCAGGGCGCCTGCGAGAACCGCCGTGACCCCGATGAGGATGTCTCCAGCCCGCGTCCTGGGAGAGCCCAGGCTCCGAAAGACCTGAGCGGCCAGCCAGGCGACCTCTTCCGTGATCGGGACAATCCCGTCACGGGTAAGAAAACTTCGGGCTACTGCCAGTTGTTGAGGAGTTCGGGGCCCCCGACAGTACTCATACCAGGCCAGGCCAGACATCTGAATCTGCTGCAGTGTCTGGCTGAGCTCCAAGAGCTGAATGCGCTGGGGACCGGGCTCGGAGAGCGCCAGGACCAGAAAACTGGTATCCAGGTGATAGAGGCTAATACCTCTCTGCCTCGTCTCTCAGCTTGCGGATCTCGGCGCGCGCATCATGACCTTCGAACAATTCGAAGAGTTGGTGGAGAGCCTGGACCCGTTGGTCGCGAAACTCTGGGGTTACGCCCACAAGCCTGTCACGATAGTCAAGCAAAGCCCGTCGGATCACTTCCGACATCGAAACGTGCAATCGACCGGAAAGCTGATGGGCAGCCTCGAGGGAGGCCGAATCCAGGACGATGGTCGTGCGCTTCACAACTTATGCACTATCATACTCGGGGTGGGGAGTCAAGCCAGGCAGGGAGCCTGCCGCCTCGCTGAAGCCCGTGCCCGGGCGCACATGTCGATACAGAGCGCGGTCCGCCCCTCGTGGTCGGGCCAGGCCGCCTGGCCATGGAGACCGGCCTCGGGACTGTGTTCGGAACCCGCTTCCAAACGCACGCTCCCTGGCCCGGTCAAGCGAGGAAGTCAGGCCAGCAGTTTCTTCCGGGCGTACTCAAGCCGGGCGCGGGCGGTGCGATCCAGTTCCTCGGCCGAGGCCTTCGTCAACAAGCTGACCACCAGCTGGTAGTCCCTGGCCCGAAAAGCGTCGGCCGCCTTCTGAAAGAGCAGCTCGAGTTGCCACTTTCTCTGGGCCGGAAGTTCGCCCGGCTGAGGCTCATTCTGGAGATCCTGCACGATCCGCTCCAGTTCGTAGTAAGCCAGCGCTCTCGGCTGATGCTCCATCTCGGCGTAGCCCAGGTGGGGCAGAAGGAACTCGGCCTCCAGCCCCACCGACCGGCCATCCGCGACCAGGTGATACAGGGAGTAGGTCCCGTCGCCCAGGCCCGTCTGCACGAAGAGGCAGCGCTCTCTCTGGCCGAATGGCATCTCCGAGCCGTGGCCCAGACTCCAGCGACGGATGCTCCAGCTCGGGGCCGTAACTCCCAGTTGGGCACTCTCGATCGGGAGCAGTTCGCCCCCTTGCTTGCGTTCGGCGCGCGAAACCTCTGAGTGGAGCAGTCTGAACCCGGCCACCAGGCGCAACCCTGCGTAGTCATAGCCCCGCAAACAGGCCTGGTAGACTCCGGGCTTCAACCGGATCCTGTGCAGGGGTTGGTCCCCGAGCAAGTCGAGCAACTGAACCGGGCCCCGCTCGAGCTCCACCTCAGCCCAGGGTAGCCAGTCCGACGGGACCGGCCGGGTCCCTCGCTCGGGCCTTCCAGTGGTCGAGCCAAAGTATTCCGTGGGGTGCACGGCAACAGTCTATCCTCTCGCGTCGTGTCCCAAACCTTGAGCTTTCCTCAGACCGACCCGATCCAGGACACGCTGAGCTGCAGGGCGCCCAATACGTGCCGCGCGATCAGAATCGAGGTGGCGAATGCCAGGGCTCCGGACGTGACCATCAAGGTGGCCGTGTTGTCCGGGTCAAGGTAGCGCGCGGTGGTGGCTCCCACCCCGCTCAGCAGGGCGGTTCCGCCTCCGATTTGAAGGAAGGGCGCCAGCAGGACCGGGAAGAACGCCCACCCTTCGTCGGTGAGAGCGAAGATTACGAAGAACAGCCAGGCCGGCACTCCGATCAGGGCTCCCATCAAGGCCCCTATCATGGCGGCCTTCCCTGAGCCGAGCAGCTTGCCCCAGAGATAGGCGCTCAGCGCTGTGATGCAGGCGGCCGGAAATCCAACGAACATGGCGATGTAGATGTAAGGCTCGAGCATTGGCAGAGCCTTCGGGAGAGCAAGCACAATCCCCCGCTCCCGAGGAGAAGACAGTTCCGTTCCGGGTTGAAACGCAGCGGCTGCGGGAATATTTTACGGTATACGCACTTGCCAGGGCCGTAGCGGGTTTTTGGGCGTATCGCCTGGTCGTGGTGAGGATTCCCAGGGGACTGCATGAAGTTCCCGAGCTTCCAAGAAATCCACGCGCTCTCGCGCCAGCTGCCCGGCTGAGACCGTCAGCCCCCGGCCTGAGCCGCCAGGAGACCGAGCGGAAGCTGGCTCAGCATCGCCGCCAGATGGCCAGCCTGAAACCGGACGAGTTCTGCGGACCCGCGCCGCCCCCGAAAGCCTGCCGCCTCGCGGTCAGGCCGAGAACGGGTCTTCCCGGCGGGCGGCTCGAACACTCTCCTGCAGCATCCGCTCCAGCACGGGTGGCACGCCTTCCGGGCCCCGGCGGCGCATCTCCTCTCCCACCAACAAGGCCATGTGGGGCTTGGTGCGACGCTTGACAGCGGCCTGGATCACCGCGCTCGGCTTGAGGCCGGAATTTCCGGCCGCCTCGCGGTAGAGCGCTTCATAGCCGTGCGACCAGAGGCAGTGCTCCAGATCGTTCTCGGCCAGCTGGTAGACCGCCCCGCCCGGCAACCGGCGTGCCTCCCGGGTATAGCCCTGGCCCGCCTTGTCTCCGTCGGCCAGCAAGGACCAGCGAATTCCCAGGCTGCGAGCCAGGTTGACCATCGGCACCAGCCCCACCTGGGCGAACTCCAGGCAGGCCACCGCTTCTTGCGAGAGATCGAATCCCAGGGTCCGGGCTGCCTCGTTGCAGAGCCAGAACTCGCTCTCGCCCTCCACCAGCAGCCAGCACCTCATCAAGAGCGCCGATCCGCGCCGGACGCGGACGTGGTATCCGGCCCTTCGCAGCTCGCTGGGTTCGAAGTCTTCCGGGCGGGGGCTGAAGACGCGCACGCGGCCGTCCGGCCTGCGCACCAGCCGGCGCAGCGAGCCCAGAGGCACCGTGGCCAGAAAGTCCGGCGACGTGCTGGAGATCAGCTTGGGCGATGGAAAGGTCTCGAGCAAGCTCGAGATGGTGGCGATCCCGACAGGATGAAGGCCGGCCTCCGGCTCTTCGAACAACAGCAGGGGCTGCGCGCCAGGCTGCAGACCGCCCGAGGCCTCGAGCAGGAAGGCCGACAGCAAGAGCAGCGCCATGCTGCGCGAGCCCGAGCCCTGCAGCAACTGGCCCAGGTCGGCCGGATGGGCCATGGGTGCTTCCACCCTCTGACGCACGGAGAATGGAACCGGACGCCCCTCCAGCAGCCCGCGCCGCTCCGAGAGGCGCTCCAGAGCGTTGCGCACCAGGTCCGGGGGGACCTGGTCGGTCTCCAGCAACCTGGAGAACACCGCTTCCACGGCCCGGGCAACCGGACGATCCTGACCCAATCGGGGGGCTCGCAAAAGACCACCCCGGAGCCGGATGAGCGGACACAGGCGCCGCAGGTCCTCGAGCAGTTTCGGGTCGGACGACTCGAGGCGGTCGGATACGAAACGAAAGCCGGTCGGCTCGGACCAGGCCTGGAAACGAAAGCGGCCGTCCGACCCCACGGCGCCAAACGGCTCGGAGTCGGCCTGAAACTCCAGCTCGATCAGAATGCGGCCGGTCGACTCTCCCGTAGCCGGATCGAGGTGGTGATCCTGGGCCCGAAAGAACTCCTCCACGGGCAGCGCGGCGGGGCTCAGAACCAGCTCCAGCGCCCGAAAGAGGCTGGACTTTCCGCAGCCGTTCTCGCCGAAGAGAACGCTGGTCGGATCGAGCTCGAGCTCCAGCGACCGGATCCCCTGGTAGTTCTCCAGGCAGACTCGGATCAGCCGCACGTCGCTGTTCTCATGGCGCCCGCGGGCTTCTCGCGAGAGAGACCAGTTCCTGCCCCTGAGAGCCTGCTACAGGGCTGCCGTGGCCATGCTGTAAAGCGGCATGAAGGTCGCCACCACCACGAAGCCCGTGACCAGACCCATCCCCAGCAGGATGGCCGGCTCCATGCACTGCACGATCTGCTCGGCCTTCAAGCTCACCGACTCGTGCAGCTGGTCGGACAACATCCTGAACATCGGGGCCAGGCGCCCCGACTCTTCCCCCGACTTGACCTGCACCGCGAATCGGTCCGGCAGCATCCCGCTCAAGTGGGCCGCCTCGCTGAAGCCCGTGCCCGAGCGCACCATGTCGATACAGAGCGCGATCCGCCGCTCGAAGTCGGGCCAGGGAACCCGCAGCGTCTTGAGGCCCTTCATGAGATCGCAGTTGGCCGCCACCAGCAGGTACAGGTCGTCCAGCGTCTCGGCATAGACCCGGTCGACGTTCAAGGCTCCCAGGACTGGCGAGCGGTAGATCAGCCAGTTGCGAAGCCACGCCACGCGAGGGTCCGAGCCCGCGGCCAGCATCCGGCCGCAGTAGGCCGCCAGGATGGTGAGGATCAAAAGCAACCAGGAAAAGTTCTCGGTGAACCAGATCAGCGCCCGGGTGGGCCAGGGCAGCGGCACCCCCAGCCCGATCAGGAACGGGAGCAGCTTGGGAAACATGTAGAAAGCCATGCAGAGCGCCAGGGCGATCGAGACCGCCGCCAGGAAAATCGGGTAGGCGATGGCTCCCAGGATGGCACTCTCCATCTTCGCACGCCGCGAAGAGCGCACCCAGACCCGTTCCAGGACGGCGATCAGGCTCCCCGACTGCTCCCCGACGACCACCACGTTGGTGACGAAGGGGCTGAACACCGGGTTCATCGAGCGCATGGCCTGGGAAAGACTCTGGCCCCCGCTGATCTTCTGCGCGAGCTGCTCGCAGGTTCTGGCCACCACGGGCAGCTCACTGCGGGCGATCGACTTCAAAGCCGCCAGCAAAGGCACCCCCGCGGCCAGCATGACCTGCAGCTGCAGGGCCCACAGGTGGGTCTCGTGGTAACTCAGGGGACGAGGGCTCACTGGTTGAACAGCCGGAACGGAAAGGTCATCTCGCGCGAGCCCTTCTCGCCCCGCGGGCTCACTTTTTCGACCACCACCGCCATCTCGAGTCTGGTCTTGCTCCGGCGGATGAACCGTGCCGAGCCCCCTTCCCCAAGATTGCCCAGTGAGCGTCGCTGCTCGGCGATTCGCACCAGCTCCCTGTTCTCGAACGAGAGGCTGAACGGCTCCCCCCATTCGGGCAGGCCCTGGGCCGTGACCCGGGGCTCTCCGTTTTCGTCCAGGCTCAGCGGCTCTAGCTTGATGCTCTCCACCGGCCTGGGATCGGTCCAGTCGGCCGGCTCCACCAGCCGGGAGGACCTCAGGGTCGCGTCGACGTGGCGCACCGCCGTCATGAGCGTCCGATCGATGTCGCTCTTGAGGGTGATCAGCCGCTCGACCCGCACGGTCGACTCGTAGATGAGCCAGATGGCCAGCAAGAGGGCGAAGAAGATCGAGCCCACCACCATCACCTCGATGAGGGTCGCGCCCCGGCCAGGGAAGGTTCTCGAGGTCATCACTTCTCTTTCAAGAACCGGGTGGACATCGACTTGTGGTGCTCCACGTTCTGCCTGTCCCTCCAGTAGAGCGAGAGGTCCACTCGTTTCAAGTCGGCCCGCTCGGCGGTCTCCACCAGCTCGAACGTGATCCCCTCGAGGTTGGGCACGCTCTGGCGTCCGCTCGGGAACACATCGGGAACCAGAGGCCGGTCGAAGTCCTCGGCCAGCGCTTCCCCCGCCAGGCCGAAGAGAGAGTTGGCGGCCACGCTCACCTGCTCGTAGGCACGCCCTTCCGCCTGGCGGCGCAACAGGGAGCTGAGCACCGCGAGCAAGCCCAACAGGACGATCGAGAAGATGAGGATGGCGAACATCATCTCCACCATGGTGAAGCCTCGGCGGCGCATTAGAAGTAGGTCGCCTTCACGACGAACGACCCTCTGCCGCTGCCGTCCTTCTTCTGTCCGACCGCCATCTGCGACAGGGTCTGCACGAACTGTCCACCCTCGCCGTGAACCGGCGGCAAAAGCTCCCAGTCACGCTCCTGGTCGGTCTCCATATAGATGGCGTCCGAGCCCTGGTCGGAGGGAATCCGAACGATCAGATTCCCTTCCGGCCCGACTCCCAGCTCCAATCGCTTGGGCAGGCCGCCAGCGTTCACTTGGGCACCGGTGCCGTCGTAGTAGGTGTTGGGCGGAGAGGGCACCGCTTCCCAGACCCCGTCGCTGTACTTGTAGAGGGTGTCCACCAGCCCGGATTGAGAGGGCCGGCTGACCACCACGACCTGGCCCGGCTCGCCTCCGACCATGCCGCCCAGCGTGGGACCCCGGGTGCCCGGGTAAGGGCTGTCGACGAGCTGGCCAGCATCGTTGTAAAACCTGGCCGGCGGGTCCGGGATCGCGGTCCACTTGCCGTCTTCGTATTTGTGCAGGGCCGAGGTCGGCGTGTTGGCATAGATCCCGGTCAGGTTCCCCAGCAGGATGTTCAGCAGGTAGCCGATCCCGACTCTCTGCAGGCTGGCAGTCTGGGTGTAGAGCGTTCCGCCGTGGTCGGCCGCCAGGAGCGTGATGTCCCCCCCGGGAGGCGTGATGGCCTCCCAGCCTTCGGCTCCTTCGGTGAGCTGGAGGATCGCGTCCTGGCCCTTGAGGTAGATGGCGCTGGCCTCTCCGCCGTCCCAGGCCACCGGAGGCCCGCCCACTCCGTTGAGGTGAAAGTTGCCCGGCTCGATCTGGGCCTTGCCGCCCACGATCTGCACGTTCGGGAGGGGCGGCAGCGCGGTCCAGGCGTTGTCTTCGTGAGAGTACTTCAAAGGCACGACGCCCTTGCTGAGCGTGACCTCCGAGGCATAGTCGATCAAAACCTGGAGGATCGGCTGCAGGTCCCCGATGGTCATGCCCTGCCGGCCTCCGGTGACGATGGTCCTGAGAGCCAGCTCCCCCTGCTTGATGGGAAGGATGAAGATCAGGGTCGGCTTGTCCTGCCAGCCGTCCATCACGGGCACGTAGAGGGCGTAGAGCGAGCCATCCGGCGAGCCGGTGATGTAGGGGATGGAGCCGGCCACCTCGCCGGGCACCGCCTGCAGCACTCCCGCGTCCGTGTAGCGCATCTTCGGGACGTTCGGCAGGACGCTCCAGGCGCCCGATTCCGACAGCTCGCTGAAGTAGATGGGGTCGGGACGAGATACATCCTGGTCGGTGGCGTTGGTGTAGACCCGGGCCAGGGTGTGCTCTCGAAAGCTCGACAGCCGCTTGACCACCTCGGGCTTGCCCCCGCTGCGATAGGTGCGGGCCACCACCAGGATGGTCCTGGGGTCATCGGCCAGAGGCTCCACCCAGCTTTCCACGATGCGCCCCCGGTCGGTGACCCGCCGGGGGCGCTCGCGCGTGAAGGTGCCGGCATCGAGCCCGGCGTTCAGGTCGGAGATCAAGAGGTTGGTCGCTCCGAAGCTGAGGTAACGGCACTCGGTCGTCTCCACCGAGCCCAGCGACAGGCTGAGGTTGTAGGAGACGGTGGCGATGAGGACCGTGCACAATAGCAGCACGAACATGGCCACGAACATCGCCGTGGGAATGATGATCCCCCGCCACCCCCGACCCGTCGAGTCGCGCACCCTCAGCCCTCCCACCGGATTATAGCACAGCTCTGGGGACTGGCTGACCGGCGAGAGACCAGGCCGCCTGCCTCTCGGCGAAGGCAGGCGGCCACTTCCTGTCCAAGCCGCCGACGAGCAGGACTCCTAAATTCCCAGCCCTCCTCCGCGGAAGAGCTCCAGGGGGGCGGTGAGCAGACCCGCCAGGGTGCCTCCGTATCTCCCCGCCTCGGATTCCTCGACGGTCTTGAGCGCGCAGTCAAGGCGCGCCGAATTTCCGGACCTCTCGGGATCGGAGGCATACTCGTTCAGGCATTCGGGAATCTCGAAGCCGCAGCTGCCGATGGTATCGGCGAGCTTGGTCTTGTCCTTGTCGCACAGCGTGCCGAGGGCCTCCTGAAGCCGCTTGCCGTCCTGCACGTCCTTGAGGCACTTCTGGATGTTCGCGCGCTGCTGCGGGTCGGTGCAGGCCGCGCCCACGATGCTCTGGAGCACGCCCACCATGACGCTGGCCCCGATCGGCACCTTGCCGCCGCTCAGCACGTTCTTGGCGACCGACGTGACCCCGTTGAGGATGCCGCCGAGCGGGCCGCCTCCGAGACCGCCGGGCCTGGGCGCGTCCTGGGGCTTTGGCTGGCCGCTCTTGGCCGGCGCGGGCTGGCTGCCTCCGGCTGGAGCGGGCTGACCCGAGGTGCTCGAGTAGGCGAAGGCGACCGAACCGGACTGACCAAAGCCGGGGTTCTGCAGGGGGGAGAAGGGAGTTCCTCCCTGGCCCGGGCAGCCCTGGCCCATGGGCATCCCCAGCTGCTGGCTGAGCGTGTGCAGCATTTCGAGCATGGTGTCGGCCGGGTTGCCGACCGGGTTCTTCCCTCCCATCGGGCTCTGGGAAGCGGTTCCGCTGACGACATTTTGAACCAGCGCGGTGATCATCGAGAACATTTTGTTTGCCCCTTTCGAGTTGGTGGTTGATCGCAGAATAGGACCCGCCGCCTACCTCTCGACTACCTGGAGGCCACAAGTTGTGAACAGACTTGAACGAAATGTTACAAAATCACTTGAGCGTTGCGCGCACAATTCCTGATCGGACCGGTGCGCTTCACTTGAGCGACAGCAGACCTTACCTCAGCGGCAAGGTGAGCGTGAAGCGGGCGCCCTGCCCGGGGGCCGAGACGGCGCTCAGCTCGCCGCCGTGGCGCGTCACGATCTCCCGGCTGACCGAGAGGCCGAGCCCGGTCCCCTTGCCCACCTCCTTGGTGGTGAAGAACGGCTCGAAGGCCCTGGACAGGACGGCCTCGTCCATCCCGGGCCCGTCATCGGTCACGGTAACCCGGAGCTCTTTCTCGTCCGCGCTGGTGGACAGCTGCACCTGGCGCGAGGCCGCCTCGGGCAGCAGCACCGCATCGCGCGCGTTGAGCAAGAGGTTGGTGATCGCCTGCTGGATCTCGGTGCAGTTCATCGCGATGCGAGGCAGCTCGGGGGCCAGCTTCGTCTCCAACTGCACCCCGTCCAGCCTCAGCTGGTTGCCCAAGAGCTCGAGCGTGTCGCGCACCACGTCGTTGAGGTCCGCTTCCACCTGGCCGGCGGCTCCCTCTCGCGAGTAGTAGAGCAGCTTGGCGATGATGTCTCGACCACGGGCGTTGGCGCCCTGGGCCGTCTGCAACTGCTCGAGGATGGCCTCGTGCTTTCCCATCTCGAGATACATCCGGGCCATTTCGATGGCCAGTTGCTCGGCGCACAGAGGCGTGTTCAGCTCGTGGGCCACCCCGGCGGCCAGCTGGCCCACCGCCGCCAGCTTGGAGGACTGCACCAGCTGCGCCTGGGTGTGAACCACCTCCTGGTGCAGGGTGGCGATCGCCACCGCGGCCGCCGCCTGGTAAGCCAGCAGCGCCAGCACGTCCATCTGCTCGCGCGTGAAGGCCCCCACCAGGACGACGCTCCCTCCCTCGACCGGGCAGGCCATGAACCCCGAGCCGAGCGATGGCCCCCGGAAGGTCGAAGGGTCCTCCACCAGCAGGGGCAGGCCGTTGCGCGCGACCACCTCGCTCAGCTCCTGCAAGGCCTCGGTCCGCTCCGGAGTCCAGAACTCCGGGGGCCAGGTGCGCGCGGGCCGGGTCCCCAACCGCAGGGCTCCGGCCTGGTGGGGGAGCGTCACGCTCAGCAGCTCCTGCAGGCGGTCGGCGATCTGATCCAGCGACAGGTCCGAGGAGAGGTGGCGCGCGCTCTGCAAAAGGAACGAAAGCCGCTCCACCCAGACGGCCAGTCTGGCGTGGGCCTGGGCGTGGAGCTCCAGGGCCTGCTGCTGTTCCTGAAAGCGGCGGGCGGACTGGATGCCCAGCCCTCCCGCTCCCGCGATCGCCAGCAGATACTGGCGCTCCAGTCCCACGAATTCATCTCGAGCCGGCCGTCCCACGTAGAGAACCGCCTCACGCTGCATCGGCAGCGCGACCGCGCTCTTCTCACCGGGGAAGAGATTTTGACCTGCGCCCACCGCCACCGAGCTCGACCTCCAGCACTGCTCCACCAGGGGCTCGCCCAGGCGGGCCAGCGCTTCGGCTTCCAGGCGCTCGGCGAAAGGGCTCAGGTGGGCCGCCGGAACCAGTCGCTCGCCGTCGGCCACAAACACGGCCACGCTCTGGCAGGGAACCAGCCTGACGGTGGTCCGCACGATGACCCCGAGCAGACTCTCCAGGTCGGGGCTGTCGGCCAGCGAGCAGGTCAACTGCTGCAGCAGGCGCCGCTCTTGCGTCTCCATGTCGAGCGCCCGGGAGGTCTCGCCCAGCTCCACGCGCGTGTGGACCAGCTGCACCTGCGACTCGCGCTCGCGGCTCTGCAGCTGCTCGCGGTCGAGCAGCTCGAGCCGCACCAGGTCGATGCGGGCGGTCTGGTGCATCTCGATCAGCACGGGGAGAAGCCACAGCCCGAACCACGGATTGGCCTGAGTGAGGTAGGTCAGGACCGGCCCCAGGAGGCCCACGCTCACCGCGTGCAGCCCGGTCAGCTTGCGATGCTGCAGCCAGGGCACGCTTTCGACCACGCCCGACTCGCGCAGCAGCATCCCGGGCAGCAGGAGAGCCAGGGGGATGTACACGGACAGGCCCAGGGCGGCGCTCTTGAGCGTGTCCTCGCCGGCCAGAGCGACCACGGCCAGGGCCGCGCTGGCGGGCACGAGGTCGGCCAGGCTTTCACAGACCGTGCGCCTCGGCCGGTGGGTCGAGAAATAGAGCAGGCTGCGCAACAAGACTCCCCCCAACAGGACGGCCGCCGCCAGGCCGGGACCAGCCCCGGGCAGCAAGGCCAGGGCCATGAGGGGCGCGAAGGCGCTGTTGAAATAGCCGAAGCCGGGCAGGGGGACGCTGGCCAGTTGCAGCCCCAGGCCGAGGGCGGCCAGCAGAGCCACCGCCAGGCCAGGTTGCAGGGCCGGGGAGCGCCAGAAGATCAGCGCCAGGAGCGCTGCTTGCAAGAGCCCGTAAGCTGCGATGCGGAGGTTCAATTTCTCGATAACCTGGAGGTGATTCTACGAAAGGCTGAGCAGGGCCCGCTGGTGGGCTTCGAGCAGGGCGATGGACGGCTCCATGGCCAGCTCTTCTCTCAGTCGCTGGGCGCACAGCTTGAACTGGCGGACCGCCTCCTCCGGCTTGCCCAGGGCCATAAGCGCTCCCATGAGGGCCAGAAACCCGTCTTGAGAGCAGGGATCGAGCTCCAGCAGCCGCTCGGCGTGCTCCACCGCCTCGGCCGGATTGCTCTTCACCTGGGCCTGGGCCAGCCGCAGAAGCGCTTGCGTGAGCCTGCGCTCGAGGCGGTGGCGGATGGCCAGCGCCCAATCCATGTAGCAGCCTTCCAGGTAGGTGCCGCGATAGAGCTCGACGGCCCGGCGGTCCTGGCCGGCATCCAGGGCTTTCTCCAACTCCTCCAGGTCATGCCAGCGAGGAAGGTCCGGGTTGAGCCGAAGCCCGGCCGAGCTACGCACCACGTAGTTCAGCTCCCCCGGCCAGCCAGCGGGCTTGAGGTAGGTGCGCAAGAGCGAGGTGGAGACATTCAGGCTGCGCCGCCCGCGGGCCGGATCCTCGGGCCAGAAAGCCTCCAGCACGACGTCCTCGGATACGAAGCGGTCGCCGTTGGCCGCCAGCAGAGCCAGCAGGTAACGCACTTTCTGACTCTTGAAGCTGCGCTCGTCCAGACGCTCGTCGCCCTTGTAGACCTCGAAACCGCCCAGCGAGAAGAAGCGGGTCAGGGGAGGCTTGAGATCGCTCTTGGGGGCGGCGCGCGCGCCCTGGCGCGCCAGCGTCTCCTGGACGCCCGGGTCGGGGCTGTGCTTGAGCAACTCCAGGGCCCGCTCGCGGGCGGGGGGGGCCAGGGCTGGCAGGGCTCGCATCAGGACGCGGGGCGAGGCCTGCGCCAGCTGCTCCAGCGCCGGCCGGGCTTGAGGGAGCCCCAGCAGGTAGGCCGGCAGCCAGGGGGAGAGCTCGGTCAACAGCTCGAGGTGCTCGGCTCGGAGCAGGCGCCCCAGGCTGGTTTCCAGCTCGCTCGAGTAGGCCTCGCGCCGCTGCCAGGCCAGGGCCAACCGGGCCCGGGCCGCCACCGAGTCGAGCGACAGCGTTTCGGCCAGTCTGTTGGCCTGCTCCAGCAGGGGCACCGCCTCGCTCGCGCCCACCTGGGCCAGCACCATGGCGGCCTCGAGCTGAAGCTGGGCGGAGGCCGAGGGTCCCAGTTGCGGGGCGGACTGAGCCACCTGCAGAGCCGCCTCGCGGGCCTGGTCTGCCTGCCCCCGGCTGGCCGCGATGCGGGCCATGCCCACCAGCGCCTCTCCGTGATGTCGACTGGTGCCGGGCGATTGGAGCACTTCGGTGTAGGCGCTGGCCGAGCTCTCCTGATCGCCCGCGGTCCACAGCGCCCTGGCCAGAGCCAGCAGGCTGCGGCGGCGGGCCGGTAGCGCCACGTCGCCGTTCCCCGAGCGTGCCTCCAGGCGCTCCAGCGCCTGGCGCCAGACCGGGTCGAGGCTGCTTCGGTCGGCTCCGGGCTCGGCCAGTGCCGCCGCCAGCGCCAGGCGGGCCGGAGCCTGCTCGGACTCCATTCCGGCCAGGATGGCTTCCGCCTCGGCTGGCAGCGCTCGCAGCACGAGATCGGGCAGCTTGAACTCGGGACAGGAGCGGCGCACCAGCCACAGCAGACAGGCCACCTGCAGATTCTGGGCCGCCTGCTCTTCCATGCCGGCGGCTTCGGCCAGCCGAAAGACCCGTCGGGCCGTGGGCACGAGGCGGGCCGAGTCATCCGAGCTCAGCTCGGCCGAGCCGGCCACGGTCTCGGCCGCCCACAGCAGCAGTCGGTCCAGCGCCTTCTGCCTCTGGGCGGCCCGGCGCTCGCTTCCCCGGCCGATCACGTTCCTCACCGAATCGAGGAAGGCGCTGATCCCGAAGGGTTTCTTGAGGTAGTCTCCCACCCCCAGCCGGATGGCCCGGATGGAGTCCGCCTCCGAGGCATAGCCGGTGACGACCAGGCCGCTGACATCCGGCTGCTGCTGCTTGACCCGGGCCAGCGCCTCCAGGCCGTCCATGCCCTCCATCCGGACGTCCGCCACCACCAGGTCGAAGGCCGCCACGCTGGCGCGGGCCACGGCCTCCTCTCCGCGGCTGGCCGTCTCCACCTCGTAGCCACTCTCTTGCAGAACCCTGGCCAGAACGCCGCGCAGATACTCGTCGTCCTCCAACACCAGGATCCGCGCCATGGCCGCCTTTTTCGGGGGAGTGACAAAGAGCCCTGCAGTCACGCAGGGCCCGCGCCGAGGACCGGCGGTGGGTAGCCGCAGGCGCACCGAGCTCCAGGGGGCCGGAGGTGCCTGGCACGGGTTGGCCACGAGCCCCGCCGTGAGGAGGAACATCGCCTGCTCTCAGCTCTGCTGCCACAACGCCATGGGAGACAGCATCATGGCAGACCATCGCCGGAATCGGGTCGACCGCTTCTGTCGTCGCTGGAATCGGGTGGGCGGGGTCAGGTTCAACTCGCTGTGGAGCAGGTCTTCGATCAGCCGGACGCGCTCGGGAAGAAAGCCCGTGAGGGAAAGTGTTTCATTCATCTCGTCCATGGGATGCCTCCGCTGGTAGGATGGGTCTTGCAGCCAGCCTGGATCGCGGCGATTACCTCCGGGCTACCTGGAGGCACTGATCTGTGAACAAGTGTGAACAACGGGTAAACAAGAACTGTGGGAGCGCCCACGCTCGGCAAATGTGAACTCGATCGCCCGGGAGCTGTAACAGAATGGTAATGCCGGTGTCACCACTCCCGCCCGGCCAGATGCTATCCTGAAGGGAGACTGCGACGGGAGGGCATGTTCTTTGGTTCCTTTGACCGATCCGGCGATCCGTGGGCAAGAGAGCCTCTCTCCCTCCAGCGCGCCGCCACCCCGTTCGCGCCCGGAGCCAAACCGAGCCAGAAGCGAGTCTCGCGTTCCTTCCTGGGTCGTGGATCCGGCCGAGCGGGTCCTTCGCCGCGGCTTCCTGAAGGCGCTTGCACAGAAGTGGATGGGGCTGCTCGGAGGGGTCACGAACCAGGCCGGCTCCTGGAAGGAGCAGGCAAAGGAAGGCCGCTCGGGGCAGCAACAGTCTCTGGCGGAATACTCCGCCCAGGCTCGCCGCATCGTGGAGTCCACCCGCAGCCAGCAGTCCCAGATCGTGGCCAGAAAGTCGGTCGAGAGGCGCAGCTGCCATGAGCACATCCGCCTCTCCCGGCAGGACGCTCGGATGGGGGGCCCCACCCGAGACCTCGAGCCCCTGCAAGCAGCCATTGGTAACCACCAGCAGCGCAACGTGGATCTGCATCGCCTCGACAGCTTCCAGCGCGAGGAGGTCAATTATCGGCGCACCCAGGCCGAGCGGATGCGAGACAACTACCTCTCCATCAACCGCGCCGTGGCCGCAGCGATGTCCAAGACCCTGGGAGAAATGATGCTCCTCAATAGCAACCTGGGAGTCAACAGCCAGATTCTGCAAGAGATGGGCGGGGAAGTCGCCAGCCAGGCCGCCGAGCAGCGCGAGCAGATCTCCGCGTCGTTCAGGGAACTGGGCGATTCCCTCGGCAGGACCGAATGGGACGTCGAGGCCGACCGACTCTCCCACGAGCAGCTGAGCCTGGGCGAGGCCGAGGTGGCCCAGGCCCGAGCGGTCTGCTCCGAGCGAAAGACCTGGCTTCAGGAAGGGTTGAAGGCAAACCCGGACTCACGCCAGCTCTGGTCGAGCCTGGTCCAATCGAGCACCCGGGAGAACTGACGCGACAGCCTCAACGAGGGGCTCCCTGAAAGGCCTGCCACAGCCTCTTCTGAAGAAAGGTGCGACCCCGGCTGATGCGTGAGCGCACCGTGCCCAGGGGCACCCCCAGGATGGCGGCGATCTCCTGGTAGCTGAAGCCCTCCACGTCATAGAGCAGCACGGCCGATCGCAGCTCCTCGCTCAGCTCGCCCAGGGCAGCCCGAACCTCCGCCGAGGGGCACCGGTCAAAGAAGACTTTCTCCGGGTTGTCGGCCAGAATCTTCTCCTGCTCGAGCAATCGATCGTGCAGGAAGAACTCGCTCGCCTCGTCGAGGGAGACGTTCTCCTGGCGGGAGGAACGAGAGCGCAGGCGCTGGCGGTGCAGATTGTGCAGGATGGTGAAGAGCCAGGACTTACAGTTCGAGCCCTCGCGAAACTGATAAAAGAAGCGATAGGCCCGCTCATAGGCCTCCTGGAACAGATCCTCAGCCTGGGAATCGTCCTTACAGAGGCGGCGGGCGAAGCGGTAAAGCGCCTCGGCGTGGACCAGCGCTTCCCGGTCGAAGCGCTCGCGTATGGTTTCGGTTTTGGGCATCGACTGTGAGGAATTGCCCGGGCACCCGGGTCGCCAACAGAGCCTGGAGCTCGCCTCGCAGCGCGACCCACCCCCGCAGTTCGGGCTCACTCTCGCGAGCTACCAGGCCGTAGAGCCAACCCTCGCGCTCCCAGACGAGCACGTTGTAGCCCTCGTAACGGTGGGCGATCGGCTTCTGCGACTGGCTGGCGATCCCCTTCAGGTCGGCGCGCGGCAGCACGTAGAGAGAGACCTGCTCTTGATTCGCGTCCAGGTACATCAGATGAGGCCCGCGGGCGCCCTCGGCCAGCGGGCAATCGCGTCGGTCGACCGGGGTCAGCCTGGTCGGCCACTTCGGTGGGAGGGGAAGCTCCCGGTCGGAGTGAGCCGCCATCCACTTGTTGAACTGCTCTGCTTTGGCAGAGGTGTTCTGGATGTGAAAGCAACCCTCGTGGTGGCGGACCATGTCGGCCACCAGCGGGTCGACCCGGGGCCTGCCCCAGAGAAAGAAGACGATCGCCAGGGCGGCAGCCAGCGCCAGAATGCCGGCCACAGCAAGGTTGGGCTGTCTTCTCGGGACAGGAAGCCCATCGAGCCGGGCCGCCAGGCGGCCCGTCAGGCCCTGGGGGAGGGGAGGCTCATACTCGGCCTGCCGCAATTTCTCGGCCAGCGTGCGAGCGAATTCCGCACGCCGCCGGCAATCAGCGCATCCCAGGAGGTGCTGCTCGACCTCCGGGTCAGCTTCCAGCAGGCGTGACGCGAGCTTCTGGCAGTCGGGCGATGTCATCGCGACCTGCATAATGCTCCGGGCCGGGCGGAAGTTCCCGCCTCCCGGCATTTTTTCCGAACCCGCATCAGAACGCGCGCACCCCCTGGTCCGACCCCCTTGTGGGCTGGCCGGGCTCTGCGCCTGGCATGAGGAGGATCACCTCCTGGCCGCCAGTAGCTTTCAGCTTCCTGTAAGCTTTCCGCCCTAGCCTGCTGGTATGCGTTTGAGTTCCCTGGGCTCGATTCCGGAATGTCGCTTCTCTTCGTCCCGTCCCGTGCCGGCCTCCGCGTCCGAGGCGCCGCCGGCTCGCGTCGAGGCGCTGGCCAGCGCCGTAATTTCCGAGGACAATCTGGAGGCCCTCACCGACTGGAGCCGGCCCGTCGAGGGCAGCGTCCGCTCGGCTCCGACCCTGCTCAAGGACGGATCGGCGGCGGTGGCGACCACGGCCGGCCGCCTCTACCTTTTCGGGCTGGACGGCGCCCCCCGTTGGGACAAGCGCCTGGACGGGCCCATCCACGACTCCCCCGTGCGGCTTCCCGATGGTGGCCTGGTGGTGGCCACCGAGAAGGGCCACGTCTATTGTTTCGAGCCCGACGGCTGTGAGCGCTGGAAGCGAGCCATGCAGAAGACGCAGGATGAATCCGACCGCCATCGGTTCGGGAGTGGAGTGAAGGTGACCACCACCTACTCCCTCAAATTGGTGGGACGGCCCTTCGCGGCACCCGACGGCCGGGTCTTCGTGGGCACGGCAGGGGGCGTGCACATCTTTCGACCGGATGGAAAACACGAGATTGCGCCCGGAACCGAGCGCCTGGGTGACCTCTTGACTCCCTATGGCACCCACGGAGGACACCTGTTCGTGGCCCACGAGGGAGTAGGACTCAAGCGCCTTGATCACTCTGGTCGCCCGCTCTGGACGTATCCTTCGCAGGAAAAACTCCTCGGTCCGGTGACCCAGGCGCCAGACGGCACGAGTTACTTCTGCCTGCACGAGGTGTCGCCGCTACTCAGCGTGTTGCCGGCCCACATGCGCGGCCAGATCATGGGACAGGTGCCCACTTCACTGGTCGCCGTGGGAGCGAACGGGCGCGAGCTCTGGCGCCGCGAAGTGCGCGGCGGCTCAGGCCACGCTCCGCTCCTGGGGAGCGACGGAAAGCTCTATCTCGGCACCGCCGGCGGGGTGTTGTATGCCTTCGACCCCGCCAGCGGCCATGAAGAGTGGAGTCAGGACACCGGCAAGTCGATCGCCTCGGCGCCAGGCCTGGCAGCCGATGGCACGGTCTTTGCCCCCAGCGGGGACAGCCATCTCTACGCCTATACGCCGCAGGGGCGGGTGCACTGGCGCTATGCCCGGCCTGGCTGGGGGGCGGCCACTCCGGCTCTTTCTGCAGACGGCCGACTCCTGGTGGGAGGCGAGGGGAGCGTGCGCTGCCTCAAGAGCCAGAACCTCAGCGCGGCCATCGCGGCGGGTCCGTCCATTCAGGCGGGCGAGAGCGTGGTGACCGTGGGCGGGGTCCGCGTCAAGGTGCGACGACCGAGCAACGGTGCCTGATCTGACTCCCTCTGCTCTTGACATGTACAGAATGATTGTCTAATTTGGACATATGGAATGGACAGTCGGTCAGGCTCGGCAACGCTTCTCCGAACTCTTGCGAGAATCTGCCGAGCAACCACAGATCATCACCAACCGAAACCGGCCCATCGCTGCCGTCGTGGACAGCGATACTTTCCAGGAATTCGAGCAGTGGCGCTCGAGGCGCCGCAAGAGCCTCTTTGACTGTTTCAGTGAATTGCGGGCCATCCTGGACAACGAGAGCTACGAACTCACAATCCCTGAGCGAACGAGCAGGAACAATCCTTTCCCTGAGGTTTTGGATGAGCTTTCTCCTGGACACGAACATCGTCAGTGAGTTAGCCAGGTCCAGCATCAATCCTGGAGTTGCCCGTTGGGCTCAGAGCCAGTTCTGGGTCTACCTCAGCGTGATCACCGTGGAAGAGATCCTGTATGGCCTGAGCTGGAAGCCGAATGCGCGCATATTGAGCTGGTTCGACGACTTCCTCGAGCAGCGCGCTGAGGTCTTGCCCGTCTCGGTCGAGGTTGCCCGCGCCGCAGGCGTTCTGCGGGGTCAGCTTCAAGCCCGGGGCGTGACCCGGTCCCAGGCCGACATGTTCATCGCAGCCACGGCGTCTCACCATGGGATAACCCTGGTCACACGCAATTCGACAGATTTTGAGGGGTGCGGCATCGCTTTGCTCAACCCATTCACCTGAGGCGCAACCTGCGATCAAGATTCTTTTCAGGGCTCCCCGGTAAATTGAGAGCGATGATCATCCCTGGCTCCATGCCCCTGGCAGCAACCCGCCCCCAGAAGTCCGCGGCAACTCCCGCGCAGACCGACTCCGAGCCGCCGGCTCGGAGCGCTCTGGAGAAGGTTTGCGTTACCGTCCAGGCGGTCGGCAAGGTGCCCGCCTGCATCCTGCCGGGGATGGTCGCAGGGGCAGCCAACGGGGCCAGCAGGGGCCTGAATGAGAAGCAGTTGGCCCGCGTGCTCGAAGTCGCCACGGGGGTTCAAATGGCGGTGCTCTCGCTTGTCACCCGAGGCAAGGGGAAGAAGGTCGCGCTCAAGCCGCGGATGGGGTCGGCGCTGAAACTCGGCAAGTCCCTGCTCGCCCCGGGCGACCACTCCAAGGTTGCCCGCGAGCTGGCCAGTCAAAGAGTGGATGGCAACCTGGTCGAGCGGACTCTGAAAGGAGCTGCTCACGGGACGCAGACCGCTGTTCAAGAGGGCCTTTCCAGCGCCTCGACCGAAGGTCGGGGGGATGCTGCCGGGCTCTGGGAAGGCACCCGGATGGTGCCGGTGATCCTGCAAGAGGGGGAGGATCCTCAAACCTGGCTCGCCAGCCTGGCGGGCGGCGCAACCGCCGTGCTGCTCTTCCCCGGGGCGGTGGTGGATGGCCTGGCGCTGGCCCTGGATCAGGGCCAGCTTTCCTCGCCCTGGCTGGTCGGGGCCGGGTCAGTGGCCCTGGTGGCCATCGTGGGGGCCACCACGCTCGGCGCTCCCGCGGCCGTGGTGGGGGGAGGGCTGGCCCTGGCCGCCTCCCTGAAGGGTGCTCGTCCCGTCCACGAGCTGGTCGAGAAGAGTGTTCGAAAATTGGAGGATGAGGCCCCCGATCTCGGCGACCCTCTCGCCAATGAACGACGCGACTTTGCCGGTGCCCTGGTGGTGAGCGGAGCAGCCGGCGCGCGGGGTGGCTACCTGTCCTGGGCCAGCTGAGCCCCTAGAGCGCCTTCCCGAAACGGTAGTGAGCGACCATGTACTCGCGACCACCGTGGTAGCCGAAGTAGCCCGCGCAGGCCAGAAAGAAGAGCTCCCAGCGAAAGAACCACTTGCGGCTGTCAGGTCCGTAGACCGAGGAGAAGATCTCCAGGACGCGCGCCTTCTCGCGACGCAGGTTGGCCAGCCAGGCCAGCGCGGTGCGCTGGTAGTGAGTGCCGTCCACCAGCCAGTGGGCTTCCGGGATCAGGCTCCCGCAGCATTGGAGGAAAAGGTTTGCTGACGGCAGGGTCCCGCCGGCGAAAAAGTGACGCTCCATCCAGCCCCGCCCTTCGAAGAGATAGGCCAGCGTCCGGTGGCAGAAAATGTGCACGAACAGCTTGCCTCCGGGCTCGAGCCAGCTCTCCAGGCGCTCAAAGAGCAACCGGTGGTTGCGCAGGTGCTCGAACATCTCGATCGAGACGATGCGATCGTAGCGCTGCGGAGGCTCGAAGCGGTTGATGTCGCAGGTTTGCACCTCCACGTTCGGAAGCTGCAGCGCGTTGATGAACTCTCGCTGGCTGTGCGAGTTGGATACCGCCAGGATGGGGCTGTTGGGATAGCGGCGGGCCATGATCTCGGTCAGGGAGCCCCAGCCGCACCCGAGCTCCAGGATGCTCTGCCCATCGCGAAGCTGGGCCCGGTCGCAAGACAGGTCGAGCATGGCCCGCTCGGCCTGCCCCAGGTCCTGCCCGGCCGAGGTCCAGTAGGCGCTGGAGTACTTGCGGTGGGGCCCCAGCACCAACTGGAAGAAGCTCGCGGGCAGCTCGTAGTGCTGCCGGTTGGCCTCCTCGACCTGCAAGGCCAGCGGGCCCTGGGAAAGGCTCTCCAAAAGCTCCAGCAAACGCTCTTGCTGGGCTTCGGGGCCGCCCCGGCGCTCGTGACGCAGGCGCTTCCAGTTCAAAAAGCGGATCGCCTGGAGGATCAGGAAGTCTTTCATTTCTTGAACCAGGGGATCAACGCGCTGGTGGTCTCCTGGTAGCGCCGGTAGGCCTCCCCTTTGCTGCGCAGGGCCTGCTGCTCGGTGGCCGGGATGCCGGTGACGCGCAAAATGAAGTAACAGATGAGCAGAGGGCTCAACATCCCCAGCCAGCCGTACGGTGAGGCCAGGGCGAAGGTGCCGTAGCCGATCCAGGTGATGATCTCAAAGAAGTAGTTGGGATGGCGGCTGTAGTTCCAGAGCCCCCGCTGGCAGACCCCGCCCTGCCCCTCGCGCTTGAAAGCCGCCAGTTGCGCGTCGGCCGTCGCCTCCCCCAGCAGGCCCGTCAGCCACAGGCCGGCTCCGGCCAGCTCCAGGGCATGGATCTCGGGCGCGGGGTTGAGGCAGATCAGCAGGAACGGCAGGGAAAGCAGCACGTCCAGCAGGCCCTGGGCCAGGAAGAAGGCAAGGAATTTCAGGCTGACGTGGCTGCCCCACTCCTTGCGCAGCTGCTTGTAGCGGCCCTCCTCTTCGGCTCCCCAGACGCGGGTGAGGAAGAGATGGCCTCCCAGACGCAGGGCCCACAGGCTCACCATGGCGGCGCACAGCCAGTTGCGCACCGGCCAGCCGGCTCCCTTCCAGGCATAGTAGAGGGCCAGCAGCATCAGGCCGAATGTCCAGCCCACGTCCACCACGGCCGCGTTCTTGAGCGGGAAATGCAGCAGCCACAGGAACAGCATCAGTCCGCCCACCAGCAACGCTCCGCCCAGCACGAGCTCCATGAGGGTTTTCCTTGCGGGAGTGGAGGCCAGGCTCCTGCAGCGTTGAATCGTGAATTGCAGTGCGACCACTGCCCTCCTGGATGCTCATGGCCCCAGACCAGAACAAATTGCACCCGACCCCGGAGCCGAGCTGGCCATGACCGGATTGCGCATCGCCGTGGTTGGAGCCGGCGTGGCCGGCCTGACAGCGGCCTGGCTGCTGCAGCGCCGTCACCAGGTGTGGGTTTTCGAGCAGAACCAGTACGTGGGTGGGCACACCAACACGGTCGTCCTGCCCGCCGGGCCCGACGCTGGAACGCCGGTGGACACTGGCTTCATCGTGCTCAACGACCGGAACTACCCCACCTTCACGAAGCTGCTCGAGCAACTCGACGTGCCTGTGCGCACGGCCGACATGTCCTTTGGCTATTATGATCGGGTCAGTGGCCTTTGCTACTCGGGACATGATGCCAACCGGCTCTTTGCCCAGCGCAAGAATCTGCTCGATCCGCGGTTTCTGAGACTGGTCGCGGATCTGCTGCGGTTCAACCTCGACCGGCCTGCCCGGCCCCAGGAGACGCTGCAAAGCTATCTCGACCGCGGGCACTACAGCCAGTTCTTCCGCCACCACTACCTGACGGCCATCGGAGCCGCCGTCTGGAGCACGCCCAGCCGCCAGATGCTGGATTTCCCGGCCGCCAACCTGCTGGCCTTCTTCAAGAACCACGGCATGCGCAGCCTGACCGACCGGCCTGTCTGGCAGACCATCCCGGGAGGAAGCCAGACCTACGTGCGCAAGATGCTGGCCCGATTGAACGTGACCACAGGGGTCCAGGCGCGCGTCACCCGCCTGGCCGATTCGGTCGAGGTGCAGGGCGAGCGATTCGACGCCGTCGTCCTGGCCGGTCATGCCGATCAGAGCCTGCGCGCCCTGAACGATCCCAGCCCCGAGGAGAGAAGGCTGCTCGGGAGCTGGAGCTACCATCGAAACCACACCGTGCTCCACACCGACCTCAGCCTCATGCCGCCCGTGCGCAGGGCCTGGGCCAGCTGGAACTTCACCCGCCAGCACCCCGACGAGCCGGCCTTCCTGAGCTATCACATGAATCGCCTCCAGGGGCTGTGCACCCACCGACAATATCTCGTCACGCTCAACCGCCCCGAGCCCTATCCCGAGGGCAGCGTGGTGGCGGAATTCCACTATGAGCATCCCGCCTACACCACCGCCAGCGTGGCCACGCAGCCCCTCTTGAAGAGCCTGAATCGCGACCGAACCTACTTCTGTGGCTCCTACTTCGGCTACGGCTTTCACGAGGATGCCGTCAAGTCGGCCGTGGCCGTGGCCGAGAGCCTGGGTTGCCCCCTGTGAGAAGCCTTCTCTACCACGGCCAGGTGAGCCACATGCGGCTCACGCCCGTCAAGCACGGCTTCCGCTATCCCATCTACGCCTACTGCCTCGACCTCGACGAGCTCCCGAGCCTCAACTCCCCCCTGTTCGGCTACAACCGCCCGCGGCCCAGCTCGATCTATGACGACGATTACCTCGAGCGCGGCCCCGGCACGCTCAGACAGAAGCTCGAGGGCCATCTGCGAAGCCACGGGTTGCCGGGCGTCCAGAGGATCCAGCTGATCACCAGCGCCCGCTATTTCGGCTACGCCTTCAACCCCGTCAGCTTCTACTATTGCTGGGACGCCGCCGACCAGCTGGTGGCCTGTCTGGCCGAGGTCAACAACACCTTTGGAGAGCGTTTCCTGTACGTCCTCAAGGAGGCTCGAGAGCCCCTGAAAGGAATGCTGGCGCGCTACACCGTGCCCAAGGGTTTCTACGTGTCGCCCTTCAACGCCATCGAAGGCGATTACGACTTCCACTTCGCCGATCCGCGCCAGAGACTCGACATCCGGATCCACATCCTGGACCGGGGGCAGGTCCTCTTCCGCTCGGCCCTCACGGGTCGCCCCCGAGAGCTCACCCCGGGGAACCATCTGGGCACCCTGCTGCATTATCCTCTTACCGCCGCCATGACGGTCCCCCGCATCATGGTGCAAGCGGCCAGACTGCACTATAGGAAAGGATTGCCCCCCGTGCCCAAGCCGTTCCCGGAAGCTCCCACCATCCTGCGCGCCGAGCCGCCGGGATGGCTGGAGCGCTACTGCCAGCGGCTGGTGGAGAGCTATCTCGGGCTCATCCATACCGGCCGACTGACCCTCACGCTGCCCGATCGCACCCAGAAAGTCTTCGAAGGCAAGGGAGGCCGCAACGCCGAGCTGATCGTCAACGACTACGACTTCTTCCGCCGCGTGGCGCTCGACGGCGACGTGGGCCTGGGCGAGTCGTTCCAGCTCGAGTTGTGGGACAGCCCCGACGTGGTCGCCTTCATCCAGCTCATGGTGGACAACCGCCAGGCCGTGGACGACAGGAAGTTCTGGCTCAGCCATCTTTCCCGGTGGGTCAACTGGCTCAAGCACCTGCTGCGCAAGAACACCCTCTCGGGCAGCCGGCGCAACATCCGCGAGCACTACGACCTGGGCAACGAGTTCTTCCGGCTCTTCCTGGACGAGAGCATGACCTACTCCTGCGCCCTCTTCCGCAATGGCAACGAGACGCTCGAGCAGGCCCAGGAGCAAAAGCTCCTGGCGGTGCTCGACAAAGCCCGCCTGTCGCCCCACCACCACCTGCTCGAGATCGGCTCCGGCTGGGGGAGTTTTGCTCTCCTGGCGGCGCGGCGCACGGGTTGTCGGGTCACCACCCTGACCCTTTCCGAGCGGCAGTACGAATACGTCCAGAGTCGAGCGCGGGAGCTCGGCCTGGAGGATCGAGTCCAGGTGAAGCTGTGCGACTATCGCCAGGCCGAAGGGCAGTACGATCGCATCGTCTCCATCGAGATGGTGGAGGCCGTCGGCCACGAGCATTACGGACAGTTCTTCGCCACCTGCGACCGGCTGCTCAAGCCGGACGGCCTGGTGGTGCTCCAGACCATCACCATCCCCGACCAGGGCTACGAGGTCTACCGGCGCAGCGCCGAGTGGACGCAAAAGCACATCTTTCCCGGCTCCAACATCCCCAGCCTCACCGCCCTCACGAACGCGATGACCAGGCACAGCCGGTTTCTGATCGAGAGCCTGGAGAACATCGGCATCCATTACGCCCGCACTCTGCGCGAGTGGCGTCGCCGGTTCCTGAGCAACAAAGAGCGCCTGGGCAAGGACCGCTACTTCCTGCGCACCTGGGAGTTCTACTTCAGCTACTGCGAGGCTGGCTTTGCCACGCGCACGCTGGGCGATCTCCACCTGGTCCTCACGCGGGTGAACAATCCGAGCCTGCCCTCGTGACCGAGGTTGAGAACGACCGACTCGACTACCGCGGGGCGATTCCCTACGCTCTGCTGCACGTGGCTCCGCTGGCCGTGTTCCTGGTGGGCTGGACTCCGCTGGCCGTGGCGGCCTGCTTCTTCAGCTACTTCCTGCGCATGTTCGGCATCACGGCCGGCTACCATCGCTACTTTGCGCACCGCTCCTACCAGACCTCGCGCGCCTTCCAGTTCGTGCTGGCCGTGCTGGGAGCCACCGCCGGGCAGAACGGCCCGCTCTGGTGGGCGGCCCACCACCGCCACCACCACCGGCATTCGGATACCGAGCAAGATCCTCACTCGCCGGGGATCAGGGGCTTTCTCTGGTCCCACACCGTCTGGTTCCTGACCTATCGCAGCTCCAAGACGCGCCTGCAGGACGTGCGCGACCTGGCCCGCTATCCCGAGCTCCACCTCTTCGAGCGTCACCCCCACAAGACCACCTGGATTTACGCCTTCTGCTGGTTCTTCCTGGGCATCTTCATCGAGACGAAGATGCCGTTCCTGGGCACCACGCGCTGGCAACTGCTGGTGTGGGCTTACTTCGTGAGCACCATCCTGGTGTATCACGGCACCTTCACCATCAATTCGCTCAGCCACGTCTACGGCAGCCGGCGCTACGAGACGAAAGACACCAGCCGGAACAACTTCTTGCTGGCCCTGATCACCCTGGGGGAGGGCTGGCACAACAACCACCACCGCTACCCGGGCAGCGAGCGCCAGGGCTTCTTCTGGTGGGAGGTGGATCTCACCCACTACGCGCTCAAGGGGTTGGAGCGGCTGGGGCTGGTCTGGGGGTTGCGCGAGCCGCCCGGGAGCCTGCTCAGACCCCGCACTTGTGGCTGAGCGCCGGGCAAACCTATCCCGGCCGACAGGGTCTTGCGCGCCTTCGAGCCCGAGCCCCACCGCACCAAACTCCACCTCAAGACGCCGAGCGGCTACGAAGAGCTCCACTCGCTGCAATCTCTGGCCGAAGAGGCGTCAGATGCTGGGATCCGACCGTCTACCGCTGGCCATAAGAAATGCGGGTACGCACCCGCACATTGGCAACGTCCACGAAGCCGGGACCCTCGCGGATGACAGGATTACGGTCGTCCGGCTGGAGCTGCTCCAGGACCGAATCCAGATGGCCGGCCACCACTGCATCCTGGTTGCGCTCGAGCAGGTCGGCCGCGCGCTCCGGCTTGACCCCGCGCCCGAGCAGGTTGTCGAAGCCGGAGGCCATGGCCCCCACCTCCTGGGGATCGGAGCGGTCACGCATCAGGTCCGCGTAGGCCGGGGCCGCACCGGGAACCTTCTCACGGCCCTGCTGACTGAACTGGCTCAGGCCCTGGGCCGCAGCCTGGGCCGACAGACCCTGCTGGAGAAACTGGCTGAAGCGCTCGAGCACCGGCTCGGGAGTCGGTGTCGTGCTGGCCGTAAGGGCGCTCTCGACGGCGGCCGGGGCCGCGGCCGGCATGCGCGACAACAGGTTGTTGACTTCGTCGCGTGCCGTTTCCACGCTTTGCCCCTGCTCCACCCGACCGCTCATCGCATCCAGAGCCGCCAGCTTGTTCTTGTGCACCTGCAGAGCCGGTCCGTGGCTCTTCATCAACTCGCCCAGTGCCTCCACCTTCTTCGTGGCGGGGATCGAACTCGGCTGGTTGCACAGCTTGTCGGTGGCCTGGCCGGCAAACAGACCCGACATCCCCACCTCGAGGCACTTGAGATAGACCTCCTGTCGCTCGGACTCGTGCAGCCGAAACTCGCGGAAATCGACAGGCCGGCCACCCAGCGGCCCCGAGCGGCTCAAGTAGTCCATCACCTGCTGGCGGGCGGTCTGGAAATCCTGGCCGTTCTGCATCCGGTCGGCCACCAGCTGCAAACTGTCGAGCTTGCTCTGATGCTGCTGGAGCGAGGGCAGTTTCTCGAGATCGCTCATCAGCGCGTCGCGCTCCTCGCGCGTGGTGTCCCCCATGGGCTTGTCCAGCTCGAGCATCATGCGAGAAAGCCAGTCTCCGCTGTAGCCGCGAGCGCGGAGGTCGTTGTAGCGGGCGCGACGCTCGGGCTCGGCCAATGCCAGGGGAGCGTAATCCTTCAGGGCGCGCTCGCACTCCTCGGGGCGACCGACCTCTTTCAGGAAGCCACCGACCGTGCTGGCTGCCCGGGCCGGGTCGGTGCGGGCAGCTTCCTGGCGGAAGAGCTCCATGGCGGCCACCTTGTTGCCGTGAAACTGGCACACGGGCCCGGAGGCGTGCTCGGCAAAAAAGTTGCGGCGCTGCTCCAGCGTCGTGCTCGAATCGGAGTCGGCGATGGCGTGAGCCAGCTTGCCCGCCCACTCGACGTTGTACTTCCCGCCGTCGGCAAGCTCCACGAAGATTTTGCCGGCTTCCCCGGTCGCGAAATGCTCCGAGTAGGCCTGCCAGAACTCCCGGCGGTTCTCGGCCAGGCCGATTCCCCAGGTGGCCCGGTCGGCCCGGGTCAGCTCGGCCTCAGCGGAAGGCCGGTCCAGGCCCGATTCCAGCATGCGCTGAAGAGCGACCTGCTTCATAGCCTCGACGGCCGGGTCGGCAGAGGACCCGGGGTTGGACCCGGCGGCGGTTACGGGCAGGTTGCCCAGGGAGCGGATCAGCACACCTGATTCTGGCATGCCGGGCTCAAAGAAACCCAAATTCCTCGGAACCGTTTTCGGCGCGTGTACATCCCCCGTCACAGGATGCCGGAGGGGACCATGCTGCAAGCCCACGCATCGCGAGCTTGAGAGCCGACTTTCCGAGGCCCGCCGCCTGGTGCGAAAGGCGAAGCGGATCGTCGTGCTGACCGGGGCCGGCATCTCGGCCGAGAGCGGCGTGCCGACTTTCCGGGGCGAGCAGGGGCTCTGGAAAACCCACCACCCGGAAGAGCTGGCCAATGCCGAGGCGTTCGAGGCCAACCCCCTCCAGAGAGCCGATATCGCAGGGTAGAGGCCCACGAGGTCCTCCTCGTGGGAGCGGCCCCTTGCCGCTCTGGACTCCGGGTCGAGGCGCTCGCTTCGAGTCTGGAGTCTCAGGGGAAGCGCATCAGGCGTCGGCGCATGTTCGGGGAAAAGTGGTGGGCTGCGAAGATTTTGTCCAGCTTCCCCTCGGTCATCCGCCCCGGATTCTTCAGCTCGAAGACCCAGGACCAGCGTCCGCCTTTGAGCTCCCAGATCGCCATCGTCCCGCTGCGCCAGTCGTAGTCGGGCAGCGGCTTCCCACTGGGGTCGAAAAAGGTCATGCCGAAGTAGGTGGTTTTGTAGGGGATGACCTGACGGAAGATGCCCAGGTGAGGCTCATGCGCCTTGCCGTAGCGCGCCACGGCTGCACCGGTGAGGTCGTCCGGAACACGCTGGGCGTAGATGTACTCCACGTACAGACGCCCGTCGGAGCCCACAGCGAGCTTCTTGGTCTCGCCGACGTCGCGGAACGTCCATAGCACTTTGCCCGTGGCGGGGTCGATCCGGCAGAGCCCGTCCGTGGTGTCCACATAGAGGTTGCCTCGCTCTTCGAAGGCGCCCCAGTCCCAGCGTCCGTGAGCCAACTGCCAGGGAGCACGCCAGAGCCGCTCGCCGTCCGGCAGCCGCTGGCAGACCACACCCCCGGCTTCGTCGTTGCTCAAGAGGCGTAGGCCAGCCACCGCGAGGCGGGGCTCGTGCATGTACAGACTGCGCCCTGCTCCCCCCAGCTTGACTCGGGGCAGCAACTCGGTGAACTTCCCGCTCGCGTCGACCACGCCCAGAGCGCCAGTGCCCTCGATGGTGTTGCTCCCGTCCGGTTGGCGGACGACCAGGATCTCACCCCCGGGCAGACGCCCGAGGCTCGGGTTCCCCGGTTCCCAGGGCAGCGGCTCGGGCTTGTTGGGCTGCTGCCACCGGGAGTCCACGAACCTCGCGAGGAACGGCAGGTGGGGAGCTTCCTTCCCGGCGTCGACCTGAGCCTGACCTTCCTTGTCCAGCTTGTATTGAGCCACGAGCTGTCCGTTCTCCACGCGCAGCACGCAGATGAAGGCCGGGCCGGGATCCTCGGCGCGGGCCAGGCCCACGAGCAGCGCCAAGAGCAAGAACCATCGCATGGGGCCGGGAGTTCGCTCTGGAAAGCGAGGACCCCTCGACCAGCATCCCTCCGAGGGCAGGTTGTTGCGTGTGCCAGGACGGCCTTTGCTATCAGCAGGTCGCGTATTTCGACGGGCCGGCCGCTCGGCGGGGACTTCCGTCAGGGCTCCTTCAGCCTGGCACCGTCAACTACACCGAGCGGGAGCGGATGGGCGAAGAGGCCTGGACCGAGCACTTCGAGCAGAGCGTGGCCGAGTTTCGCGAGCAGCAGGGCTACGAGCTGGTGAGCGAGTCCGTCGAGATCGTCGAGCGCCTGCGCCGCAAGCCCCAGGCTTCCTGAGCCTTCTTTCCGTCTGATCCTCCGATTGAGGGGAGCATTGCTCCATTACGGGGCGGGCTTTAACTTAACCGCAAACGCACCACTTTATTGGCTTAACCAAGCCATTCTAGGAGTGTGCCCGATTGGACGGATTGAACCCCCTTCTGCTACACTTGAACCGTGTCCAGCTATCTCCTCGAGCCCGTCCCGACTGCCGCAGAAGGCGCGCAATGAAACTCGTCTGCGGGAGGAAACGTCTGAAAAGTCGAAGCCTGCCTGTGATGAGACTGGCGAGCACGGTCCTTCTCCTGATCTTCCTGGCCCTCCCTGCCCGGGCCCATACTCTCGAGTCGGCGCTGCAGGACCTGCGCACCGGCAGCCCGGAGGCTGTCAAAGCCGCTGTAATCTGGCTGATCCAGAACAAGCAGCTCGAATCCGTCAAACCTCTGCAGAAATGCGGCGATCCCGACGTCGAGGCGCGCGCGAATTGGGTCATCCTGACCCACCAGTTGCTGCAGCAGGCTCCTGCTCTGGGGCCGCTCTGGAAGGCCCATCCCGAAGAGGTCTTGCTCATCAACACCGGCGGCGAACGGCTGCAGAACCTGGCGGCCATCGCCAAGAAGCGTCCCGGCCTTGCCAGAGCCGAGCTGGGTAAACAGCTCCTGGGAACGGTCGTGTTCGAGGAGCTCTACTATCCCTACCGAGATTCCCTCGGCTACGGCCCACGCAGGGAAGTTCCCAGTTTGCCCTGGCTGTACCTCGCGGCGCTCGAGTTCGGACAGGGAGGGCCGCTCGCGAAGCGGAGCGACACCTATAAGCGCACCAACCAGCGCGGGCTCGCTGCCTGGGCCCTGGCCAAAACCGCCGCCCGGCTCCAGCCGGCCGAGCGCAAGCGAGCCCTCGAGTTGCTGCGTGCGGATTTCCCCTCGCAATACCGGGAGGTGGCCGCGCTCGACCCCCAGGCCTCCGCCGGCGAGCTGGCCGCCCTCCTTCAGCGCTGGCCGATGTCGGCGGGCGAGCTGTGTCTCCTCGCCTCTCGAGGCGGCCCCGCCGTCAAGCAGGATGTGGCGCGCGCGATGCTGGCCCGCCTGGATGGCGGCCACCGCTCCGAGGCGCTTGGGGTTCTGGCCAACATGGTCGAATGGTTGACCCCTCCGGTGACGGAGGAAATCGCCCTGGCACTGCTCGCGCGCCCCGAGCGCGACTCGCAGGAGCTCTTTGTGCTCGGCCAGCTGCGTTCCCTGAGCGGCCCGACCCTCGGGCGCGTGGTCACCGAGCTCACGGCATCCAAGAGCGAAGCAGCCTGCCGCGGCCTCTCGCGCGGCCGGATGCTGCGCGACTACCCCGCCCCGCTCCGGCGCAAAGTCCAGCTCTTCTACCTCGAATCCCTCGAGTCCGGTAGCCCGTCGGCCCGCGTGGCCGGAGCCGAAGCCCTCTGGAGCGAGGTCGATACCGTGGACGCCGACCTCGTGGCCCGCGTGGGGGCCGCCTATCGCCGCCTGCTGGCGGATTTGCCTCCTCAGAAAGGCGTGGCCGGCAATTTCATCGTGGCGCGCTCGCAGCGAGCGATGGAGGAATACTCGAAGCGCCAGCGCCGCTGAGACTCCGGCGACCCCAGCAAATTCCCACCACGCGGGCCCGGCTCGGAAGTAAGCTCCCCCATGGGAACGATCCCCCCGGATATCGGAGAGAGCTCGGCGCAAACCTGGACCAGCAGGACCGTGCCATCCTGCATGCGGGCATCGAAGTCGAAGCATGAGTGCTCGGCCGGGAAGCGTCGGGCGGCGACCGGAGCCCTGCCCGGCGCTCGCACCCGCCCCCGCGGACCTCCGGACACCTGACGGCTCTGTAGACATCCAGGCCTGAGCTGACGCAGCCCTGGGAGCATCGGCCTGCGGTAGCTCGAGCACCGGCTCGGCTGAGGCCAATTGCTTCCGGGCATTGGTCGAGAGCTCGCTCTTCTCCTGACTCCCGAGTTTCAAGCCCGGCATCGGTTGCAGATTCTGCTGAAATTTGCGCAGCGACCTTCACCCCGTCGGCCCCGGTGCGCTCGAGCAATCTCGTCAAGGGGCTCGAGTCCGCCTTGCATCCGGTGGAAACGCTGCCCCCCGAGCAGTTGCAGGCTCTGAGCGCTTATCTGCAGAGCACGGCACACAGCGTGTGCGTCAAATGCCAATTCCCTCACTGTCGGCTCCCCGCACTCCCGAGCAGCTCGAGCGATGGAGCGCCGGTGGGCGCGTGGTCAACTATACGGCTTATGCGTTGGACGTTCGGTTCGAGAAGTGGGATACCAATCAGGACGCCCTTCGTCCCCCCGGGCTGGCAGGAGGCGATGAAGAAAGACGGCGCCCGGCCCTCCGCCTACGCCGCTAAGAATCTCAGCGAGGACTTCTCCGAGGCTTACTGGCAGTACGTGGTCAACCGGACGCTGGGGGTTCACATTAGCCAACAGCACAAAGGTTTTGCCTATCGTTTGGCGCCGCAGGGTTACCGCAAAACCATCAGCCGCTACCCTTCAAAGGCGGGAGAGAGGTCCAACTGCAAACTCCTCGATGGAGAAGGTCTTCCCGCAGTTCCCGAGGAGCTGGAGTTCCTCAGAACCCGACCTTGCCGGTAAATCGAGGGGATGTCCTTCCCGCCGAGCTTGACCTGGGTTCCCTCGACATGCAGGTCGAGCCCGGGAGTATCCGTGAGCGCGGCCGCTTCCAAGAAGGCCGCGTCGGACTCTCCGTCCACGGCCCCCTGAAACGGGGCCCCATTAATCGTTACCGTGAAACCCTGCGCGGAGACCGCGCAGAACAGCAGCAGAATCAACAGGGGAGCGAACATGAAGCGATTCAGGCCGGGCCAGTTCGAGCAGCGCTTCGAGACTCCTACAACCACGGCCTGCGCGGAGCTGGAGCACCCGGCCGAACCAGTCGCTCGACCTGCACCGCGTAAATTCTCAAGGAGAGAAGCTCAGGGTGGTGTTGTCAGTCAGACCCTGCAACGACACCGTGATGGTGACGGGGCCAGTCGGATACGCCGTCTGCGACAGAGCCACCACCGGCCCCGAGGTGATGTAGGAGATC
>CAZWUN010000010.1:0-2344 GCA_964637145.1 uncultured Burkholderiales bacterium
TTTGCCGTGCCCACGCCGACCGAACGTCGCCGGAGAGCGACGACGAGCCCGAGCTCTTGCGCGAGATCGGCCACATGGCCCGGTTGAGCCATCCCCGCATCATCGCCTATCGGGGATGCGGCGAGGTGCGCCAGGGGAAGCTGGCTGGCAGCCTGTACCTGGCCATGGAGCGAGCCGAGCGCTCGCTGCGAACCGACCTCGAGCGCTCCGCCCTGCCTCCTGGCGAATTGCTGGAGGTGGTGCAGGCGCTGGCCGAGGGGCTCAGTTTTCTGCATGAGCGCGGTGTCGTGCACCGTGACGTCAAGCCGGATAACCTGCTGCTGGTGAACGGGGTGTGGAAACTGAGCGACTTCGGCCTCACCCGCACCCTCAAGAGCCTGGCTCGCCTGGGTCCGCTGCCGGGAGGCACGGCCGAGTACATGGCCCCCGAGATCTTCTCGGGTCGCATCGGACCCGAAGTGGACCTGTGGGCGCTGGGAGTGATCGTGCAAGAGGCCCTGACCGATCAGTTCCCTTACCCCGACAGCGAGGAGGTGGATCTCAAGCAGTACGTGCTGTGGCACGATCCGGTCGTGGAAGCGGCGCTGCTCGACCCCTTCGGCTGGCTGGCCCGGGGTTGCTTGCAGCCCGACCCCTCGCTTCGTTTGACCGCTTCCGAAGTGCTCGAGACGTTGGGCCACTTCCGGGCCGGGCGCCTGCTCTCGGCCGGCTGGCTGGACGAGTGCGACCGGCTGGTTTTTCGGGGAGCCTACCAGGCCGCGCTGGAGCGTCTGCGCAAGCTAGTGGTGCTCGACCCCGCCACCAGCGACAACGTGGCCGGACGCTACGATCAGCTGCTGCATCTGGGACTGCCCGGCGAGTTGATGGGCCAGCTGCACGTGGACCTGGGCCGGATGTGGCTGGCCAGCGGCCATGACGACCGGGCCCGCCAGATCCTGGAGGATGGGAGGCGACTTTATCCCGACACTCCTGGACTGTTGCTGGCCCTGGGCGAGTGCTATCGGCGGGTGCTCCCGCCAAGCGCCGAGGTGCTGGAGCTGGTGGCCGGCCTGTACGAGCAGAACGAGCAGCCGCGTCTGGCGGTGGGAGCCTATCGCGAGCTGTTGGGTATGCTCTCAGGCGGGCCGCGCGCCCGCATTCTGGCGCGACTGAATCAGCTGGGCATGGTATAATCTTCGGGTGAGCCGCAAGGTCGAAGGGGGCGGGACGAGTCCGCCGGCACGAAAGCCCGAGAAAGCCAAGGAAAGCAAGGCTCCCGAGAAGGCTCAGGAGTCGAAACCCGTCAGCCGCCCGCAGATGAGCCCGACGGGGCTGGCCACGGCCAGTCGCTCCCAGGAGGCCAACGGGAAGCTGGGTGAGTCCTGGGACGGGGTGCGTGGGGGAAGCTCTCCAAGTGGCGCCGACCAGCTGGTTTCGGCCTGGGGCAGCGATCAGAAATATCGCCCCGACCAGGCTGGCGCAGGTCGGGGGGCGGCCAACGACCCTGAGAAGAAGTCGGCCCTGAGCACTCCCGGCAAGCCGGCGACCTTCGAATCCACGCGCAATCCAGAATTCGGCAAGCAGAAGCCGGCCGATGCTTTGCTGGGGGTGGAGTCGTGGAAGGCCGACGCCCGACGCGAGCTGGCAGGAGGCAACGGCAAAGGAAAGGCGCATGCTCCCGGACAGGCCAGGAAGGGCCGGTCCGGGGGAGATCGCAAGGCCCCCGTCGAGGCGGGGAAGAACGGCCAGGCGAGCAAAGGTCGATCGGCAGAGGCGCCAGGGCAGGTGAAGAAGAGCTCGGGAGGCGACCAGGGCAAAGCTGCTGTCAAGAAAGGCGGATCCGGGGGGGACCGCACCGTGGGAGGCAAGCCCCCGGCCGAGGCTGCCCGGCAGGGCGGAGGGCCCGTCGGCGCTGGCAAGGCTCAGGAGCCTGCCAATAGAGACCAACAGGTCAAGAAGGGCTCCGGTGGGGACCGCCACGTGGGAGGCAAGCCCCCGGCCGAGACCGCCCGGCCGGGCGGGGAGTCGATCATCGCTAGTCCAGCTCCCGAGCCGTTCGGTCGCTCGAACAACGCGCCAGGGCAGGCCAAGAAAGGCTCGGGCGGGGACAAGGGCAAGGGGATGCCCGCCGGCCAGGCCAAGAAGGCCGGTGGCTCGGGCGGCGACAAGGGTAAGAGCATGCCCCCTGGACTGGCCAAGAAGGCGGGGGGCTCGGGCGGAGACAAGGCGGTCACCGCCAGGCAGAACACCGAGCCGGGCAAGACCGAAGCAAACAAAGCTGCCGATGCCCGACCGGGCAACGAGCCTTGGAAGCCTCCTGAGGTCGTCAAGCAAGGGGAGCCGGCCACCAAGGCGCCGACGGACG
>CAZWUN010000010.1:2444-19164 GCA_964637145.1 uncultured Burkholderiales bacterium
AAACCGCCCGACAGAACACCGAGCCGGGCAAGACCGAAGCAGGCAAAGCTGCCGAAACTGCCCGACCGGGCAATGAATCGGGCAAACCTCCAGAGACCGCCCGACAGGGCAGCGAGCCGGGCAAGCCTCCTGAAGTCGTCAAGCAGAGTGAGCCGACTCCCAAAGCGCCAACGGACGGACCAGGTCGCGTGCAAGACGCGCAGGGTCAAACGAAGAGGGGCTCGGGCGGGGACCAGGGCAAAGCCATGCCTCCTGGCCTGGCCAAGAAGGCGGGCGGCTCAGGCGGAGACAAGGGCTTGCCCCCTGGCCTGGCCAAGAAAATAGGCTCAGATCCTGATCCAACGAGGGCTTCCACTGACGCCGCTCGCCAGACTAACCTGGACAAAGCCTCCGGGACCAGGCCGGGCACCGAGCCAACCGGTAAGGCGCCCGAAACTGCCAGGCCTGGCGGCGAGCCGGCCGGCTCGGGCAAGGCACCCGAGAGTGCCAGGCCGGGTGGTGAGTACAGCAAGGCACCAGGCAGCGAGCCATCCAGGCCGGGTGCTGAGCCGGTCAAGGGTTCGGATGCTTCCGGAATTAGCGGCGAGAACAGGACTGATTCCAGAGGACTCCCCCGGTCCCAAACCGTGCCAGGGGAGAACGGTCGAACCGAGTCGGCCAGCTCCAGCTCCCAGGCTACCCCACGCGAACCTGCCCGATCAGAGCGCGGCTCAGACCAGCCGGCTCGAGTGACCCCTCCAGACCCGACTCGAACCGATCGGTCCGGTGACCGCGAAGGCATTGCAACTCGAAGCGACCGGACTCCTGAAGTTGGTCAGCGCCAGGCTCGGCCTGGCGAGCCTGGACGTGAAACGACCAGTCGCGAGCCCACTCGCTTCGAAATGGCCCGCGAGCCCGGCCGACCCGAGTCGGCTCCCGGCACCCGTGAGGCCGCCCGCCTCGAGCAGACCCGCGAGCCCGGCCGACCCGAGTCGGCTCCCGGCACCCGTGAAGCTGCTCGCCTCGAGCAAAACCGCGAGCCTGGCCGACCCGAGTCGGCTCCCGGCACCCGTGAGGCTGCTCGCGCAGAGCAGACCCGCGAGCCCGGCCGCCCCGGGTCGGCTCGAGGCACCAGTGAGGCCGCTCGCCTCGAACAAAACCGCGAGCCCGGCCGACCCGAGTCGGCTCGAGGCACCCGTGAGGCCGCTCGCCTCGAGCAGACCCGCGAGCCCGGCCGACTCGAGTCAGCTCCCGGCACCCGTGAGACCGCCCGCCTCGAGCAGACCCGCGAGCCCGGCCGACCCGAGTTGGCTCCCGGCACCCGTGAGGCCGCTCGCCTCGAGCAGACCCGCGAGCCCGGCCGACCCGAGTCAGCTCCCGGCACCCGTGAGGCCGCTCGCCTCGAGCAAACCCGCGAGCCTGGCCGACCCGAGTCGGCTCCCGGCACCCGTGAGGCCGCCCGCGCAGAGCAGGCCCCGAACCGCACGAGCAGCCGAGAACCTGGCGTAATCAACGCACCCGGCGTCCGTGGCTGGGAGGCAGCCGTCCGCCGGCAGATCGAGGGAGGAACGACCGAACGGCAGGGGCCAGCCGATCAAGTCCTGCGAGAGCCCTGGGTCCCCCGCGCAGGGGTTCCTGCCGCCCAGGTCCCCAGACCGACCGAGCCGACCGTAGCCCGCACGGAAGAACACGCGCCAGCCAGAAGCGAAGAGCTGACCCGCCTCCAAAACCTGGAGTCCAGGCTGCGCGGGGAAGATCCCCCGCGGCCCCGTTTGCAGGGGCCCGTACGGACCGATTTCCCTCTGCAGGCGAGCCAGCGCGAGCTGGCCCGTCCGGCCGAGCCTGCCCCGGGCCCGCGCGAGGATATCCAGCGGACCATTCGCGGGGTGCAGCCACCGCCCCAGCCACCGCGTGATTTCCGCCTGCACACACCGGACCGGCAGCGGATCGAGCCCAGTGACCCCAATCGCTCGACCCGCACCGGCGAGCGCGAAGTGGGCGAGCTTCAAAACCTTCATCGCCAGCGCCGGACCACCACTCCACCGGTTGAAAGCATCGTCACGGCCATCGATCCCAACCGCTCGTCGCGAAGAGACGATCTCGAGGAGAGAGCCGAGCGCTTGCTTCCGGAACGCGAGCGTCCTGTGACAGCCCCGCGCGACAAGTCGTCGCCAACTCCCAAGAGCGACGAGCCTCAGCGACAGGACCGGGTCAACGAGTCGGCCCCCGGACAGGGGGGCGACGACACGGGTGGCTCGGGTGGAGGCGGCGATTCCGATGGCTCGGATCGGCGCGAGCAAGCCCGCACGAGCAGTGAGCTGCGTCAGAAGGCCGAAGCCCAGCTTTCGGCCGCAGCCAGGGAGAGCGAATCTCAGGTCCCCTCCTCCCCCGCCCGGCGCATCGCTGTGAGCCGCGAGTCCTTCCAGCTCTCCTTGCGAAAGCTCGACCTGATGGCCGCCACCCGCACCACCGATGCCCTGGTCAGCCGGCATGTCAGCCATTCCATGACCTCGGTGCTGCGACGCGTCTATCGTCAGCAGGAAATCGAGAGTATGGACGTCGAGACCGCCGTCAACAGCCTGGGCGTGCTGCTGCGCCTGGGAGGAGAGTTCACCTTCGACCACTCCTCGCGGGTGCTCGAGTTTGCGGTCGATCTCGCCGACCAGGTCGGGGTCACCGACCGCCGCACCCTGAGCCAGGTGCGCTACGGCGCTCTGCTCAAGGACATCGGCGACGTGGGACTGCGGTTTTCCTACCAGAGCGAGGAGACGCTCGACCAGGTGGGCGGTTTCCTGGCCGGTCAGGATGTGCGCCGGGCCGGCATGCTGCACGACATCGGCAAGACCCGCATCCCCGCCAGCATCCTGCACAAGCCAGGCAAACTGACCGAGCACGAATTCCAGATCATGAAGATGCACCCCATCTACGGCGAGGAGATGGTGCACCCCATCCCCTCTTTGCGCCACCTCTGCCCGGCCATCCGCGGCCACCACGAGCGCTGGGATGGCAAGGGCTACCCGGACGGACTGCAGGCCGAGCAGATCCCCCTGGCCGCCCGCATCATCGCCGTGGCCGACGTCTTCGATGCCCTGGCTGCGCCTCGTCCTTACAAGCCCGGGATGGAGGTCGAGCAGGTGTGGCAGATCCTGCGCGATGGCCGGGGAAACCATTTTGATCCGTTGCTCGTGGACGCGTTCCGTCAGGTGCTGCGGCGCCGTTATCCCCACAGCCACCTGCCGGCGTGACCTGAGTCTGCAAGGAGTTTCTCCCGCAATCGGGAAACGCGCTCCCATGAAACTGTATTACTGTAATGTCACCTGTTCTCGCGCTCCCCACATCGTGCTCGAGGAACTCGGCCTCCCCTTTCACCTGCACCACATCGACCTCCGGCGTGGCGAGGGCCAGTCCGAGGAGTTCCTGAGCATCAACCCCATCGGGGCCGTGCCGGTGCTCGAGATCGAGGCCGGCAAACGGCTCAAGGAGGTGCAGGTTATCCTCCAGTATCTGGCCGACCTGCAGCCCGAAAAGAAGCTCGCTCCCGAATGGGGCACGCCCGAGCGTTATGAGCTGATGCAGTGGCTCAGCTTTCTCTCCACCGAACTGCACCGCAATTTCTATCCGGTCTTCTTCGGCAGTGGCATGGTCTCCGACCCCAACGCTCAAACCGAGTTCTCCAACTACTTCCGCAAGCGTCTCGAGCTCCGCTGGGCCACCATCTCCGACCAGTTGCGCGACCGCGATTACCTGATGGGCGACTACAGCATCGCCGATCCCTATCTCTACACGATCATGATCTGGGCCGATCTCGTGAAGATCGACCTGAGCCGGTGGCCCAATCTGGTCAAGTTCCGCCAGCGCATGGAAACCCGTCCGGCGGTGCAGCGGGTGCTCGAAAAGGAAGCGCCCGTCAAGGCCTAGCGCCAGAATCTTATCCGGCGGCTTTCGGCCGCAGTACCACCGAGCCGATGCGCACGGCGTCGGGGCGCACCTCCATGGCGCCTCCGCGCCCTTCCAGCCCGCCCGCCAGGGTGTGCACCTGGACCATCGACCGCACCAGGCCGAGCACGTCGGGCGAGTCCTGGACGATGGTCAGAATGGTGCCCCAGCGTTTCTCGTCGGGCCCATCGTGGGCTCGACGGAAGACCTCGTCCAGGCCCTGTTCGAGGCTGGCGCAGTTGAGGCTCTGCAGGCTCTGGGACACCAGCTTGAGATCGGCCGCGCGCAGCGGGTGGCCCTCACCGAGAAGCTCGCCCTCGCGCCTGGCGGTCAGGCGTAGGAACTCGGCCATGGGCAGCTGGCCGGCTCCTTGCTCGGGCGGGGTGAACGACTGGATGTAGCTGAAATTGCGCTCGATGGCCCGTGAAGTCTCGGCGGCCCTTTCCCCGCGTCGGTGAGCCAGTTCTGGCAGCAGAGCCAGGCTCAGGCCCGCACCGATGGCCAGCAGACCCAGGGGCAGGGCGATCTCGATGGGGGCGCGAGAGCTCTCGAGGGCGAATCCCACGGCCGCCCCCAGCCCGCCCCCCAAGAGGCCCAAACCCATCCCGATCGGTCCCATGGGCCAGCCCGCCCGGGCATCCCTGGCCAGCACCGAGTTCTGCAGGCTGCGAGCTCGCTCTTGAGAGAGCTGGGCCATCTGGTAGAGATCATCGCCAGGGGCGCGGGCGATCAGTCGGCGGTCCTTCTCGACCTGACCGGCCTCCTCGGGCTTGTCCTCGACGAGCAGCTGGTTGCGGCGCGACTCGAGGGCGCGCAGGGCCTGGGCGCGGGTAGGAATCACTTGCATCCCCTGCAGCCTACAGACGGGGACTGAAAGTTCCCTAAAGGATAGCTCGAGCCACCTCTTGCAGGAAGTTGATCTGGGCGGCCGGGCCCTCCCGCCCCGCCCCCATGGTGTTGACGCTCATGTGGCTCGCTCCCAGACCTTTCCACTGCTCTACCTTTGAGCGCCAGTGGTCGGCGTCACCTCGGGCGGCCTGCAAGCGAGATTCGATGCCGAAGCTCTCCCAGCTCAAACCCGCCTCCTCGCGCCACCGCCGCAGGCACTCCAGAGTGTAACGCCAGCTCTTGCGCAGAGGGGCCAGGGTGAACAACCCGTCTCCCAGTCGAGTGGCCCGACGCAGGGCTGGCTCCGCCACGGCCCCAAACCAGAGCGGGATCGGTCGCTGCACGGGCAGGGGGTTGAGCCCGGCGGCCTGGATGCGATGATAGCGGCCTTCGAAGGTGACCGAGGGCTGGCTCCAGAGCAGGCGCAGCACCTCGATCTGCTCCTCGAAGCGGGCGGCCCGGTCCCCAAAGGACATTCCCAGCGCCTCGAACTCGACCGGGTTCCAGCCCAGCCCCACCCCGCAGCGGAAGCGGCCCCGGGTCAAGAGGTCGATCTGGATCGCTTGCTTGGCCACCAGAGCCGCCTGTCGCTGGGGCAGCACGATCACCCCGGTCACCAGCTCCACCTCGGGAATCAGGGCGGCCAGGTAGCCAAACAGGCAGAACGGTTCGTGAAACGTGCTGTGCAGGGTGTACGGTCCGGAGAATCCAGGATGCCCGGCCGGATCGGCCCCCAGTACGTGGTCGAAGGCCAGGATGTGGGAAAATCCCAGATCTCGGACGGCCAGGGCATACTCGCGAACCCCTCCGGGGTCGGCTCCAATTTCCAGCTGGGGAAACACAACACCAATCTTCATGCCATCCTGGCTGCGCTGACCGGAAAGATTTCCCTGCCCGGGAACCAGAGGGCAACTTCTAGTCGTCGAGTGAATACGTGCAGATTTTTTTACATGAAAGGACCCCTTTTGGGTTGCCAGAGGGGGGGCTGTACTGCTACCCTAGCTCCGTGAAGCGTACGGCGCTCATACTCCTCTCCAGCCTGAGCTGGCTGATCCTCTGTGGCGGTTTCCCAACCGGCCTCGTGGAGGAGCTGGTTCACGACCACACTGCTGTTCAAGAGCAGAACCTGGTCGAGCGGCATGGACGGATGACCGCCACCGCATCCCCCGCAAGCATCGTTCGTTTTGCCGCGCCGTCCTCGGACCGGCGTCCCGATCTCGAGCCCGGCTGCCAGCGCAGCCGAATTCGCACGCTCCCCATCGCGCGCCGCGGCCCACCCGCGTAGACCTCCGTACCGTCCCCGCCAGATCATCCATCTGAGCCCATTTTTTCCGGAGGTCCCCTATCCATGCGTCGCAACAGCGAGAATCTCTCGCTTTTTCATCGATTTCTCTATTACATGACCCCTTGGGACGGCCGCTTTGAGGATCTCAAGCGCGGCTCGATCGCCCTGAACATCTTTCGCGACTTCACCGCCGGCCTGATCGTGGCCATGGTGGCCATCCCCCTGGCGATGGGTTTTGCCATGGCGAGCGGACTGCGGCCCGAGCAGGGAATCGTGGGCGGCGCCGTGGCCGGCTTGATCGGCGCCCTCTTCGGAGGCTCCAAGTATCAGGTTTACGGGCCAACTGCCGCCTTCATCCCGCTGATCGCCGCTCTGGTCGGCACCCACGGCTACGAGGCTCTGATCGTCTGCTCACTGGCCGCCGGCGTCATCTTGATGCTGCTCGGCCTGGCTCGGGCCGGCAGCATCGTGGCCAGGGTGCCTCAATCCATCGTGGTGGGCTTCACCATCGGCATCGCGGTGGTGATCGCCACCTCCCAGATCGGGGAGTTGCTGGGCCTGAAAGCCAAGCTCGGGACCACCTTCTTCTCCAAAGTGAGCGGCATCGTGGCCAACCTGGGCGAGCTGAACCTCTTCGCCATCGCCCTGGGCCTGGCCACCTTCTTCATGACCCGCAGCCTGCTGCGGGTCTCTCCCTTCCTGCCGGCTCCCCTCATCGCGCTGGGCGTGGCCACCCTGGTTTCGGCCACCACCTGGGCAAACAAGGGGCTGGTGCTGGTGCAGGACCGCTTCGGAGCCATTCCCACCAATTTCCTGGTGTTGACCGCTCCCAGCTGGCCCAAGTGGAGCTTCGACCTGATCTACTTCACGGCTGCCATCGTCTTCGTGGCCGCCGTCGAGAGCTTGCTGTGCTCGCGCATGGCCGACCGTCTGGCTGGCAACAAGGGTCGGCCGTTCGACCCCAACAAGGAGTTGTGGGGCCAGGGACTGGTCAACTCGGCCGTGGTGCTCTTCAACGGGTTCCCCCATACGGGCGCCCTGGCGCGCACCGCGACCAACATCAAGGTGGGTGCTCTGTCGCCTCTGGCGGGCATCTTCAAGTTCGCTCTCAAGCTGGTTCTGGCCGCTTACCTGGCCAGCGTGCTGCAGATCGTCCCCATGGCTTGTCTGGCAGGCATTCTGTTGTTCGTGGCCTCAGGCATGGTCAAGAAGGCCGAGGTGACCGAGGTCTGGGCCGAGGGCAGCAAAGACCGCACCATCATGATCACGACCGCTGTCATGGTCGTGCTGGTCGACTTCCTGGTGGGCGTGGTGAGCGGTCTGGTGGTCTGGGGCGTTTTGAGCCGCTTCGGGCGCAAAAGCCAGGCCGAGGCCCCGCAGGCCGATGGCAAGGACGATTGGACCTGTCTGCCCGAGCAGCCGGTGGCAACTCCCGAGTTGGCTGGCCTCGCCAGTCGCAACTGACCTTCCCCATATGGCAATCGGTCGATGGGCCCCGGGCAACCGGGGCCCTTTCGATTGGGCAGCAATCGTTCACATGCCGGCTACAAAGGAAACACAACCGAAACAACTGAGTCGGGTCAAGAACCGGGCGTCTGCTCTATCCTGGCTACAGGAGGATTGAACATGCTCAATGACGTGCGGGAAATTCAGGCTCTTCTTCAGACCGGTGACCCGGGTGCGCTGAACAATCTTAACCTGTCCGGTCTGGGATCCGCCATGGCCCGGCTGCAGGGCAATCAGCCCGCTTCCGGTTGCAGCACCGGATGCTGCGGCGGGAACTGTGACACGGGCCTGTCGCAAGCGCCTTCCAACGGCGCGATTCCCAATCTGGGAAGCATGCTGAGCTGGCTGGCTCCCGCCGCCAATGGCTCCAACGGGCCCCAGAGCGCGACCCCTGCTGGTGCTCCCCAGAGCGCTGCCCCGGCAGGCGGGCCTCAGAGCGCTGCCCCGATGGGCGGTGAGGGCCAGTGGGGCCCGGAAGACGAGCAGATGCTCGAGAAAGCCATCTCGGACACGGGGGGCGGCCAGAACGGCGGAGCTCCCGGGGCGGGCGCGGGGCCGACCGGCGCCGACGGCAAGGAGTCGTTCAACCACATCTTCGACCAGTTCGCCCAGAGCCAGGAAGGCAACTGCGCCTCCATCGCGGTCATCAAGGCCGCCATGGACAAGTACAAAGGCAAGGTCTTCAACTCGGTCAGCAAGTCGGGTGACGGCTACAACGTGACCTTGCAGGACGGGGGCAGCGTTCAGGTCAGCAAGGCCGACCTGGCCACCGCCGCCAAGCACGCCAAGTTCAAGAGCAGCAAGCCCAGCGAAGCCAAGTCGATGGCCATCTTGATGTATGCGGTCATCGGCAAGCAGGCGGCCAAGGAGAACGGTGGCAATTTCGAGTCAGCCCTCTCCAGCCTGGGCAAGGGGAAGGATCCCCGCCAGGTCGCCAAGTGGCTGGGCCTGGGCAGCAAGATCCGGGATGTGAACCCCAACGAGAAGGGTCAGGAGGCGGTGGTCGCCTGGAACGACAAGCACGCCGTATACATCGACGATGGCACCAAGGCCGATGGTTACGGTCAGGCCAAGGCGGCCGACGGGACCGATACCAAGGGCGGCCGGCTCACCCAGGCTTTCACGTTCGTGTAGGAACCAGGTCCTGCCCGGCAAAGGGTGGCCCGCGTGAGGAAGCCCAAGCTGGAAGTCTTCGACCTTGTGAAGACGATCGAATTCGCCCCCATCCAGGGCGTTCGGGATGGCGCCGAGCCGTGGATGTTTCGGGTCGAGTTTTACCGTTCCCGGACGAGCAGATCCTACCACCTCAAGGTGCTGCGCTGGGAGACCTGCCAGTTGCAGCCGGCCTCGGGCAGCGGGGAGAGCTGGTCAAAGCCGATTCTGGCCCGCGACGACACGCTGGACTGGGAGAAGATGACCTCCAGGTCGCTGGACAAGCTCGAGAAGCGCGTCATCAAGACCATCAAGCGCGGATTCTTGGAGACGCCTGCCGACGTTTCGGCTCCGGGTGTTAACCTGTAACCTCCGTTTAACCTCTGGCGACAAGAAAACGCCTACATTGAGCCGGCATGAGAGCCGTGTCTTGTACGTTACCAGTTTACCGGGGCTGGCCTGCGCTTCTGGCTCGGCCCGCGGCTCTGGCTTCAAGCGAACCGTTGGACTCGGCGACCCTTTCCCAGACATCGACCCAGCTCGATGTGCCCTTGCTGCGTCAGGAGCGCAACCAGTGCGGGGCGACCTGCCTGGCCATGATGCTCAAGTATTGGAACAGCCGCGACGCCGCCAATCCGATGCGCACCAAGGACCAGATAGCTGATGTGATCAACCCCTTCGATTCCATCCAATTCGAGCGCAAGGCAGTCAAGCTCGATGTGGCCGGCCATCACCTGGAGGTGGGCTGCGACGGAGACGTGATCACATTGGATATCGACCAGCGCCACGAGGTTCTCCACCTGGACGGGCAGACTCTGATCGGAATGGGCCACTACGCCCGCAGCCTGGGGTATGCTACCAGCCTGGTCAATCACGCCACTCAAGATGAGCTGAAGAAGCTCATCGATCGGGGCATTCCCTCCACCATCAGCACCGTCTTGAATCCGGGGGACACCTACTTCCACGACGTGGTCGTGAGCGGATACAGCGCTGACGCCTCGGGCCAGGTGACGGGCTGGACCCTGCACAATCCCTGGGGCCGCGTGGAGCACGTCACGCCGGAGCAACTCGATCAGCGCTGGCAAACCATCGATCCTCTGGACAAGTGCCCCAGCCGTCAGCTTCTGGCCGTCGCTCCCAGAAGCCAGGCAGCCGATCTTCCCGCCGAAGACAACCGCCACGGCGAGCTCGAGCAGATCGCCGAAGGGGCTCTGACCGTCGCCAGCGGGGTCAAGCACAAGAATCCTCGCCGCCTGGCTCGAGGAACGGCCCAGCTGATGCACGGCCTGTCACGACTGGCGCTTCGCCTGGCCAGGAAGTTGCTGTAAAATTCACCGACGACAGGAGCGGTCCACGGCGTTCAGCCCCGACAGTAGCGAATTCCAAGCAAAAAACCCGCTCTGTGGCGGGTTTTTCAGGTGGCTGACGCGCTAGGATTCGAACCTAGGATGGCGGATCCAAAGTCCGCTGCCTTACCGCTTGGCCACGCGTCAATGTACCAGAAGATTATAGGGCTCGCCCCCGCGAGTGTCAAACGAGGCTCCCCCTCTTTCAGGCCCCTTTCAGGCCCTGGAGCTACCCTGTAGGCTACCATGGATCCGTCCATCTCACGGCAGGCGCAGCAGGGCCTGGAGGCCTCCTGGGCCACGCCTTTACGCTTCTGGCAGGCGCGCGAGACCCGCACCCGGGCCGCTGAGCAGGCTCTGGACCGGCTCGAGCCCCGGCCTGAGGCTCGGCCCATCATCGAGCTAACCCGCGTGGTGGCGGCTCACGCCCCCGAGCGCAAGCTCGAGCTGTACCGCACCGCTCTGGAGACGCTGGCCGAGGCCACCGCAAGCATGACCGCCGGCCCCCTGGCAGGGCTGGCCCTCAAGCTGCTGCACCAGTCCGAGCTCGAGGGGGAGGCTCGCTCTCAGACGGCCCGGGAGCTCTTCACCCCTCTGGCCACGCCCTTGCTCCAGACCATCCTGGCCGAGACCGAGCCCGAGCAGCGCTTGAGCCTGCTGCAGCAGGGCAAGACCGAGACCGGGGTGGCCCTGCTCTTGCCCGATCCGGCCCCGCGCGAGCTGGCCAGGAAGCACCCCGACTTTGCAGCCCTGGCCGTGCTGAAGCTGGACGAGAGCGACGAGCACGCGCTGGCGCGCTGTTATCTGCAGCACCCCGACCAGTGGGTGGCCAGCTGGGCTCAAGACAACCGGGCCCATTCTCAGGCTCGTCGCGTCTGCGAGTGGGCCCTGCGCCAGGTCCCCCCGTCACCCTGGAAGGAGCTTTCCGAGCGGATCGACGACCCGGTGGCCATCGCCCTGGAGGCCCACCAGCCCCACGGGGTGGAAGCCCTGTTGCGGGTCAGCCTGCATTCGGAGCGTCCCGAGCTGTGGCTGGGCGAGCTGCAGGAAGCAGCCCGGCACCGTCCCCAGGCCGGAGCTCTGGAGCTGGCGGCCAACCTGGCCCCCGAGTGCCTGCGCGAAGCCTTGCAGAAGATTTCCCAGGGAGCCAATGCCGATGCGCTGGCCAGCCACTTCCCCGAGCTGCGAGCCATCGCCCCCCGCGAAGGATTTCTCAAGCTGCTGACCGCGCGCCAGGTTCCCGAGGTGGTTTTGGAGCGCTGCCGCAAAGCCTCCGGGGAGCAACCCGGCAACCTGGCCGCCATCGCCTTTCGCAGTGCCGGAGCCGAGCCTCGCCTGGGCCCCAAGTTGACCCTGGCCCAGTTGGGCCTGATCGAGCTGGACCGGGCCGCCGACCCCGACCGAAAGCCGGCCACCCGCCTGCTCTGGAACCTGACCCGTCTGCACCAGAAGACTCCCCATCCCAACGCCCTCTGGTTGCGCAACGCGCTGGCCCTGCACGGCCTGGCGCTGGCCAGCCGCCAGGAGCTGCCCACCTCGCCCCGGGGCCTGGTGGAGCTTGGCCTGAAGATGCTCGATGCCCCCTTCATGGTACCCTCCTGGTTTGCCCCGGCGGCCATGACCGTGGTGGAGACGCTGCAGGAGAGCAGCACCAGCGAGCTCGAGGCCAGTGTGTTGGAGACCCATCGCCGCAGGCTGACCGGCCGGGTTCAGCCCGAGCAGGCCCGCCAGGTTCTCGTCGAGCTGAGAGACCTGCTCGAATCGGCCCCCTACCGTTTCAGTCAGGGCGAGCGCCGCCACGGGATCTCCGAGGAGGCCGAGTCGGTGATCGTCGGAGGCGTGAAAGTGGCCAGGCGGGGCCAGGACCGGCGCGCCGCCCGGGCGGGAGAGGCCGAGCAGCAAGCCGACCCACGAGCCGACTGGCCTGACCTGGAGCTCGACCCGACCCCTTCCTCGGACCAGAGCGCGGCCTTCGAGCCCCGCCACCAGGAGGTGGGCTGCATCCAGGGCGTCTACAACCCCAATCGAGGAGAGGTGGAGTGGCGTACTCACCCCCACCGCAACCTGGCCGGTGCCTACAATCCTCGCACCGGCGAAGTGGAGTGGCAAGAGGCACGCGGGGGCGGGATCGGGGCTCTCTATGATCCGCAACAGGGCAAGGTGCTCTTCAAGACCGGGAGAGGCTCGCTGCAGGGGCTTTCCAACCCCGTCACCGGGCGCTCGCGCTTCGAAGCGGCTTTCACCGGCACGCGACCGGGAGCGGTCAACCCCCTCAACGGGCGCGAGCACTGGGAATCGTGCAGCTCGGGCTGCAATTCGGGAGTTTTCGACCCCCAACGGGAGGATTTTCGCTTCGTGACCTCCTATTCAGCCGCCATCGCTGCGGTGCACACCGATCCGGCCTCGGCCACGCTGTCCTCGACCGGAACCTCGCCCCTGCAGTAGGATTGCGCCCAGTCTTAGCCAAGGAGCTTGTATCATGCCTAAAACCGCCTCCGCCCGTGAAAAGACCTCAACCGACCTGGCCCTCAAAGCCATCGATCACATCGAGTTCTGGGTCGGCAATGCCAAGCAGGCCGCCCATTACTACGTGCACGCCTTCGGCTACGACCTGGTGGCCTACTCGGGCCTGGAGACGGGGGCGCGCGAGCGGGCCTCCTACGTTCTCAGTCAGGGCAAGGTTCGGCTGGTCCTGTCCACTCCACTCACGCCCGATCACCCCATGACGGCCCACATCGCCCGCCACGGGGACGGAGTCAAGCGCATCGCCATCGAGGTGGACAACGCCGCCGAGGCTTACCGCCTGGCGACCGAGCGCGGGGCGGTGGGGGTCGAGCCCCCGACCGAGCTCACGGACGAGCACGGCACCTACCGCTCGGCCAGCATCGCCACCTACGGCGACACGCTGCACACGTTCGTGGAGCGCAAGGACTACCGCGGTGTTTTCGCCCCCGGCTATGTGCCCCGCTCCATGAAGGGGGGCGGAGTGGGTCTGGCGGCCGTGGACCACATCGTGGGCAACGTCGAGCTGGGCAAGATGGACGAGTGGGTCGAATACTACAAGCGCATTCTCGGCTTCTCGCAGCTGGTCCACTTCGACGACAAGGATATCTCCACCGAGTACAGCGCCCTGATGTCCAAGGTGGTGCACGACGGCAAGGGGCGCATCAAGTTCCCCCTCAACGAGCCGGCCGAGGGGCGCCGCAAGTCGCAGATCGACGAATACCTGGAATACTACCGCGGCGCCGGCGTACAGCACATCGCCCTGTTGACCGGAGACATCCTCAAGACGGTGCGCAAGCTGCGCGAGCGGGGCGTGGAGTTTTTGCGGGTGCCGAGCACCTACTACGAGGAGGTCCCCGAGCGGGTGGGACCCATCGCCGAGAGCCTTCAGGCGCTGGAAGAGCTGGGCATCCTGGTGGATCGCGACGACGAAGGATACCTCTTGCAGATCTTCACCAAGCCGGTGCAAGATCGGCCCACCGTCTTTTTCGAGGTGATCCAGCGCAAAGGCTGCCAGGGCTTTGGCAAGGGCAACTTCAAGGCCCTGTTCGAGGCTATCGAGCGCGAGCAGGAGCTGCGGGGCAACCTGTGATTCTGGTTCTGCTCCTGCTCCTGGCCCTGCCGGGCCTGGCTCAGGGACCGGCGGCCAGCCTGGAGATCACCACCGACCCGCCCGGCGCCCTGGTAGTGCTCGACCGCCGGGTGCTCGGCCACACGCCTCTGCGCATCTATCCCCTGCGTCCCGGCCTGCACCACCTGCGCCTGTCGGCCGGCGAGGACTACCGTCCCCACATTATCGAGGAGTACGAGGCAGTACCGGGCGATCGGGCTCAGCTGGACATCCGCCTCCAGCCCTCCACCCGGCTCTTGCTCGAGAACGGTCGCCAGGCGGTGCTGGAGGGACGCTACCGCGCGGCCTTGCCCTTGCTCGAGGAGGCGGCCTCGGGGCTGCCCCGCCAGCCCGAGGCCCTGTGGTGGATCGGCCAGCTCCAGCTGATGTGGGGCGAGCTCGACGCCAGCCTCGAGTCCATGCGCGACTACGCCGATTACGCCCCCTATCGCCCCGACCTGTATCTCTTCCTGGGGCTGATCCACGAGGCCCAGAACCGTCCCGCCGACGCCGTCACGGCCTACAAGCTGGCCCTGATCAAGACCGATGGGCTCAAGAATGCCCTGGACGGGTTGTCCTCCAATCCTACCTGGGACGAGATCAAGGCCCTGGGCGAGCCCCAGGACGCCCGCGGCCGACTGCGCAAGGCTCAGCTCCTCAGCCTCAAGGGCCAGATGGAGCCGGCCCTGGCAGAGCTGAAGCAGGCCGTGAGCCAGGTCTTCGGAGACTGGCGTCAAGAGGTGCCGCGCCAGCAGTTCGAGCCGCTGTAAGCCAGAACGTAACGCTCAACACACTAGAGCATCACGTCGTCCGGCCGGGTGGCAGGGCGCTCTTCCCCCAGCTCGATGGAAAATCGGTGCAGATGGCTGAACAGCCTGCTCAAGAAGCCCTCTCCGTCAAGCTTTCCACCCTGGCGGCGCAGCTCGCAGAGGGGCAGGTCGATGAGGTTCTGACGCAGCGACAGGCGCACCGCCTCGAAGCGGGTCAGCACAACCAGACTGTCCTGACAGGTGGTCAGGGCGCGCACCCCCGGGCCGAGCAGGCCCAGCAGGCGCTGGCTTTCGGCTGAGTAGGCCGTCACCCGTCCGTCTCGATCGCAGGCGGCCAGGCCGACCCCGGTCAGACAGACGTGCTGGACCCGTTCAGAGGTCCACTGCTCGAGCCGGCCAGGCTCCGACAGCGTCCACAGGGCCAGGCCACGTTCCTGACCAAGCGCGAGGCGTCCCGCCCGGCAGTCAAAGCAGGTGAAATCGCCCCGCGCCACCACCTGCAAGCGCTCCGGCAGACCTGGTCGCTTCATGCGCCACAAGAAGACTTCGTGCCGGGTGGCGCTGAGCAGCATCTCCCCCGGCAGAAACTCGAGGAAAATGACCGCTTCCCGATGCTGGTCGGCGATCATGTGGGGTAGGGTCCACTCCTTACCCCACCACAGGCCGATCTCTCCTGTCTCCAGGCCCATGGCCACCCGGTCGGGCCTCACCGCCATGCTGTTCACGCGGCCCGGGGGGATCAGGGGGGGGTCGTCAGCGCTCGTCTGCGGCGTGATCAGGGTGCCTATCCCGGAACGGCACACCACCGCCAGGTTCTGATCCGGTCCAAAACGAAAGCATTCCACGTCGGTCCAATCGCCCAGCTGGCGGCCGTCGGCCACGTCGAACAGGCGCAAGCTTCGCAGTCCGGCCAGCGCCAGCCGGCTGAGATCGGGCGAGAAGACCGCCTCCACCACCCCCTCGGCCGGCAGAGAGCAATCGCCCGGCGCGTTCCAGCTGCGAACCCAGAGCTCGCTGCCGGTCACCACCGCCAGGCGGTCGGCCGCCACGTAGTCGGCTGGAAGGCGACCCTGCTCCACCGGAACGTTGAGCCAGGCGCGCACCTGCTCCAGAGAAGGGATCAGCCCGCCCAGCTCGCGCTCGAGCTCCTGAGCGGCCGGATCGGAGCGCTCGCGCAAGAGCTCCAGGGCGCGAACGGCCTGATCGGCCCGCAGGTCGGGCAGGATCTTCTCCAGGCCGCCCGAGCGGGCCATCAGCTCCAGTCGAGCCTCGAACTCCGGCCAGGAGAGCTCGCACCAGGGAACCCGGTTGTGGGTGACCAGATCGGGCCGTCCCAGGCCAGCGGCGTGCCGCAACAGCAGGGTGCGCACCCCCGGGGGAGCGGTCTCCAGGGCGTCCTGCAGATGGCGATGGTCAAAGTCGAGCCGCTCATACTCTTCCAACCTTCCGGCAAAGAGCAGCAGCAGGCTGCGGGCCACCGGATCGGCGGGGGGAAAGGAACTGACCAGCTCATCCAGGCTGGCGGGACGGTTCTGCAGCACCGACCAGGCGGCTGCCACCCGCCAGACTTCCTCGGCCAGAAGCTCGCGAGCGGTCTCCCAACCGGTGGGATGATCGAGCAGCACGGCGCACAGGCGCACCCGCTGATCGGCCGGCCAGGCCCGGGCCATGGCCTCGGCCCCCTCCGTCCAGGCCTGCTTCAAAACCGCCCGCAGACTGGCCAGATCGCCGCGCTGGCCAAGCTCGCGGGCGGTCGCCAGGCGCAGCCAGCGGGGGGACAACCGACCCAGCAGTCGTGTTCGCTCCAGCATCGAGGTCTTCAGTCTACATTCCTGCGGGGGACGCGAGCAATACCGCGTGAAAAGCGGTAGGACTCGGACCAAGATCGCCGAAACCGAGGCCAGCCCTCTCGGAGGAACCGATCATGAGTTCGCCCCGCCCCGCTGCGATTGTCCTGGCTGCCGGTAAAGGCACTCGCATGAAGTCGAACCGGGCCAAAGTGCTTCATCCCCTGCTGGGGCGGCCTCTGCTCGAGTACGCGCTGGATGCCCTGGAGGGCCTGGCGGCCGATCCCTTGCTCGTGGTGGTGGGTCACGAGGCCGAGGCGGTGCGACAGGCGGTGGGGCATCGGGCGCGTTTCGCCGATCAGACCGAGCAGAAGGGGACGGGGCACGCGGTCATGATGGCCGCTCCGGGGCTGGAGGGTTTTGAGGGCCCGGTCCTGATCACCTATGGCGACATGCCC
>CAZWUN010000010.1:19174-37212 GCA_964637145.1 uncultured Burkholderiales bacterium
GGTGACTCGCTGCAGAAGCTGCTCGATGCCGGGGCCGATGTGGCCCTGCTGAGCGCCGACTTCCCCGAGGCGGCCGACTTCGGCCGGATCATCCGCTCGGGCGACGGAAAGGTCACGGGGATCGTGGAGGCGCGTGATTGCACCCCCGAGCAACTGAAGGTGCGGGAAGTCAACATGGGCTGTTACTGCGTGCAGGCCGGGCTGCTGCGCGAGCTCTTGCCCCGCCTGGGAACCGCCAACGACCAGGGGGAGTACTACCTGACCGACATCGTGTCGCTGGCCGTGCAGGAGGGGCACCGCGTGGAGGCGGTCAAGATCGAGGATCTGGACCAGTCGCTGGGGGTCAATACTCGGGCCGACCTGGCCCGGGCCGGAGAGGTGCTGCGCGAGCGCATCAACCGCAAATGGATGCTGGCTGGCGTCAGCATTCTCGACCCGGCCAGCACCTGGATCGAGCCCGGCGTCCAGATCGGGGTCGATACGGTAATCCTGCCCCAGACCATGGTGCAGGGCGAGACCGTGATCGGGGAAGGCTGCCAGATCGGACCCCAGACCCGCATCGTTTCTTGCATGGTGGGGAACGGTTGCACTATCCAGAACTCGGTGCTCACCGAGGCTCGACTCGAAGAGAAGGTGAACGTTGGCCCCTTCGCCTATCTCCGGCCGGGAGCCGATCTCGGCCCCGGCAGCAAGGTGGGCGATTTCGTGGAGATCAAGAACTCCCGCATCGAGGCAGGGGCCAAGGTGCCCCACCTGAGCTATGTAGGCGACGCGGAGGTGGGAGCAAAGGTCAACATCGGCTGCGGCACCATCACCTGCAACTACGATGGGAAAGCCAAGCACAAGACGATTATCGAGGAAGGAGCCTTCATCGGCTCCAACACCAGCCTGGTGGCCCCCGTCCGGGTGGGAGCGGGGGCCAGGACAGGCGCCGGATCGGTGGTCAATCGGGATGTAGAGCCGGGCAGCACGGTCGTGGGGGTGCCCGCCCGGCCCCTGCGCCAGAAATCGAGCACGACGCCGTGAATCCAACTACATTGTCTGGAGGACTCGTGATCCATCCGGCCGAAAGAGCCGGCGGCTTACGAGACGAGAGCGCGGGAGGCCCTGCCATGCTGGTGCTCGAGGAAGCAGCCCAACCGACCCTGGAAAACGAGAACATCGTTCTCTTCACCGGCAACGCCAATCCGCGCCTGGCGCAGTCCATCGCGCGCTATCTGGGGTTACCGCTCGGCAGCGCCCTGGTGGGGCGTTTCACCAACGGCGAAACCCGGGTACGCATCGAAGAGAACGTTCGCGGGGCCGAGGCTTACGTCATCCAGCCCACCTGCGGCAACGTCAACGACACCCTGATGGAGCTCTTGATCATGATCGACGCCCTCTCCCGGGCCTCGGCGCGCACCATCACAGCCGTCATCCCCTACTTCGGCTACGCTCGGCAGGAGCGCAAGACCTCTGGACGCGAGCCCATCACCGCCAAGCTGGTCTCCAACTTGATCACGACCGCCGGGGCCGACCGGGTCATCACGGTCGACCTCCACGCCGGCGCCATCCAGGGCTTTTTCGACATCCCGGTGGACAACCTTTACGCCATGCCCATCCTGGTGGAGTACTTTCACCGCAAGAACCTCAGGCGCGAAGAGCTGGTCGTGGTCTCGCCCGACGCCGGCGGCGTGAACCGTGCCCGGGCCTACGCCGAGCGGCTCGACTGCGGCCTGGCCATCATCTTCAAGCGCCGCCCCGAGCCGGACAAGGCCGAGGTGACCGAGATCGTGGGCGAGATCGACGGGCGAACCTGCCTGATCATCGACGACATGATCTCCACCGGGGGCACTCTCTCGGCGGCGGTGGATACCCTTCTCAACCTGGGCGCGCGCGAGGTCTACGCCGCCGCCACCCACCCGGTGCTGGCCGGAGACGCCATCAACATCATCGAGAGCTCGCGCGTGAAGGAGCTGGTGGTGACCGATACCATCCCGGTTCCCTCCTCGGCCCGTCAGGGCAAGATCACCGTCTTGAGCGTCGACGCCCTGCTCGGCGAGGCGATCCGGCGCAACTACTTCAACCTGTCGGTAAGCAAGCTATTCGGCTGATCCTGCTGGTCTTGCTGCTCAGTCTTTCGGCCCGGGCCCAGACGCTCGCTGACATGAGCTTTCTCACCGGGGAATGGCAGGGTCAGGGCTTCGAGGAATGCTGGGGATCGGCCCTGGGCGGAACCATGCTGGGCACCTCCCGGGCCGTCGAGGACGGCCGGACAGTCCACAAAGAGTTCATGCTGCTCGAGGAGACACCCGATGGCTTGCTCCTCAAGCTCTATCTGCCCGAGAAAGAGAAGACCATGGTCTTCAAGCCAGCCCGGTTTTCCGACCAGCAGGTGGAATTCGTTCGCCAGGATGTACCCGAGCGACTGATCTACCGAAGAGAGGGCGACAGGCTTCACATCCAGCTCGACAAGGCCCGGGGAGGCTTTCAACTCGAGTTGCAGCGCATGCACTAAGGAACCGTGGCGTAAACCTCGTCCTCGTCGTCCGGCTTGCTGTTGGTGAATATATCCACCAGCTGGATGGTCTGGGCCACCCCCCCGATGGCCAGGCCCAGCAGGCTGCCATCGGAAAAGACGTAGGACTTTCCGAACTCTGACAGGAGACCGGCTGGCAGGGCGCCCAGGCAGCCGGCCACGGCCGGTGAGAGGGGCTTCTTCAAGATTCCCGCCTGGCGGGCTCCGCTCTCCATGGCCCCACCCAGGTCGTGGCTGACGTTGCGAATCAGCTGACCGAAGCGCGGGCCCAGCACCGGGCCCACGCCCCCACCCAGGGCGCTCGAGGCCACCAGGAGGGCGGGGGGAACGGGGCTGGCGCCCAGGGCGCCGAAAGCGACCGCCAGTCCCGCGCCGAGACCGGCGCCCAGAGCAGCCCGGGCGGCCGGGTGGAGGTCGGCTCCGTAGCGCGAGGCCAGGGCGCTGGCCACTCCCCCGGTCGCTTTGGAGGCCCCCGGCAGGAAGAATCCCGAGGCTACCGCCCCCATGTCGCTCGAGTCGCGCACCGAGGCGGTGGCGGAGCCGCCCAGGGTGGCGAAACAGCCCAGCAGGCCGCCGGCCACGGTGCGCGAGACCAGGTCTGGCTGGTTGGTCAGATAGGCCACCCCGGCGCCCAGAGCCGCTCCCAGCGCGATTCCCGCAGCCATCCCGGCCACCGCGTTGCCGGTTCGACGCTCGGTCCAGATGCCGACCGTGCTGGCCAGGCTGGCGCTCAGGGCACCCGACAAGCCGCCCATCGCCAGCCCTTCCACGGCCCCGCCGATGGCGGCCTGAATGTAGGAGGCTTCGGGCAGGTCGCCGTGGGTGTGAGCAGCGGGACGCGACTTCTGGTCCAGCCACTGCCATGCTCCGGTCGGCGGCGCCAGGGAACGGGAAGACAATTGCACGCTTTCCAGCCTCATCGAGCCGAGAATACCCTGAAAGAAGCCTGAAAGTGGTTAACAGCAGTTTAACCCCTCTCCGAACAAACGGTTGACACTCCGCCCGCCTCGGCTTATGATAACGGCTGATTTTCAGCACGGAGGATGTCCGATCATGGCACAGGTGAAACTCGAAGCGCGCCACCGCACGGGAACTGGCAAAGGAGTGGCCCGCAAGTTGCGCCGCGATGGCCGCGTGCCGGCCGTGATCTATGGCCACGGCGAAGCTCCCATCGCGCTGGACGTGGACGCCAAGAGCGTCGATCACCTGCTGCGCGAGTTCGGCCACAATGCCATCATCGAGCTGACCGTGGCCGGTGGGGCCGGCTCGGACACCTGCATGGTCAAGATGTTCGACCGCGACCTTTACCAGCGCCACCTGGTGCACGTCGACTTCAAGCGCATCTCGCTCAAGGAGAAGATCGAGACCAAGGTGCCGGTGCACGTGGTGGGCGACGAGAAGCTCTCCAAGGAAGGCGGCGTGCTCGAGCTGATGATGCCTGAAGTCGAGATTCGCGCCCTGCCGCTCGAGATCCCCGAGAGCATCGAGGTGGACGTGAGCGGCCTGGCCCTGGGCGACAACATGCACGTTTCGACCCTCAAGCTGCCCGCGGGTGTGGAGCTCGTCAGCGACCCCGACGCCGTGCTGCTGCTCGTGCACGTGCCGCGCGCCGTGGCCGAGGCTGAGGCCGCCGAGGGTGAAGCCGCCGCCGCGCCGGCTGCCGCCGCCGAGTAGTCTTGGGGGAGGACCTCCTCCACCTCATCGTCGGGCTGGGAAATCCCGGCCAGGAGTATGCCCAGACCCGCCACAACGCCGGCTTTGAAGTGGTCAAGGAGCTGCTGCGCCGCCATTCGTTCGGAGACAAGAAGGCCAGCAAGCTCGCACATGCCTACCGGGGCAGCATCCGTGGCAAGCAGGTCCTCCTGGTCAAGCCTCTGACCTTCATGAACCTGTCCGGCAATGCGGTGCAGCACTTCGTGAGCTACTTCAAGGTTGGGCTGGACAGGCTGCTGGTGGTCTATGACGACTTTGCCCTGCCGCTCGGGCGGCTGCGGATGCGGGCCAACGGCTCGGCCGGAGGCCAGAACGGCCTCAAGAGCATCATCGCCTGCCTGGGCACCGAGGCCATCCCTCGTCTGCGCATCGGCATCGGGCCCGTGCCGGACGGTTGGGACCCGGCCGACTTCGTCCTGAGCCGCTTTCGCAAGGACGAGGAGAAACTCTGGAACGAGACACTGACCCGAGCCGCCGACTGCGTCGAGAGCTGGCTTGAACTGGGGGTGGAGGATACCGCCTCGCGTTTCAATTCCGCGACGGTCGACAATTCTGAACCGAAAGGCCCATCCGCATGTCAAGAAGTGCCCTGATCCTCCTGCTGGTCCTGTTGTGCGCCGCAGTCCGAGCCGATTCGCCCACCCTGGAGCGCTACCTCAACATCCGCTCCTGCCAGGGCGGCGCGCCGCTGGCCGGCCAGGGAACGGCGTTTCTGACCAACGTGACCGGCGTCAACCAGATCTGGACGGTCAACGCTCCCGCATCGTGGGCCACCCAGCTCACCTTCGAGACCGACCGGGTAGCCCGGGTGCAGGCCAGCCCCGACGGCAAGTGGCTTGTCTTCGAGCGCGACCAGGGTGGAGACGAGCACAACCAGCTCTACCTCCTGCCCGCAGCCGGGGGCGTTCCGGTGGCCCTCACGGCCAACCGCAAGGCCATCCACACCTTCGGCGAGTTCTCGCCCGACGGCAAGAGCATCGCTTACGTGACCACCGAGCGCAACGGCACCGACTTCGACGCCATCTTGATGGACCTGGCCAGCCGGAGCAAGAAGGTGGTCTACAACCAGGGCGGCTCGGCTCAGGTGGCCTGCTTCTCCCCTGATGGAAAGAGCGTGATCATCTCCAGGGCGCTCTCCAACGTGGACTTTGATCTCTACCGGGTGGATCTCGCCGACGGAAAGCTGACCCACCTGACCCCTCACCAGGGCCCGGTCTACTTCGGAGGCGTGCAGTGGGGGGCTGACAATACGCTCTATCTGGCCTGCGACCTCGACCGCGAGTTCGCTGGCCTGGCCCGAATGGACGCCACCAGGGGCATCTCGAGCCTGGAGTTCCTCGAGCCCGACCGCCAGGATGTGGACGCTCTGGCCCTGGCTCCCGACGGCAAGACGCTGGCCGTGGCCCACAACCGCGAAGGCTACTCTTCGCTCGCGGTGGGCGGCCAGAGTGTGGCTCTCCCTCCAGGCGTGGTGGAAGGGGGCGGCTTTCAGTTCTCGGCCGACGGACAGCGCCTGATCTTCACGTTCTCCTCCCCCATCGAGCCGGCCAACGTTTACTCCTATGAGCTCTCCAGCGGTAAGTTGAGCAACGTGACCCGCTCCACGCTGGCCGGGGTGGACCCGTCCGGCTTCGTCTCCCCCACCCTGATCAAATACCCCACCTTCGACGGCAAGGAGATCCCCGCGTTCTACTATCAGCCCCCGGGCGTGAGCAAGCCGCCGGCTGTGATCAGCGTGCACGGCGGCCCCGAGGCCCAGACCCGGGCTCATTTTTCGGGTCTGACCCAGTACTTCGTGAGTCGCGGCTACGCCATCCTGGCCCCTAACGTGCGCGGCAGCACCGGCTATGGCCGCACCTACACCCACCTCGACGACGTGCGTCTGCGCATGGACTCGGTCAAGGACCTGGAGTATGCCAACCGCTGGCTGTCCGAGCGGGCCGGCAAGATCGCCGTGATGGGCGGATCCTACGGCGGCTACATGACGCTGGCCGCGGTGACCTACCAACCCGAGCGCTGGGCGGCCGGGGTGGACATCGTGGGCATCTCCAACTTCATCAGTTTCCTCAACAACACCGGCAGCTACCGCCGGGCCCTGCGCATCGCCGAGTATGGCGACCCGGTCAAGGACGCCGAGTTCCTGCGCGAGGTGTCGCCCTTCTTCCATGTGGAGAAGATCAAGGCGCCGATGCTGATCATCCAGGGAGCCAACGACCCGCGCGTGCCCCAGTCGGAGTCGGACCAGATGGTGGCCAGCCTCAAGTCGCGCAGCCTCCCGGTGGAGTACCTGCTCTACAAGGACGAAGGTCACGGGCTGGCCAAGCTGTCCAACCGCATCGACGCCTATACGAAGGTGGTCGAGTTCCTGGACAAGCACCTCAAGTAAAACAAAGAGGGCCGATTGCTCGGCCCTCTTTTGCTTCCTGCTTCTAAGCTTTGGCCTGAGGCAGATTGGTCACGCCCACGGGCCGCAGACCCTGGTCGACCATCTTGACGAACGCCTCCACCACCTGCGGGTCGAACTGGGTGCCGGCGCCCTTCTTGAGCTGCTCGAGGGCAACGTCGGGGGGCAGGGCTTTGGCCGCGTCGGGTCGCTCGGTGATGTTCCAGCGCTTCTCGGTCATGGCGTCGTAGGCGTCAGCCACCGCCAGGATGCGCGCGCCGATCGGGATCTGCTCTCCGGCCAGGCCGGCCGGATATCCCTTGCCGTCGAAGCGCTCGTGGTGGTGGGTGATCACCGTCTGAGCCTCGGGGCTGGTCTGGAAGGCGGCAAAGTAAGGCTGCAGGCGCTCGGGCGAGACATGCTGCTTCATGGCCGCGAACTCCTCATCGGTGTACTTGCCAACCTTGTCGAGGATCTCCCGGGGAACGTCCAGCTTGCCGACGTCATACATCTGGCCCGCTTCGTGCAAAGCCGCTGCGTCCTGTTGGCTCAGGCCCATCACCTCGGCCAGCGTGTTGGCGATGGCGTTGGCCCGGGCCTGGTGCTTCATCGTGTAGCCGCCCTCGAGCTCGCGGAACTCGGTGCCGATCTGGGCCAGGTTGCGGCCGTTGACGACAATTTCCTGTTGAGGCTGAGCGGTGGCCGCGTTGGCATCCTGAATGGCCACCGCGTCCACCAACTGCAGCATGTGGGCTGCGTCCTTGTCGCCCGCCTTGGCCGCCTCGAGCTTCTGCTGGATCTCGGCCATATCGCCGGCCTGAGCCTTGCTCACCAGAGCCCGGGCCGAAGCCAGCTGCTCGGGGGTGGCCCCGGCCACCAGCGCTTCGGCCGCCTGGCGAGCCTGGGCCTGGACCTCCAGGATGCGGGCGTCGGCTTTGGCCAGGAATGCGACCGCAGCCTGATCGCCGCCATCGGCGGCGGCCTTGATCTGGTTGACCACGCCGCCGGCGTTGGGGTCGCCGTTCACCAGTGCGTTGACCAGCGCATCCACGGTGACACCCTGGTAGCTGTCGGAGGGCGGTGCGGCCTGCTGCCGAGGAGCAGCGGCCGGCTCGGCCGGAGGCGCCGCTGCCTGGGGGGGAGCCGCGGCGGCGGGGGCCGGCTGACTGAGTGCAGCCTGCAGCTTGCCCGCCGTCTCCTGGTCACCGTAGATGACGAACTTGATGTCCTTGACGTTCTGGGACTTGGCCGAGAAGTCGCGCACGGCCCGCGCCATGTCGGCAATTTTCTCGGCTTCGGTGCCGCCCACGTTCTTCATCACTCCCAGGCGCATCGCCGGGATCGAGAGCGACTGCATCCCGGCCTTGTCGGCCGCTTCCAGGCCGGCGGTCAAGACGTCGTAGAGCGGCTTGTTCAGGTCGTCGACCACGAAGACCACGTTCTTGAAGGCGCCCTGGTGGGCTTGCTGCGTCGTGGCGATCTTGACCTGGCCGGTCTGGCCGCCGATCAGCGACTGGGCTTGCTGGTGGAATTGCCCACCGCCGGCGCGACCGATGGCGCCATCGACACCGCCGGCCCACATTCCCTCGGAGTTGACCCCGGTGATCAGGCCGTCAGCCTGAACGCGGGTGATGTCGCCCATCTGCACGCTGACCGTGGGTGCGGTGCGCGAAGCCGCTGGACTGGAGGCCACCTCGGCGGCCGGGGCCATGTTGCGGGGCGGAGCGTTGGCCGGCTGCTGGGCCGGACCGGCCCCGTTCAGCTGGCCCATGATCTGCTGGGCGCCCGCCATGTCGCCCCGATTGAGGGCGTCTTGCAGCGCGGCCAGAAGCTGCTCCTGAGTGGCCGGCGCGGGACCGGGCACCGGGCCCGAAGGCGGGGCGGGGCCGGCCGGGGGCGGCGTAGGCGGAGGCGAGCCGGCCGCAGCCGCGTTCACCGGCGGATTGGGCGGCGCGAAGCTTGCGGCCTGGGCGGGCTGGGGCTGGATGAAGTGGGCCAGGCCCGGGAAGATGGCTCCGGCTCCGGCAGCCGAGAAGGGCATCAGGTGCATCTCTTGCTGCTGGCGGCCGCGCCACCACTTCTGCACGGGAGCGTTCTTCCAGTCGAAAAAGCCGTTGTAGCCGTTCTTGTTACCGGCCGCGGCGTGTCCGAGCAATGAGCCGCCCTTGACGCTGTAGCCCTGCTGGGCGTTGCCCTGGATGGTGAGCGGGTCTTCCTGACGCGGGGCCGGGCCGCCGATACCGAAGGCCCGACCCAGGCTGGACATGATCCCGCCCTCCTGGGCCTGGTTGGCCTGCGGGGTCTCGCTGACCTGCGAGCCCCACACCTGGCCTTTGGGATTCTCGAAGATCTGGGTGTACTGCTTGCCCTGGGCCGTGGTCACCTCGTTGAAGACGCTGATCTTGGTGCCATCGGCGGCGATCATCTGAGCGTGCTCGCGCACCAGGCCTTCCGGTCGCTGCTGGAAGGGCGAGCTGACTCCGTACTCGGCCTTCTCGGGATCGAGGATGAGCAGCGTGGGGTTGTTGGCCTCCATCTGCACGTAGAGCTTGCCGTCGCTGCCCATCTGGGCGTTCAGGCCGATGGGCTGGTCGGGATTGGAAGGGTTGAACATCTTGGCCTGCACGCTGCCGTCGAGGCTGCGCTGCACGGCCACCTGAACCGGCAGGAAGGGGCCGGCCGGGAGCACCGCCTGGAAGGCCACCCCGCCCTGGTCGCGCAGGAGCTGCAAACCGCTCGGGTAGGCTTTGACTCCGCCGGTCTGCTGGGCCTGCTGAGGCGCGCCCATCGTGGTGGGGGGGGTCGGGACCGAGCCGGCCATGCCGTCGGTGCCGTAGTCGTGACCTGCGGGGGGCTGGCCCTGAACCTGGACTCGGTTGGCCCAACCGGCGATGTAGCTAGCTCCGGCACCGGGCTGATTGACAGGGTTGCTTCCGTTCATTGACCAGACCCTCCTCGATTGGATATCCACTTCTTGTTTCCCACGGAGTACGGAAAATTCACTGAAAGTTCAAACGTGGGTGCGCTGACCGTTCCAGAAGGAGACAGCGTTGCCCCCCGAGGAGCGCGACATGCCGATGGCAGCCTCGACGCGTTGCTGCAGTTGCTCCTCATTGGTGGCATCGTGGGGCACGCCCGCCACGCCCACGGAAGCGGTAAGGGAGACTTTAGCCGGGCCATTGCCGAAAGGCCGCGCGTGGATCGCGGCCCGAATCCGCTCGCCGATGTCATAGGCGTTGTTGCGGTCTGAGTGCACGAGGAGGACAGCGAAGTCGGCCCCTTCCAGGCGCGCCGGAATGTCGGTCTCGCGGGTCGCCTGACGAATGATCTCGGCCACGTCTTTCAAGATTTGCTCGCAGATTTCCTGGCCCAGAGCGCCTTGAATCTCTTCAAAGCGGTCCAGCGAAAGCAAGATCTGGGAAACCGGGTAAGTGTAGCGTCGGCCCCGCATCACTTCCTCGCGAGTGCGCTCGTGGAGGTAGAGGCCGTTGTAGAGGTGGGTCAGGGGGTCATTGAGCCCGCCCGTGATAGTACGCTGATACAAGAGCGAGTTGGCCAGGGCCGCGCTGGCCACCTGACAGTACTCTTGCAGCAGCTCCATCTCCTCGGGGCGATACTGGCCTGGATTGGGGCGACCCAGGTAGATAGCCCCCAGCACGTCCCCCCCGGTCGCCAGGGGAGCCACCAGGGCGCTCTTCTCATAGACCAGCAGGGTGGGAAGCTCCACCCCACCTTCCACGGCCACGGCCCCGTTGTCGATCTTGAGCGAGCGACGCTGGCTGGCGCAGTAGCCGGGAGCGCCTTCATTGAGCTGCAGGGTGAGGTTGCGGAACATGTCGGTGTAGGGGCTGGCGGCCACCTCGGCAAACAGCTCCTTGGAGCCGTCCACTTCGTCGAGCAGGAAGATGACGCAGGTCTGGCTGGGCAAAAGCTCCTGCAGGTGCTGGGTCATGGCCAGCAGGGTATCGGACAGGTGCAGGCTCTGGTGCAGCACCCGGTAGTAGCTGTCCAGCTCGCGCATGAACTCGAGCGTCTGGTTGAGCTGCTCGATGGCCGCCTGGTTCTGCTTGAGGCTCTCGCGCATGCCGGCCAGCTCGCGCTCGGCCGATTGTCGCTCCTTGCGCGAGGTGCTGGCCAGACGGTGCTCGAGCTCGGTGATCACCGTCTCGAGCGAATCCTTCTGAGCGCGGGCCTGGTGCAGCTCTTCGGCCATCTCCTCGAGCTTGCCCAGCAGCTGCTGGCTCGTGACCTCCAGCTCGGCCAACCGCTCCTCCCGGTCGCCCACCTCGCCGAATACCTCGCCCACTTCCTTGGTCTTGAGCTGGATCTCCTCAAACAGCATCTGCTTCTCGTGTCCGGCCGCGACCTCGAGCTTGAAGCGCTCGAAGCGCTCGCGCCCGACCAGGCTGAGCAACCACAAAAGCAGGGCTGAGAGCAGGCCCTGGATGCCGGCCAGGTTGAGCTGGAAGATGACCGCTGCCTTGTTCTGGGTGGTCTTGAGCATCTCCAGCAGAGGCAGGCCGCTGATCAAGCCGTAGAAGGAGCCCCCGATCAGGAGCACCGCCAGGCCCAGGCTGCTGCCCAGATAGGTGGCCGTCTCCAGCACCGGCAAGGTAAATCCGAGCACCAGGTAGGGCGGGCCGAACACGTAGGTGAGAACGGCTCCCATCAAAGCGTCCACCGCCATGATGGCGCCCCCCACCGTGCTGTTGGGCACTTTGAGAACGATGAAAGCGGCGATCAGGTGATAAAAGACGACCGCCGCCGTGACCAGGGAGGGCTGTTTTTCCAGCGCTTCCGGCAGATGAGCAAACTGCTGGGTGTGATTGAGCGAAAGGGAAATTGCAATGAGCAGGCCCATCGCTCGGACTCCCACCAGGAACCAGCGAAGCGCCAGGGAGGGCTCGTTCGGCAGGGAGAGTTGCGCTGGCATCGTCTTTTTATCAGGCCTGACCGGTAGAGATTTATTCCATGCCGATCAATGCCGATCCTGCTCCAACGGCGATCCAGGAGGCCAGCGGAGAGCGTCGAAGCTGCCGCGCCCATGGCCACAGAACCCGTCCTGAAGCCACTTCTCGGCCTCGTCCAGGAGTTGGAGCCTTTCCGTCAGCTCCTGCAAAGCCTGGAGAAGGGCGAGAGCATGCTCTGCCGAGGGGTTCTGGGCCCGGCGCGCCCCCCGGTGCTGGCCGCTCTTGCCCAGCAGCTCAAGACTCCCCTGCTCTGGGTCACCCCTGGCCAGGACGCCGCCGAGCGGCTCCACGAGGACCTGGCGCTCTACGGCACCGAGTCCTTCCTCTTTCCCGAGCGCGATCGCTCGCTGGGGGTCGATCCTCTGCGCATGGAGCTGCTCGAGCGACTCCAGCGTGCTGAAGCGCGCGTCGTGGTGGCCCCCATCCGGTCCCTGCTGCAAAAGACCCTGGCCGCCTCCGACCTGCATCGGGGGCGGCTCGATCTGCGCAAGGGTGAGACGACCGATCTGGCGGTCCTCCTGGAAGTGCTGGTCTCGGAGGGCTACACGCGGGTGCCCATGGTGGAGCGCCGGGGCGAGATCTCTTTGCGGGGCGGCATTCTGGACGTCTATCCGGCCACCGACGAGCCGGTGCGCATCGAGCTCTTTGGAGACGAGATCGAATCGATCCGGCGCTTTGACAAGGACACCCAGCGCTCGCTGGTGCAGCTCGACCGCATCGTGCTGCTGCCGGCCCGAGAGGAGGGCGGCTCCTACCTCACCGAGCACTTCCCGCGTGGCTCGGTGGTGCTGCTCGAGGAGATCGCCCAGCTTCGCCTGCACTCGCTGGAGGTCTCCCAGGAGAGCGAGTCGGCCTGGCTGCAAGAAGGGGAAGGCCCCCGCGAGGAGGGCTGGCGGGGCGAATGGGGCGACGTACTGGGCATGCTCACCCCCTTTCGCACGGTCACCCTGACCGGCTGGGACGACCTCTCCCAGGGACCCCGGGTGGAATTTCCCTTCCAACCCCAGTCGGTGGTTCCAGGCCGGGTGGACGGGCTGTTCGAGAAACTGCCGGCTCTGCAAGAGGCGGGCCACCGGGTGGTGCTGATCAGCCGCCAGCAGAGGCGTCTTGCAGAGTTGTTCGCCGAGCGGCGCCTGGAGAAGCCCTCGGCTCGGGTTCCCGAGCCGTTCATGCCGGGGCAAGTGGCTCTGTTGAGCGGCGCCCCTTCGGAAGGCTTTCGCCTGGAGCTTGCGGTGGGCCCGGTGGAAGTATTCAGCGACCATGAGATGATGGGCACCCCGCGGGTGCGCCGTTCCACGCGCAAGGCCGACCGCAGCAGCCTGGTGCGCCTGGACGAACTGCAAGAAGATTCGCTGGTGGTGCATCTGCAGCACGGCATCGGTCGCTACAAGGGCGTCAAGACCCTCGATCTGGTGGGTGTGCGTCGCGATCTGCTGCAGATCGAGTATGCCAAAGGTGACACGCTCTACGTGCCCGTCGAGCAGCTCGACCTGGTGCAGCGTTATCAGGGCCTGGAGGAGAAGGTCCCCTCGCTCTCGCGCATGGGCGGGCAGGACTGGCGCAACACCCGCACCAGGGTGCGCGAGGAGGCCGAGCGCATCGCCCGCCAGTTGCTCGAGCTGTATGCCCGCCGGGAGATGTCCCAGGGGCACTCCTACCCCCCCGACACCACCTGGCAGCTGGAGATGGAGGAGGCCTTCCCCTACCAGGAGACCCCCGACCAGATGCGGGTCATCCAGGAGGTGAAGGCCGACATGGAGGGCCCCCGCCCGATGGACCGGCTGGTTTGCGGCGACGTGGGCTACGGCAAGACCGAGGTGGCCCTGCGGGCGGCCTTCAAGGCGGTGATGGACGGTCGCCAGGTGGCCGTGCTGGTGCCCACCACGGTACTGGCCCACCAGCACTTCCAGACCTTCTCCCAGCGGCTGGCCCCCTTCCCAGTGCGGGTGGAGATGCTCTCGCGCTTCCGCTCGCCGGCCGAAACAAAGGCCGTGCTCAAGGCCATGGAGCAGGGCGAGGTGGACGTGGTCATCGGCACCCACCGCCTGCTCAGCAAGGATATCAAGTTCCAGAAGCTGGGCCTGCTGATCGTGGACGAAGAGCACCGTTTCGGCGTGCAGCAAAAGGAGCGCATCAAAGAGCTACGGGCCGCGGTGGACATCATCACCCTCACAGCCACTCCCATCCCGCGCACGCTGCACATGTCCACCATCGGGGTGCGGGACATGTCCATCATCGAGACTCCCCCCGAGGATCGCCTGCCCATCAAGACCTACCTCTTCGAGTTTCACCCGGAGATCGTCAAGGGGGCGATCACGCGTGAGCTCTCCCGGGGAGGCCAGGTGTTCTTCGTGCACAACCGGGTGCAGGGGCTCGAGCGCCTGGCCCAGGACGTCCGCCGCCTTCTTCCCCAGGCCCGCATCGGGGTGGGCCACGGCCAGATGGAGGAGGGCCGCCTGGAAAAGGTCATGATGGACTTCCTGGAGGGCGAGTATGACGTTCTCTGTTGTACCACCATCATCGAGAGCGGCCTCGACATTCCCAACGTCAACACCATCATCATCCACAACGCCCACGCCTTCGGGCTCTCGCAGCTCTACCAGCTGCGAGGCCGGGTGGGACGCTCCTCACGCCAGGCCTATTGCTACCTGCTCAACCCGCCCTCGCGCGAGCTCACGCCTGAAGCCGAGAAGCGCCTGAGCACCATCCGCGACTTCACCCACCTGGGGGCGGGCTACCAGATCGCTTTGCGCGATCTCGAGATTCGCGGAGCGGGCGATCTGCTCGGGGCCGAGCAGTCGGGCCACATCGCCTCGGTGGGTTTCGACCTTTACTGCCGATTGCTCGGGGACGCGGTCAAGACGCTGAGGGGAGAGAAGGTGGAGGAAGAGGAGTTCTCGGCCGTGGTGGAGTTGCCCATCCCCGCCTCGCTGCCCGAGGATTATGTCAGCGACTCGCGTCAGAAGGTGGCACTCTACAAGCGCATCGCCGGTCTTCGCAGCGACGAGCATCGTCAGGACCTGGAGGCCGAGCTGCGCGACCGCTTCGGTCCGCTGCCGGTGGAGGCACAGCATTTACTCGAGGTGGTGGATCTTCGCATGCGGGCCCGAGCGCTCGAGATCCCCTCCATTCGGGCCAAGGAGGGTCGCCTGACGTTCCTGATGCCCTTCTACCCCGAGCTTAGCTTCAACCAGCTCAAGAGCCTGGGTCAGGCCACCGGTTGGAAGGTCAAGGTGGAGCAGAAGGCGCTGGTCTTCTATGGGCTGTGCGGCATCGCCGCCGGGGCGCCTGTTTACCCGCCACCGGCAGAACTGCTCGAGAAGGTGCGCGGCGTGCTCGACCGGCTGCGCCGCTGGAAGGAAGGAAAGTAACCGTCAGGCCAGGGCGGCCAGCGACCAGCCCAGGTTGTCGAAGCGGAAGGTGGCCGTGCCGATGCGGTGACCGGCTCGAATGAGAGGGCAGAAGACCTGGTCTCCCACCGACTGCTCCTCCCCCAGTCGAAGCAAGCCGTGGGGATTGGTGATGAGGTTTTCGAGCTTGCGCAAGAGGGGCTCTTCGCCGTCCTGACGGACCTGGTTTTTGAAACGGTTGCGCAAAGGTGTGTCGAGTACGGCCCAGAGGGCGTCGGGTTGTCCCTTCAGCACGGCTCGGGTGAACGTGTCGAAGGTGGAGCGAGGGGTGCGCCGGTCAATCTTGACCGTGATCTTTTGTTCGCTTGCGGGGCACTCGCTCAAGGTCTGCGTAAGGACCATCCGAACCTCCGATCCGACTCCGGTACTGCCGGGACCGAGGTCATCGTAATTTGCCGGATGGTTACAGATGTAAACAGGGTGTTAACAAATGGAAACGAGGATCGATTTTGTTACCGGCTTATGAACGGCCGGTCAGAGCGCGCAAATCCTCGCGATCCAGAGGAGCGCCCTTGAGCACGGCCAGGAACTTGTGGATGCGCCGGCGGATGTGCTCGGCGACCCAGCCGATGGCCGCGCCCCAGGCGATCCCGATGGCGAGCAGATAAGGGGGCTCGGAGGGGCAGAAAAGCATCGTCAAAATGGCGCTGGAGGCGAACCCCAGAGCCAGTCCCAGCTGCACCAGGACGGGAACGGTCATCCGCCGCACTCGCTTGCGGGCCACGGGTCGCGTCAGGTCGCCCCGCTGGCGCTGGGCCTCCTCGAAGGCCAGCTTGTTGGCGTAGTAAGTATAGACATTGACCGTCATAACCTGACTTTAGCCCGGATGCCTGAAAGCTTGCTGAAACAGGAAGTTCAAGGTTCTTTGAGGAGTCGGTGGGAGATTCAGAGGGATGGATATCAAGTCACCCTCCAAGGAAATGATCGGCCAGGCCCTGCGGGCTCAGAGGGCCGAGTTGCTGCGTGACGGCCGCGTGAGCGATGCCGCCCGGGTGCAGCAAGATCTGGTGGTCTTGTCCAAAGCGCCGGGCGACACTCTCTACGACATGCATTTCAGCGCCAGCGAGCGCGCTCGGGCCTCCTGGCCCAAGCACGACTCTCTGGCGGCCTCCTGGAAGGCCAGTCCGAGCTTCTTCATCGCTGAGTTGGTGGGTGTGGGCGGTCTGGTCCTGGCCGGCGTCTGCCAGCACGACCCCGCCGCTCAGGTCGTGGGACTGACCGTAGCCGCCGGGGTCACCGCACTGCACTTTCTGTATGCCTCGAAAGCCCGGCAACGCAGCCAGGCCAAATCGGTCCTGCAGGCCATCGCCAGACATCAGGACGCGATCTGCAACTTCACTCCGGGCAACGCGCCCGCGCCCCTGAACATCGAGCGAAACGCTTTCATGGCCACCCTGAAGGGTCAGGAAGCCCGTCTGGTGGAAGGCCGTGACTATACCAGGGCAGGGGACCTGCGCCGCCTGCGCGAGGGTCTCGAGCCGGTGCCCGGGCAGACGGTGGACGAGCTGTTCGAGAACCTGCTCAAGGACGGCTCGCGCAAGGAAACTCTGGCTCTGCTGCAGGGTGACTGCAGCCAGCAGGTCTTCGAGGGTCTCAAGGCCCTGGCCGAGGTGGTCAAGCTGACCTCTCCCGGTCAGAGCGGTCTCAAAGATGGCGCCGACTCGGTGGTCGTGGGCGGCGTGGTCATCCGCAAGCGCGCGGCCTGACTCAGCGACGACAGGAGCGGTCGACGCTTCAGCGACGAGCGGTCGACAGTTTTCCCATGAAGAAAGGGCCCCCGAAACGGGAGCCCTTTCTCGACCGTCGCCAGGAGGCGTGAGTCTAGTTGTTGCCCTTGGTGCGGCGGAAGATGGCCGGCTCGAGATCGACGTCGCGCAGCGAGCTGCCGAAGGAGATCTCTTCCTTGATGCCACCCAGGGTGAAGGCCGCGTCGTCGGAATCGACGGGCTGACCGGGCAGCGACTGGAAACCGGTGGCCACCACGGTGATGCGAACCTCGCCTTCCATGCGCTCGTCCTGCACCGACCCGAAGATGATCTGAGCGTCGGGGTCGACGGCCTCGTAGATGATCCGGGCGGCTTCGTTGAGCTCGAGGAGGGTGAGGTCGGGACCGCCGGTGACATTGAACAGCACACCGGTAGCTCCGTCGATGCTGGCCTCGAGCAGCGGGCTGGAGATGGCCGCGCGAGCAGCCTCGACAGCGCGATTCTCACCCGAAGCAACACCGATGCCGAGCAGCGCCGAGCCAGCGTCGGCCATGATGGCCTGCACGTCAGCGAAGTCGACGTTGATGCGACCCGGAACGGTGATGATCTCGGAGATGCCCTGCACCCCGTTGCGCAGCACGTCGTCAGCGAGTCGGAAGGCGTCGGCGATCGACTCCTTGTCGCTGACGATCTTGAGCAGACGGTCGTTGGGGATAGTGATGATGGTGTCAACCTTGGATTTGAGCTGCTTGATGCCTTCCTCGGCCAGCTCCATCCGCCGGCGCCCCTCGAAGACGAAGGGCTTGGTGACGACGGCCACGGTCAGCGCGCCGGCCTGGCGAGCCAACTCGGCCACCACCGGACTGGCCCCGGTACCCGTGCCACCGCCCATACCGGCGGTGATGAACACCATGTCGGCGCCCTCGATAGCCTTGAGCACCTCTTCGGAGTTCTCTTCCACGGCTTTTTTGCCGCAGTCAGGATTCGAGCCAGCGCCCAGACCCTTGGTCACGGTCGAGCCGATGTGGATGCGCTGGTCAGCATCACAGAGGAACAGCGCCTGGGCATCGGTATTGATGGCGATGAACTCGACACCACCGAGCCCTTCCTGGATCATCCGGCTGACCGCGTTGCAGCCGGCTCCCCCTACTCCGATCACCTTGATGCCGGCAAAGTGCTCGACCTGGCCGCGATGCTCACCCGAGGCGGCCTTCTTGGGAGTGCTGGCAGCCGCGATCGGCTGACGCAGCACTGGCTGGCCCACGTTCGGCTTGGCGGGCTGCCCGGCGCGGGGAGCGGCGGAAGGCCCGGCCATCGGCGGCGGCGGAGCGAGCAAGG
>CAZWUN010000011.1:0-24119 GCA_964637145.1 uncultured Burkholderiales bacterium
GGCGGGCCAGCTTCTTGAGCACCCCGATGTCCTCCAGCCGGCCTCCCACCGACAAGAGCGAGATGCCCAGCTTGAGCGGCCCGCGGTGGCTGGCCTTCTGGATCAGGAAGGTGGCCACCGGGCGCACCTGGTTGGCCAGGCCTCGCCGGCGCAGTTCGTCGAGCAGCGGGTCCACCAGGGCCAGCACGGGCTCGTCCATGCAGAAGCGGTAAAGCTCGGCCCGGGCTTCCTGCGAGTCCACCGAGCCCCGGACCAGCTCCACGGCCCGGTAGACCAGGTCCGCCTCCTTCCCCTCGTCGAGAGCGGCCGTGTGGTGGCTGAGGACGCCGTCCTGGGCGCCGGCGGCCCAGCGCAGGCCATCGGACTGCTCGTCGGGCAGGGGCGGCTCACCCGGGCCTTCCCAGCTCTCCAGGACCGACAGGATGGAAGGGCCGTCCGCCCAGGGCTCGTTGGACATGAAGAAGAAAGGAGTTCTCTTCAGCCGCTTTTTGACCTTTCCGGAAGGTCTCTTGATGTGCAGCTCTGGCTCTTCCACCGACTGCAGTCCCTGGGGTCTGAACCTCTGGCGGGACCTTTCGAGGTCGATTGGCAGCCCGTGCGCTGGATTCTGGCAGGTTGGATACATTCTCTTCACTTTTGCTCCCGCCGCTCCATGTAGGATGGGCGGGCTGGAGGAGTGCACGCCGATGACCTTGATCCATACCCACCGCCGGAGCCCTCATGCCGATCTGAAGACCCACCTCGAGCGGCTCGAGCTCGAGCAGAGACCGCAGCCCTCGCTGGAGGAGATCGACGAGGACCTGAGCGATCGCGACGTCGATCAGACGGCCATGGAGCAAGAGCTGATCGGGGAGCTGGGCACCGAAGCTCGTATGCAGCACCATCAGGACGTTTCCCGGCTGCAAGGACGCATCCCCACCAGGACCGAGCTCCAGCGCGAGTTTGACGCGTTGGCAGCGATTCCAGGCATTCCCTTCGAGTATATTCTCGACGGTTGCTACGCGCGCGCCCACCTGATGTGCGAGAAGCTCCACCAGGACGAGGTCAACTCCGCCAAGATGTTTGTCATTCTGGACAATCCCCGCGAGGGAAGGCTGGAGGCCGACAACAAGTACATGCACGCCAGTTGGTGGTACCATGTCGCCCCGATGGTCTTCGCCCGGGATGAGCAAACCGGTCGGGTGGAGCCCTACATCATGGACCCGAGCATGGCCACCCATCCCTTGCCGCCCCAGGAATGGGTGCACCAGATGTGGGACGAGGAGACTCCTATCAAAATCGACGTCACCCGCGATGCCCAGTATGGACCCTTCGAGGAGGACGGCGCCAATCAGACCTTCGAGCAGAGTCTCGAACCCGCTCACCACGACCTGGAGGAATACACCAGAGAACTGAAAGCTATCAAGGAGAAGTACTGCCACGAGCACCCGGGGGAGTGCCCGGGAAGACGCCCCGCGCACGACGGCTACCTGATAGCGGCTTGAATTTCCGGTGAAGCGCACAGTTCCGCTCCGAAATTGTGCGCGTAACGCTCAAGTGGTTTCTCAGTTGCGAGGATTCGCCGCGCGTTCGAGCTCATGAAGTGGCCCGATCTCGTTCAACGGGGCCGGGCTTCCGTTATCCAGTAAAGGAAAGCCAGTAGCGGAGCCCCTCCGCCGATCGCCACCACCCAGGGCCAGCCGCCCTGGGCGTAGGCCTGCGAGGCCAGAGCCGAACCGAGAGCCCCCCCCAGGAAGAAGATGCTGATGTAGAGGGTATTGAGACGGCTGCGCTGGCTCTCGTCCAGGCTGTAGATCGCCTGCTGGCCCAGCACCAGGGTGGTCTGCACCCCCAGGTCGAGCAGGCAGGCGCCCACAACCAGGGCCACCAGCGAGTTCTGCCAGAGCGTCAGGGCGAAGCTCAGCGCGCCCAGGGCCAGGGCAACCCCGGTGATCGGGCGCGAGTCACCCCGGTCGCCCAGCTTGCCCGCCAGGGGCGCGACCAGGGCTCCCAACGTTCCGACCAGTGCCACCAGGCCGATCTGAGCCTGTGAGAAGCGAAACGGCGCATCGCTCAGGAGGAAGGTCAGACAGGTCCAGAAGGCGCTGAAGCTGCCGAACATGGCGGCCTGGTAAGCCGCCCGCCTGCGCAGCACCGGCTGAGTCAGAAAAATCGTTTTCAGCGAGCGTAACAGCCCGCCATAGGTGCCCTGAAAGCCCGGCTGCCGGGTGGGCAGGCAGAGGCGCAGGGTCAGGGCCAGCAGAGCCATCAACCCGGCCGAAAGGAGGTAGACCGCTCGCCAGCCCAGGCTGTAGGCCACCAGACCGGCCACCGAGCGGGCCAGCAGGATGCCGAGCAAGAGTCCGCTCATCACCTGCCCCACCACCTCGCCGCGCCGCTCGGCCGGGGCCAGGCTGGCGGCGAAAGGAACCAGCACCTGGGCGACCACTGAGCTGACGCCGATGGCCAGCGAGGCCAGCACGAACCACCCCATTCCGGGAGCTGCCGAGGCTCCGACCAGCGACAGCACCGTCCCCCCCAGAATCAGCGTGAGCAGACGACGATTCTCGAACAGGTCGCCCAGCGGCACCAGCAGCACCAGTCCGACTGCATAGCCCAACTGGGTCACCGTCACGACCAGGCCGGCCTCGGCTTCGGTCACGCCAAACGAGCTGGCGATGGCCTCGAGCAGAGGCTGGGCGTAGTAGAGGTTGCCCACCGAAAGCCCGGCCCCGGTGGCAAAGAGCAAGATGAGCGCGCGGCTCAAGCGGCCTGATGGCAGTAAGCCATTGTGCCCCAGCTTCGCGAGGAAGTTGCCGCGCCCCTATCCCCGTTCGCAGTGGAGAACCCTGGACCATCCAGACTTCTGAGCCCGGCCGGGGTTTAACAGTCTGCTAACCCCCCGGCCGGCGAGGTTGGATACATTCCTGGGGTTATGGACGAGAAAGAGCACCCCTCCCAGCTTGAAGGGCTCCCCGTCGGGGGCCATGCCGAGACCTTCACCGAGGTTCCCGACGACCCGTACGAGCCGGAGGAAGAGCCCGCTCCCATCGGCTCGCTCCAGGTCCAGCCCCCGGCCCACGACGCCAGTCCCGAGGAGAAGGACCTGCACTGGTACACCCACGTCTACCAGGGCGACAAGATGCCCCAGCTCACCTTCCGGGCCGTGGCAATGGGGGGATTCCTGGGCATGGCCATGTCGGTCTCCAACCTTTACACCACGCTCAAAGTGGGCTGGGCCTTCGGGGTGGCCATCACCGCCTGCGTCATCTCCTATGTGATCTGGAACTTCTTCCGGCTTCTGTCGGGCGGTCGTCTGAGCCAGATGTCCATCCTCGAGAACAACTGCATGCAGTCCACCGCCTCGGCCGCCGGCTACTCCACCGGGGCCACCATCGCCACCGCCTTCGGGGCCCTGATGATCCTCGACCCCTCCCACACCCACCAGCCCTGGTGGATCGTGGGCAGCTTCACCCTGGCCACCGGCGCCATGGGCGTCTTCCTGGCCATCCCGATGAAGCGCCAGATGATCAACCAGGAGCAACTGCCCTTCCCCTCCGGTATCGCCGCCGCCACCACCCTCCGGAGCCTCTACAGCGAGGGCAAGGAGGCCGTGCGCAAGGCCTACGCCCTGGTCATCGCCCTCTTCTGTGCCGCCATCATCGCCATCCTGAAGACCGAGGAGGGGATGTTCAAGACCACCGACCGGTTCTTCAGCTGGATGAAAGAGCATCTCTTCAGCGTCCAGATTCCGGCCGAGGTGCCCCACAGCGGCTTCATGCAGGTGGCCGGCAAGAAGCTGGCCGGCTTCAGCTTCGAGCCCAGCGCTCTGTTGATCGCGGCCGGCATGATCGTGGGGCTGCGGGTTTCCCTCTCGATGCTGGTGGCTTCCGTCTTGCTCTACGTCTTCATAGCCCCTTACCTGATCGGGCTCGACCTGGCCCAGGCGGGGGTGCAGGGCTACGTCGTGTCCATCCCCACCGGTGGGGGCGGCACCCTGTTCGCGCCCACGCGCTGGTCGCTCTGGGGCGGAACCGCCGTGATGGTGTTCGCCAGCTTGATGTCGCTGGCTCTGCAGTGGCGCACCGTGGCCCGCTCCTTTAACATCCTCAAGAGCGGCGCCGCTTCCAAAGTGAGCCAGGAGAAGCTCGAGGAGATGGCCCGGATCGAGGTTCCCGGCTCCTGGCTGGTGGCCGGGATGGTGCCCATCACCATCGCCATGCTGGTGGTCCAGATGGCCGCCTTCCACATCAATTTCTTCGCCGGATTGGTGGCGGTGGCCATGTCGTTCGTCCTGTCGCTGGTGGCCTGCCGGGCCACGGGCGAAACCGATACCACCCCCATCGGGGCCATGGGCAAGGTGATGCAGTTGATCTTCGCTTTCCTGTCACCCGGCAACGTGACCCACAACCTGATGTCGGCCGGGGTGGCGGCCAACAGTGCCAGCTCTTCGGCCGACCTGTTGACCGACCTCAAGAGCGGTTACCTGCTCGGGGCCAACCCCAAGAAGCAGTTCATCGCTCAGTTCATCGGGATCTTCTTCGGAACCCTGGCCATCGTGCCGGCCTGGTATCTCATGGTGCCCACCATCGAGAAGCTGGAGGCCTTTCCCCTGCCGGCCACGCTGACCTGGGTGGCGGTGGCCCAGGTGCTCTCCAAGGGCTGGGCCAGCCTGCCCCAGTCGGCCGTCATCGCGGCCGTCATCGGGGCCTTCCTCGGCTGCCTGATCCCGATCCTGGAGAAGACCTTCCCCAGAGCGCGTCCCTACCTGCCCAGCGCCATGGGGCTGGGGCTGGGCTGGGTGGTGACCTTCAGCAACGCCCTGGCCTTCACCATCGGCGCCCTGATCGCGCTGGTCTGGCTCAAAGCCGCGCCCAAATCTCAGGAGACCTACAACGTGCCCATCGCCTCGGGACTGGTGGCGGGCGAGTCGCTGGTCAGCGCCCTGCTGGCCATGCTGGCCACCGCCATCGGGCTCATGGCCGCCAACCAGGGCTGATCGCTCAGCTCTGCCAGTTGCTCTCGCTGCTGCCCCAGCCGGCTCGCTCGGCCATGAAGCGGGCGTGCTCGTCGTGATCGCCGGCCACGGCCATCGTTTCGTCGGTCACGCGCTCGAGAATGGCCAACGAGGTCTTTCCATTGGACACGTTCACCAGCCGGAACCCCTGGCGGGCGGCCTCGTTGAGCTGAGCCTCGATACTGCCGGGCCCTTTGTTGTTGAGCTTGATGACCCGATAGTCGATCAGCACCTCAGCTGCTGCCCTGCCAGTCGTCGGCCACGCGGTTGTACTCGACGTTCTCGGCGAACCAGCGTGACTTTTCTTCCTCGGACATCGATTCGAACTCGTCTTCCTCGTGGGGTCGTTCGAAGATGGCGTGCTGCTGGTCTTGATAAGACATCGGCAGGAGCCGGAAGCCGTCTTTGGCGGCCCGATTCAGCACCTCGTGCACGGTCTCGGTGGTCTTGTCCCGGAGATCGTAGACACGGTAATCGTAGCGATGAGGCAAAAGTCCCTCCCAGCGGGTGATCAGAAGGTCGGATATTCTCACCTCTGCCGTCGAATCCTGTGAGTGGTGTAGCTCCAAATGCCACCACAGGACATGGGTTTGACTACGCGTCAAAACCGGTTCGGCACAAATGCCCAGGAGGCATACGAACAAAAGGTAGATAGCCAGGCACGGCATTCCTGCAGGATTGCTCGGAAAATGTAGAAACTTGCCTACATGAACCGAAGGTTGATCAGCAGCCGCGAATTCAATCAGAACACGAGCGGGGCCAAGAAGGCGGCCGAGGAGGGCCCGGTATTCATTACCGATCGGGGCAAGCCGGCCCATGTTCTTTTGACCTACTCGGATTATCTCGAACTTGCTCGAGGCAAGCAGAGCATCAAAGAGCTCCTGGCCTCGGAAGACACTCTTGATCTCGAGTTCCCGCGAATCGACGAGATGCCTCGCCCCGCCGACCTGACGTGATGTATTTGCTGGACACAAATGTCGTCTCTGAGATGCGCAAGCTCCGCTCGGGTCGTGCCCACCCGCAGGTAGCCGCCTGGGTTGAGACCGTCATCTTGTCCGAACTCTACGTCTCGGTGGTCACGCTGATGGAATTGGAAATCGGAGTCCTGCAAATCGAGCGAAGGGACCAGGTTCAGGGAGCCTTTCTTCGGAAGTGGCTCGAACAGGTTACGGCGGTCTACGCCGGAAGAGTTCTTCCCATCGATGCCACCATCGCCAGTCGAAGCGCCAGACTCCAGGTTCCCGATCCCAGACCGTTCCATGACAGTCTTATCGGCGCCACGGCGCTTGTCAACGGAATGCTCGTCGTGACTCGAAACGTGACGGACTTCGAGCCGTTAGGCGTGGGGCTGATCAACCCGTGGGCCTTTTAACCCATCGGATGCGCCCCGTTCGATCAACACCCTGCGAGACGGTTGACGCTCCGAGCGGCAGACCCTACCATGGCCCTCATGACCTCCGCAATGATGACCCGAGTATCCCTGTGGCTGCTGCCCAAGAAGCCCCTGCTCCGCCTGATGACGGCCTCCCACGTGCTTGTCTACCGCCTGAGCCAGGGGGTGGTGGGCGGCCTGGTGGCGGGAGTGCCCAACCTGCTGCTCACCACGGTGGGGCGCAAGTCCGGCAAGCGCTTCACCTCTCCCCTTTTTTTCATGCCCTACGGCACCTCGTTTGCCGTGGTGGCCTCCTACGGGGGCAGCCCGGTCGAGCCGGGCTGGTGCAAGAACCTCAAGCATTCCGGGCACGGCTGGGTCCAGGTCGGGCCTCACCGCTTCCCGGTCACGCCCGAGGAGGCTTCCCCCGACGTCAAAGCCGGGCTCTGGAAGGCCTTCGTGCAGCTGTACCCGGGCTATGACGCCTACCAGGCCCGCACCGAACGGGTGATCCCTGTCCTGTTGCTGCATCCGATTTCAGCCACCTTTCAGACCTCGGCGGTATCCTGAGCCCAGAGTACCGACGAGGAGGACCAAACCGATGCTGACGCTGGAGAACCCACGCGCCTACCGCCCGGGGATGCACCCCATCCGACCGGCCAACTGGTCGGCCCCTCGCTCGTCCGTGCAGGTGTTGCGCCTCAAAACGCTGCGCCAAAGCCCGCTGGAGGACCCGCGACGGCAAGCCCTCGAGCGCAGCAAAGCCCGAATTTACAGCCTGCTCGAGCAGACCCGCCCCCAGGCCGAGCAGGGCCCGGCCCCCAGCCTGCGTCTGAGCGCCGTCCGGGCGGCCAGCATCCGCATCTTCGAAGCCCAGATCGAAAGCCATCCCCAGAGCGCGCTGGCCAGCGAGGACAACCGCCAGCAGGCCCTTCGCCGGGCCGTCACGACGGTGTACGACCTCCAGTCGGGCACCCAGATCGTCACCCGCTACGGCGAGCCCATCGCCGATCGCCGCAAGAACGCCCTCAACCGGGCCCGCCAGAGCGCCTTCCAGGCCCAGGGCTACTGCTTCCCGCGCACCTTCATGAGCCGGCCCGAGAACAGGTAGGCTCCCTGCCCCGACCGTCTCTGCAGCTCGCGGGGCCGTCGGGCCTGCAAGCCCGCTTCCTGCATCGCTTCCAGCCACGTTTGCTCGGAAAACAATCCCATCTGGTGCACGTCGGTCTGGCTGCGCACTCGGTTCGCCTGGCGAAAGAGGAAGACAAACACCGTCTCCAGCCGCTCCGGTCCGACTCGCCGGCACCATTCCAGCACATCCACTCCTTCCCCGCAGGGATGGTGGGCCAGGTGGTCACCCGGAAAGGTCTCCTCCACGTAGTCGGGCACCACGGCAACGAATCCATCGGGCGATAGATGACCGGCAGCCACCCTCAAGGTCTGAACCAGCTCGGCGCGATCCAGGAGGTAGGCGGCGGCATCGTGCAGGAGCACCGCGTCGAAGCGCTCCTCGAACTGGAAACAGCGCATGTCCGCGCACAGGTGGCGCATCCCGGGTTGAGGCGACGGGAGACCTCCAGCATCGGCTCGGAACGGTCCACCGCGGTGACCTGGCAGGTCCCGGCCAGGTGCCAGACCAGGTGTCCCCCTCCCGAGCCCAGCGCCAGCAACCGGGTGGGACCAGGTCCCAGCAGCCTGCCCAGCCTCTCGGCCTCGTCGCGGTAGCGCTCGGGCGGGCTCAGGCGAGGCCACAGCTCGGCCAGCTCCGTGTACATGCGGGTCGCCATCGAGCGATTGGCTTCTCCGGCCCCCCGCTCCGACCTCCCGGGAGGCGATCGGGCGGGAAAGCGGGAAACCCATAAAGCTTGAACCTGACTGGATTGGAGTTCGTGGAGGTTTCTCAGGAGGCGATCTGCCTGATCGACCTCGAGGGTGTCTTTCTGGCCCTCAACCCCGCCCTGGAGGCAGCCCTCGGCTATCCGAAGGGCGAACTGGTGGGGCAGCACTTTCACCGGATCCTTCATCCCGATGAGGTGGAGCGCTCCGACCGGCGGTTCGAGACGCTGGTCCAGAGCGGCCAATTGGTGGACGACGTCTCGCGCTGCCTGAGCAAAGATGGGAGCACCCGCTGGATGCAATGGCGTGCCCAGCGCCTCCACGATGAGCCGGTGGTGCTGGCCACCGCGCGCGACGTGACCCAGACCCGCCCCGAGTCCATCTTGACTGAGACACGTCCCCGCGCCGGCGGGTTCAGCCTGACCTTGAACGACCGGCGCCTCTTCTGGACCCGAGATTGCTACGCCGTCTATGAAACCAGCCCGGGCCAGCTGTCCCCGAGCCTGTCGGCGATGGTGAACTTCTGCCTTCCCGAGGAGCGCGAGCGCGTCGCCGCCGCCTTCGAGCAAGCCTGCGGCGAGGGGAGCTCTTTCGAGCTCGAAGCCCGGGTGCTCACCCGCAAGGGCCGCCAGATCTGGGTTCGGCTGGCCGTCGAGCGGGACGGTGAGCGGCTGCAGGGCACTGTGGAGGATGTGACATGCGTCGCCAGGAGCTGGAGGGCCTGCAGCAGCACCAGTGGCTGCTCGAGCGGGCTCAGGAGCTGGCGGAAGTGGGAGCCTGGTGGTCGGACCCCAGCGACTCCGGGCTGCTGGTCTGGTCGCGCGGCTGTTACGCCATTTTCGGCTACACCCCGGAGACCTTTGACGGGCGCGTGGAAACCTTCTTCGACCTGGTCCATCCCGACGACCTCGAGCAGGTCCGGGCCGCGTCCCAGCAAGCCCTGCAGGGCGGAGCCCCTTACAACGTCATCCATCGCATCATCAGGCCCGACGGCGAGCTGCGCTGGGTGCACCAGAAGGCTGAAATCTTGCGTGACTCCAGCGGAGCGGCCCAGCAGATGGTGGGCCTGTGCCAGGACATCACCCGCCGCGTGCAGAGCGAGGAGGAATCTCGCCAGCTTCAGGCTCAGGTGCTGCAAGCCCAGAAACTGGAAAGCCTGGGCCTTCTGGCCGGAGGCATCGCCCATGACTTCAACAACCTGCTCATGGCCATCATCGGCAATGCCGGGTTGGCCCGGCTCGAGCTTTCCGAGGAGCATCCCGTCAGCCAGATGCTTCAGAATATCGAGACCGCTTCCGAGCAGGCCGCCGAGCTGTGTCGCCAGATGCTGGCCTATTCGGGCCGAGCGCGCTTCGTGCTGGGCCCGGTCGATCTCTCCGAGCTGGTGCGGGAGATGTCCCAGCTTTTGAAGATCGGCCTCTCCAAGAAGGTTTCCCTGCGGCTGGAGCTAGCCGAGGAGCTCCCCGCGGTGGAGGCCGAGGCCAGCCAGCTCCGCCAGGTGGTCATGAACCTGATCACCAACGCCTCCGAGGCCATCGGCGAGCGGGAAGGGTCGATCCACCTGCTCACCCGGCTCGAGCATCTCGGCGAGCCGCGTACCGTTCGCCACACCACCCTGGCGCCCGGCGACTACGTGGTGCTGGAGGTGCGTGACTCAGGCGCCGGGATGGACCGCGAGACCCTCCAGAAGATCTTCGACCCCTTCTTCACCACCAAATTCACGGGCCGAGGCCTGGGCCTGGCGGGAGTGGCGGGCATCGTGCGGGGACACGAGGGAGGGCTGGAAGTGCTCAGCCAGAGCGGCGAGGGCACCATCTTCCGCCTCTACTTCCCGGCTCGAGCCCGGGACGTGCGCCCCAAGCCGCCCGAGGCGCCCCGCGAGTTCCTGGCCGGCCAGGGCCGGGTGCTGGTGGTGGACGATGAGGAGCAGGTGCGTCGGCTGGCTTGCAGCATCCTGGAGCGAGCCGGCTTTGAGGTAACCTCGGCCAGCGACGGACTGGAGGCTCTGGCCAGGGCCGAGCAGCCCGGCCTGAGCCTGGTCTTACTGGACCTGGCCATGCCCCGCCTGAACGGCCAGGAGACGTTGGCCCGACTGCGCGAGAAGGGGATCAGCGTTCCGGTGGTTCTCACCAGCGGGCACATGTCGGATGAGCAACTCCCACCCGAGTGGGAGCCGGTCTATCGGCTGGCCAAGCCTTATCGCCCGGACGAGCTGGTCCGGGAGGTTCTGCAAGCCCTGGCGACGGCGGTCCAGAGCTCTAGCGTACGGTGACCCGCAGAGCCTTGAGCCCCTGAACCCCCTGCAACGGACCTAAACTCAGCTCCTCGAGCACCGGCTCGACCAGGCCCGCGCCGCGCAAATACTCGAAGTATTCGCGGTACTCGGTGGCCTCGCGAGGGTGGGAGTAGACCACCGTGACCTTGCCGGGCTGGGTGGCCCGCTCACCGGTTCCCTCCACCTCGGCCTTGTCGAGCCGTTTCTTGATGATCTCGTAGCGGGCGTTATAGGCTCCGTCCACGTTGAACTGTTTCTCGTCGATGTGGAAACGGATCGAGAGGGGGCTGTCCTGGGCCAGGATCAGGTGGGCCGTCTCGAGCGGCACCGGAAGCTCGTGCACCAGGTTGCGCGTTTCGCGCGCCACCTCAACCATCACCAGGAACTGCCACAAACGGAGATTGCGCAGGTAGAGCCGGTCGAAGTTGCCGTCTGGCACGGTGGAGGGACCGAGGTACATCGTGTGGTCCACCCCGTCGGTCTTGTACATTTCGAAGTAATGGGGAAAGGCCTTCTGGGCCTCTTCCTGGCGCTGGCCCATGATGTCGGTGATGCGGTCGCGAATGCGCGAGACGCTCTCTTCGAACTTGCGCCGGTGACGGTAGAGAAAGCCGAGCTGGGGGTCGAGCTGGGCCTGGTAGTGCTCGACGGCGCTCAGCACCGAGACGTCGAAACGCTCCAGGCGCGGAAAGACGGGCTCGATCTCCTGCTTGAGAAACTCGATGATGCGCATCTCCGACCCCGAGTGCAGACCGGGCGTCAGCTCGTCCACCCACCCCTTGAGCCGATAGCGCAACTGGTCGATGTAGGGCAGCGGCTGCACACGGTAGGCCGTCTCCAGCACCCGGTCGGCCAGCTCGAGCTGCTCGAGCAGGTCGGTCTGAATGGCGTGATTCCGCGTCGTCGAGCTGGAGCGGATGTCCGAGGCCCCGAACAGAGGGTAAACCTCCGGGAACACCACATCCTCGAGCACTTCGTCTTGGAGGTAGCGCATGGCCGCGGCCTGAAAGCGCCACTCGATGGCTGGATGGATGGCCGTGAACTGCTCTTTCATGATGGCCTGAACGCGATTGCGGGTGCTTTCGGTGGTGCGCCCCATGGCTACCGACAAAAGCGGCAAGATGGGGGCCACGCGCAGCTGGGCCAGCGAGTCGAGAATACCGCACTGGTGGGAGGCCAGGGCCAGAATGCCGCGCTTCTCCTCCCCCTCGCCGAAGGGCGCGAGCATAATGGAGCGATAGCCCATCCCCCTGAGCTTCTCGAAGAAGGGTGAGTTGTCGTCCCGCTCGCTGTCCAGGTCGGAGACCACGAAGGTCTGATCGCAAGAGCGGCAGCCCAGAAACTCGTTCAGCTCCAGGCGTTCCTGCTCGTCGAGATCAAGTTTTCGCACCCGTCCCACGCATGGGGTGATCAGGAACGCCTCATCGGCCTGAATTCCGGCGATGGTCATGTAGAGATCGGGGATGCCCAGCAGCGAGCGCAGGTTGCTCTGGATCTTGAGCAACCGCTCGGGAGTGGTCAGAGGGTCCTTGCTCACCAGCTCTTGCTTGAGGTGGGACAGGCAGACCTCCTCGGTGACCTCCAGCGCGTCGCACACCATGAAGCCATAGTAGGCAAAGCTCTCGGGCGGCAGGATGCGTCGCCACAGCTCGAGATCGGTGACCCGGGTGCGCAGGTGCTCGACCTCGGGGCTCAACTCGGGGAGAGTGCCATAGACCCGGACCTCCACGAAGTCGAGGTGGGTGCGCATCTGGTAGTAGCGCGTGAGCCCGGTGGAGCTGTCGTCGGTGCGCAGGTGGACGGCTTTCTCGAATGGGAAGTGGACCCCGTAGACCCGGCGCAGGATGCCCAGCGAGCCAAAGATGGTCATCAGGGTCTCGAGGGGAAGGTCGCCCGTATCCATCTCGCCCAGCAAGCCATTTTCGCCTACCAGCTCGCGGCGAAAGCGCGGCGTGACGTAGAAGGGGCGCAGCTCGACCGGATAGGCCGCCATGCTGAAGGCATGGTTGCGCAAGCCGAGCGGGAAAATGGCCGACATCAGCGCGTTGATCAGGGTGGCGTGACGCTCGAGCACCGCGATGTCCTCGATGGGCCCGCGCAATTCGGGAGCCCGCTCGAGTCCGGCCAGGACGTGCTCGGCCATCAGGGCGGTGCCGCCGGCGTTCTCGCGGCGCTCCTTCTCCCAGTAGGCGATCAGGCGGTCGAGGCTGAGAATGCGCCGGAAGGGAACGGCCAGGCGGCCATTGGTGTCGGGCAGTCGCACGAGCCCGGCCATGGCATCTTCCTGGAAACCCATGGCCAGAGACTCGTAAGTCTCCGAAAGGGCCGGGGCGGAACGGCGAGCCATGGCCGCTTATTCGACTCGAGGCCGAAGCGACCTTCGTTCAAACGCCGCCGTGGGCCATGACCTCGTCGATGAACACCATGTTGGCCCGGGCCACCGACTCGCTGATGGGCCCGATCTGCGAGACCGGAGGCTGGAAGCTGCGCCCGATCTCCAGCGTGTAGTTGAAAATGCCGTGGGCATAGAGGATGTCGTCGGAGGTTCCCGAGGTGGGATAGAGGTCCGACGAGGCCATGACCCGGAAAGGCTCGTTCTCGCCGATGGCCCGGTTCATCCGATTGCCGACCTCGACGAGCCGCTCGTGGCCAGGCGCCGGCTCATCGGTGTGGCCCCAGGGGTGCAAGACCATCTCGCCATAGCCGTGGTGGTCGATGACGCCCTTGATGTTGCCCCGGTTCAGCTCCAGGTTGAGCAGCGCCTGCACCTCCGGCTCGGAGGCGGGCGACTTGCCGCGGAACGTGTCCGAGTGCGGATAATCGCTGGTGGCCCAGCCGAAGTCGTCGGAGGTCGAGCAGGGCGTGTCCCCCTCGGGCCGATACAGGCTTGCGTGCTGCGGGTCAGGCGAGGCGTAGTTGCGGTTGAGGTCGGTGCCGATTGCGTCGGTGGCCTCGCCGCAGGCGTCCTGGCCAACCGGCTGGCGGTTCTTGCGCCACCAGTTGTCCTCGTTGCGGCTGTACTCGTAGCCGTCCGGGTTGACCACCGGAACCACCCAGATCTCCGCATTGTCCACCCGGCGCTTCATGTCGGGATTGCTGGCATAGCCTTCGAGCAGCTCGTGGGCGACCTTCAAGGGGGGCTGGACCGACATCCACTCGCGGGCGTGGTGGCAGCCGGTGAGCACGATGCCGGTGCGGCTTTTGGTGTCTTCGCAACGAGCTCCCTTGCTGATCTTGAGGGCCCAGATGTCGCGTCCCTCGTGAGTCTTGCCCAGGCTGACCCGCTCGGCCAGGTTGGGATAGGTGCGCTCGAGCCGGGACAGGTCGGCGGCCACCTCCTCGTAGCTCGGATAGCCGGCCACCTCGGGGTTGACCTCCTTGCGCAGGTGGAACTTGAACTCGGTCAGCACTCGCTCTTTGTCGATGGTGTGGCCCTCGTGGTCGTGCATCGAGTCGGTCCGCTCGAGATAGGCGGCGATCTCGTCATCTTGCAGGGCCCCGTCCTGGTTGGCGTCGATGCTGGCGGCTTCGCTCAGGCGCTCGGGATGGACATTGTGGATCCTTCCCTGCTCGGTGAAGGAGAAGCTGGATCGGGGAATGCTGGTCATGTTTACTCCCTGATGGTAGGCTCGGCCGTCTGCCACCCCTGCCCTGGCACCGTCCGCCGGCACTGAGTCTAAGCCCTGGTATCGCAACAATCTTTGCCTTCTTGTGAACATCGGAGCCGAGAGCGTCGTCTCCAGCCGGAACGAGGGCTCCGGCCGCCTCGGGCGAAGGCCCCGGCCATGGCTACCGGCTCGGTTCAAGACCTGGTTGCCCGGCTGCGGTCCGGGCTCTCGGGCACCAAACGAGAGACGGTCGCCCCTCGGGCCAGCGTGCGGCTGCAGGAGGGCGACCTGCGGCACGTTGCCATCTTGTTTCTGGATGTTCGAGGCTTCACCGGGCTGGCCGAGCAGCTGGCCCCCGACGAGCTATCGCTCTTCATCCACCAGACCGTGTTCCAGTCTTTCTCGGAGGCCATCGCCGAGCACCGCGGAGTGGTGCTGCAATTCCTGGGAGACGCCATCTACGCCATCTTTCCTCCCGCCCAGGCCCGCATCGATCCCCGCGAGATGGCCTGTCGCGCCGCGCTGGCCATCCTGCACCAGGTGGAGGCCATCCAGCCGATCTGCCGGGAGGCTCAGCTCGACATCGCCGTGCGCATCGGCATCAATTATGGCCGCATCGCCCTCTCGCGGGTCAGCGTGGGCGAGCGGCTGGAGTGGACCGGAGCCGGCGATGCCATCAACGTGGCCAAACGGCTGGAGCAGCTCTCTCCAGCGAACGGGGCGCTGGTGCTGGATGAGCTGGCTCGGGCCATGGCCGACCGCTTCGAGTTCACGCCCTACGGACGGCATCAGCTCAAGGGCAAAAGCGAGGAGCGCGACCTGTTCGTGCTGGGCCCGGCCCGGGTCGACCTGGTGCAGACCGACTCGGTCCCGGCCACCCCGCTGGTGGGCCGGGTGCGCGAGCTCGAGGCCCTGAGAAGCTGGAATGGCAGCGGCTCGTCTCTCCTGGAGGGCGAGGCCGGGATCGGCAAGAGCCGTCTGGCGGAGGAAGCCCAGACCTCCTCGCTGTGCGTGCGGGCCCAGTGCGTGCCCTACGGCCGTCAGCTCTATGGAGCCCTGCTGGCCTGGACGCGAGGCATCGCGCTGCGCCTGGAGGAAGGCGAGCTGGCCGCCTGTCGAGGCTGGGAGGAAAGCGGAGCCGTGGACATCCTGGAGGCGCTGCTGCAAGGCCAGGGAGACGAGGAGCTCGACCCTCGCGCCCGCTCTCTACAGCTCCAGCTCGCCTTTCAGAGCTTCTTTCGATCCGCGGGCCGGGAAGCGGAGCGACGCGGCCAGCGCCTGACCCTGCGCCTGGAGGATGCTCAGTGGATCGACGATGGTAGCCTGGAGGTGCTGAGTTTTCTCTATGCGACCGAGGGCCCACTGCCCCTGATCATGACCAGCCGGACCCCGGTGGACTGGCTCAGCCCGGCCCTGGCTCTGCGGCTCGAGCCGCTGGAGCCGGAGGCAACCCGCCGGCTCCTGGCCGGGCTGATCGGCGAGCCGATCGAGCCGGGCACTCAGGAAGCCTTTCTCGATCGCGCCGGAGGCAATCCCTTCGTGCTGGGCGAGCTGGTAGCTCACGCCCGCGAGCGCGGCGTCCTGGTTTCCGGGCCTCACGGGTTGGAGCTGACCAGCCGGGGCCTGGACGAGCTCCCGGCCAGCCTGCAGGGGGCGGTTCTGTCCCGGGTGGACCGGCTGGAAGCGGGACTGAAGACGGTGCTGCAGATGGCCGCCGTGCTGGGTCGCGAGTTCTCCCGGGCCAACCTGATCCGGGTCTGTCGGGGAGCCGGCCTGGAGTTGACTGACCAGCTCGAGCGCCTGGAAACGGAGGGATTCTTACTACGCTCGTCGCGCCCTCGCACGGGCTGGAGCGACGCAGGCGAGCTTTATGCATTCGCCAACGGGCTGGTGCAGGAAGTGGTGGAGGGATCGTTGCTGGTGCAGAACCGCCGCCTGCTCCACCGCCTGACCCTGGAGGCCCTCGAGCCCGAGCACGCCACCTCACCCGGCCGGCTGGCCTACCACGCCGAGGAGGCTCAGGACTGGGGACGAGCCCTCACCTACCATGCGGCCCAGGCTCGCGCCGCTTATGAGGGCTCGCATTTCAAGGCCGCCCTGCTGGCCCTGGAAGGTGCCGAAGCGGCCCTGCAACACCTCAGCGGAGCGGCCCTGCGGCACAGCCGGCTCGAGCTCTTGCTGCTGCGCCTCGAGACAGAAGAGCAGCTCTCCCACTTCGACCGGGCGCTCGAGCTTTGTGACCAGGGCCTGACAGCCGCCGACGGCTACCCTGACCTGGCCATGCGCTTTGCCGCCCGTCGGGGCTTGGTGCTCCTCCGCAAGAGCCGACTCGAGGAGGCCGAGCGTTGCCTGAGCGATGTGCTGGCCCGGGGGCCCGAAGGGCGCTGGCTGGCCGACGTCCAGTATGCACTGGGCTCGGTGGACTACGACCTGGCCCGCTACGAAGAGGCCCAGGCCCACTTCGTGGCGGCTCGGGCTGCCGCGGTGGCCGCCGCGGACCGGCGCCGCGAGGCCCTGGCCCTTCGCTCGCTGGCCTTCGCGGCCCTGGCCCGGGGCCAGAACGAGACGGCCACGACCTACCTGGAGGCCGCCCGCGACCTGGCGCACCAGCTCCAGGACGTGCGCCTGGAAGGCAACCTGGTGGGCAGCCTGGGGCTGGCCCAGCAGGATGCGGGGCAGCTCGAGGAAGCCTGCAAAGCCTTCCGCACCGCCTTAGAGTGCAGCCAGCGCTGTCAGGATCTGGCCAACCAGAGCATCTGGTGGGTCAACCTGGGCTCGGCCCTGCTCAAACAGGGGCAACTGGAAGAGGCCTGGCAGGCCTTCGAGCGTTCCCTGGAGCTGGCCGGCCGGGCCGGTTACCCGGCCGTGGAGGTGGAAGCGCGCATCGGACGGGCCGGGGTGCTGCAGGCCCGGGGCCAGCCAGAGGATGCCGCCGCTGCCGCTCGTTTGGCGGCCGAGCAGGCAGCCCAGATCGGGCAGCCGGCCCTGGAGGAGCAGGCCAGGCAGCTCCTGGTGGCGCTCGATTTGACAGAGTAGCACGCGGTCCACAGATTCACAACCAGTATGGGACGAAGTGAGAAAGATTTCAGGGCAACACGCTAGACTGGGGCAAACAACGAAGAGTCGGAGGCCCCAATGCTTAACTCGATCCATCTTGCCAGTCTTCCCAACAGCGCCGCCCGGGCCCGCCTGGGCTGGAGCGAGGAGATCGACCAGAACGTCGGCCACAAGCTGGTGGCGACCGGCGATGAGGTCGTGGTCGGCACTTCCCTTCCGAATCAGCCCGCCCAGCTGCAACGATTCAAGAACGGCACCGGTGAAAGCGTGACCGTGGAGTGCCAGTGTCCGGGCCAACTCGAGGGCCGGGTGGGCGGTACCGTCATCCTGCGCAGCCCCGAGGGGCAGCTGATTGGCGTCAGCGCCGACACGGGAGAGCGCAAGTGGGACTACCAGGCGGGCGGCTATCCTTCCACCGCCTTTGCCAACGAGAAAATGTTCGTGCTGGACCGCCAGAGCCTCACGGGAGTGACCAACAAGCCGGACGGGGAGCTCGAGCTTTCCTCACCCACCAACCTTTCCCAACCCAGGACCCTGACCGGGGACGGTGCCGGAGGCCTGGTGGTGCAGTCGGGCCAATATACCGGAGAGGGACGCCTCAGCCGCGTTGACAGCGAAGGCAATCTGCTGTGGACGAACCAGGTTGATGTGGGTGGCCCCCAGCACTCCCCGGCGGTCGGTCCCGACCAGGTGGCCTACGCCACCGGCTTTGGTGGACGCTACGTAGCGCTGGACCTGAGCTCAGGGGAAAAGATCTGGGAGCTGAAGACTCGCGAGACCTATGTCAACGCGCCCACCCCCGGCACTCGCCCGGGCGAGCTGGTCGTGAGCACCCATGGCGGCGAAGTGTCCTCGGTCGACGGCCAGACCGGCCAGGTCAAGTGGACCGTCCGCGCTGGCGGCGGGGTGGACCAGACCTTCATCCACCCCGACGGCACCGTCTTTGCGCATACATTCGACCGCCAGGACGGTTACTCGCTGGTGGCCCTGAACCCCGAGCACGGCGACGTGGACCAGCGTATGCCCCTGCCCGAGGGTGAGCTGGTCCAGGGTGGCGACGGCAACCTCTACATGGTCGACCGCCAACTCGGCCGCCTGCAGCAGGTGGTCCTGGAGTAATTCGTCGACCGTCGTCGGTCAGACCCGCTGCAGGTCAGCCCGGGCCAGCTCAAGGCAGCTGGGGGGAAGATCCTGGTGAGTCTTCTCGTAATAGCAGGGCCAGCAGACCGGTGAATAGGTCGTGTCCGCTCCAAGTTGCACCGAGGGCCCGTCCAACACGGCCCGCCCCAAGGCGTCGTGGCGCAGGTTGAACACCGCCTTGCGGTTGCAAAAGCGGCAGGTGGTCTTGATCTCCTCCAGGCTGTCGGCCAGCTCCATCAAGCGGGCCGAGCCCTCGAACAGGCGGGTGCGAAAGTCGGTGCGCAGCCCGTAGGCGATGACCGGGATGTCCATCACCCGGGTCAGCTCGCGCAACTGCTCCACCATCTGGGCCGAGAGGAACTGGCACTCGTCCACCAGCACGCAGTAGACCCCGCGGAAAGCCTCGAAATCAAGCTCGCTGTCGGGGCCCACCAGCAGGTCAGCCGGATGCTCCATCCCGGCCCGAGAGCGCACCGTCTCGACGCCGAACCGGTCGTCCAGAGCCGGTTTGAGCAAGACCACCTTCTTGCCCTGCTGCTCGTAGTTGTGGCGCACCGCCAGGAGATTCAGGGTCTTGGCGCTGCCCATGGCGCCGTATCGGAAGTAGAGCTTGGCCATCGCTTGCCGTCCTTCGGGATGGGATTGAACGAAGTTCAAGCGCAGCTGCCGATCTCCTCGCGAACAGACGTGCTGGGCGAGGGAGAGTCGCACCTGTGAACCTCAGCCGCACCTCATTCTGGAGGTTTCGTCAAAAGAGAAGGCCAACGCGACAGAGTTTTTATACATTTTTAAGCCGGCTCTCGTAATCTGACCCTAAGCCAGTGGCCCCCCTGCCATTGAGTCACAGGACGGGAGCAACGTCATGAACATCCACGAGAGCGCCAGATCAGCCTTCCTCAACGGGCCGCGGCGCACCCAGCAAGAAGAGCAGGCAGCGGGGAAAAATCCCACTCAGCAAGAGCAAGTCCAGGTGATCGAGATCAAGAACGCCGAGGACATGAACGCCGCGATGGCCCAGGTGATGGCCCAGGTGTTTGGCGTCGCTCTCGAGGGGATGGGCGACGACCCCAAGCAGGCGGCCATCAAATCCACCCTCCGCGACCTCGAGTCGAACGGCTACAAAGCCGTCAAGGCCGAAGCCCGAGACATCCAGCGCTCCCACGATGCCGGCTTCGAGTCTCTGGTGCGCTTCAAAGAGCCCAAGGGCGTGACCGTCAGTTTCCGCAATCCGGCCGAGCTCGACAAGTTCGCCGAGCTGGTCAAAGGGCAGGGGGATGCCGAGACCGTCAAGCTGCGCGATCAGCTCAAGCAGTTCCAACTGGCCGGTGACAGCTTCTACTTCCCGCGCGGCGAGGGCAGCTTCATGAAGCCAGGCCCCGACTGGCTGCGCACCGACGCCAACGGCGCCGCCCTGATGCTGGGACGCGGCGAGCCAGTGCACCGGGTCACCGGCGACGGCCAGGTTCTGCCGCTCAAGTCCAAGGACGCCGTGTCGAGCTCCACTCCCGAGCCGGCCGACCCCAAGAAGGCCGCCATCGGCCGCACCGTTGACGCGGTGGATGCACTGGGCATCGACATCGCTCCCATGCAGGAGCTGCCCGAGAACCTCTCGGTCACCGACATCGCCGAGATGGCCCGCCACAACCTGTCCGAGCTCAAAAAGATCCGCCGCGACCCCGAAGCCCAGCTCCGGATGCGAGCCGAGATCGTGGAGACGCTCAACAAGGGTGGCTTCGTCACGGTGGGCTTCCCCAATGGCAGCAACGGCCTGGGCGACCAGGGCGTGACCCTGAACGCCGGCCAGCTCGAGAAGCTGATCCCGTTCGAGGCCGCTCCCACGCCCGAGCAGGTGGCCTTCAAGACCTCCTTCGAGAACCTCGAGAAGTCCGGCCACGTGATGCTCGGCCGCGGGATGGCCGGTATCAACGCGGGCATGCTGAGCAAAGCCGACGCCCGCATCGGTTACCTGACCCTGGCCGAGGGCGGCGAGATGGTGGTGCTCGACCCCAAAGGCGGACTGCACAGTCTCAAGAAGCTCGATGAGCTGACCACCCTTGAGCAGAACGGCAAGATCCCCCACACCAACACCCCGGTGGATCCGACCAAACCCAAGACCAACCTCTTCATGCTCTACTTCGTCAGCCCCTTCGACCCGCTCGAGAAGGGCATCTACGAAGACCTTCCCCTGCGCATGAGCGACGTCGGCTCGGGCGACCACATGGACATGGTCACCCTGCGCAGCGACCTGCCCCACAAGAAGAACCTGACCATGGACTACATCCAGAAGGGTGAGCTGCAGGAAATCGAGCGTCTCGACGCCAGCAACACCCACATGAACGACCCCAAGACGCTGGAAGACTTCGTCTACAAGTCGATCAAAGCCCATCCCGACGACCAGAAAATTCGCCTGATGGTGGCTGGCCACGGCGGAGCCGAGAAGGGCCTCTGCCCGGACGGCCCGGATAACAACGCCGCCGCCCACAACGCCATGCCGGTGGACGACTTCGCCGGCGCCATCAAGAAGGCCCTCGACCGGGTCGAGGCCGAGACCGGCAAGCGCCCCGTCATCGACAACCTCATCATCGGCTCGTGCTTGATGGGGAATACCTCGTTCATCAACGCCCTGGCCCAGACCGGCGACATCAAGGCCCTCTCCGCCTCGCCTGAGGTGCTGATGGGCAACGATCCCGAAGCCATCTTCAGTTACCTCAACGACCCCAAGACGGCCAACGCCGACGCCCACACCTACGCCCGCGACCTGGTCGACATCGTCCAGGGCCACGCCGCCTTCCCCGGTGGCAAGAAGAACATGCAATTCGCCGACACCTTCGGCGCCTACGACCTCGACAAGACCAAGGCCCAGAAGTTCGAGAGCGAGCTCAACAACTTCTGGAAGGTCTGCCTGGCCCACCCCGACTCGGCCAAGCACATCAAAGAAGACATCTGGGCCTGCCCTACTTACGGTGTGAACCAGGTGATGAACACGATGATGGACGTGGACGACCGCGACATCATCCAGGTGGCCGAGCGCATCCAGGGCGACGCTCGCATTCCGCAGGCCATCAAGGACCAGTGCGCCAAGCTGATCGAAGCCGCCAACGATCAGGTGCTGGTGCAGAAGGTCAACAACCGCTACGAGGGCCGTCAGGGCGCCACGCTCTACCTGCCCGTCGACCGCTTCGACTTTGACGACAAGATGGGTGAGACGGCGCTCTTGAAGAGCGGCGACTACAAGCAGTTCATGGACATGATCTTCGACGCCCCGTTGCACCGCAACGTGGTCGACAACCTCTTCACCGGCATCAACCGGGTCACCGAGCAGATGCGTAACGACAAGAAGGCCCAGACCCCGGAAGAGAAGGCTCAGGCCGAGGCGATGGCCGAGATGAAGAAGCAGATGGGCAAGGGCCAGAAGGAAATGCAGGAGCGCATGGCCCTCAAGGCTCTGGAAGAGCCGCCCGAGATGGGAGCGGTGGCCAGAACCGCCCGCTTCATCGGTCAGGGGATCCGCACGGTGTGCACCGTGGCCGGCGCACTGGCCGGCGCCGGGGTGGGCATCGTGATCGGTGCGCCTCTGGGGCTGTTGCTCGGCGCCAAGGCGGGCTTCTCCGGTCACTCCATCGCCTCCAAGGGCTACGAGGCCCCGCTGGAGGACAAGAAGAAGGGGCCGGCCGACCCGATGAAGGACCTGCAGAAGGCCATGGACCCGATGGCGGCCATCAAGGACGCCGTGCCCGGCATCGCCCGGCTGGTGGTGCAGGGTGCTCTGACCCCCACCGAGTACGTCGGCGAGAAGGTCAACAAGAAGCTCAGCTACTCGCACGGAACGGCCGTGGGCAAACTGGCCGGCACCTTTGCGGGCGCCGGCGGCGGAGTCCTGGGTGGCGCTGCCTCGGGAGCCGCCGTGGGTGGCCTGGTGGGCGGCGGCATCGCCCGCGCCCTGGCCAGCGTGGTGACTTTCTGGACGCCGAAGCCGCCTTCCAAGCCGGAGGAGCCGAGCATGATGGGCATTCCGCTCAGCGCCATGTTCGGCCCGCCGCCGGACGAAGAGAAAGCGTAACAACGGACCTTACCGAGGGCCAAAGAGGACGAGAGAGATCTCGTCCTCTTTGCATTCAAGCGCAATGTGTTTGCTTTCAGTGAAAATTCGGCCTCTTCACGTAGGCTGACAGAACATGGAGATCCGGCCGCAATCCATTCCTTCTGTCGCCGCGCCCCCGCAGGGTCGCAAGGAGGCGGAGCAACTCGTTCGCGACGTGGTGCAGACGGGCGCTCAGATCCAGGCCCCCCAGACCTTTCTTGCCTTCTGGACGCGCTACCGGCCCCTGACGCCGGAGAAGGCCGCCGAGGAGTTGCTGCAGGGGCCCGTCGAGCTGCGCATTCAGACCGGCGGGCTGGAGCCTCTCCCCTTGAGGACCCTGGAGGATCTGGAGGAAGCGGCTATCTTCCAGAAGGTCCTGCCGGCCCCGGAGGGCTCGACTCCCGAGCGGCTGCTGGCCCTGGCCGAGCGGGGAATGCGTTACTACGACGCCCAGGGCAAGGAGATCGGTCCTTACGGCGCTTACAACGCCCTGACCGACCCTGGCCACAACCTGGGCCAGCCGATGGCCAGCAATCCCAACGGAGCCATCCCGCTGATCGACGAACAGCGCCTGGGCGAGCTGCACGAGTTCACTCTGAGCTCGCCCCTGGCCGGCATCGAGGGACAGGGTTTCCAGTTCTTCGACCGCGAGGGCAGGGCGCAACCCGCTTTTCTGGCCCAGAATGGACAGGTCGGCACAGATGGGGACGTGTGGCTCGAGGTGGGCGACCCGGCTACGCTCGAGCAGCGTCTGCAGACCTTTGCCGGGCGGCTCGAGCGGGTGGATGGCGACCTGGATCTGGCCCGGCGCCTGGAAAGCGTGACCCCTGACTCGCTGCCGGGCAGTCTCGAAGGCCTGCAGGGCAAGCGTCGTGAAGTCCTGGCCCGGGCCGCCCTGCAAGAGATGGGTCCGGACAGTCTGATGCAAGCTCAGCCCGACACGCCCGAGGACCTTCAGCGCCTCTGGCTGGAGGTGGCCGCAACCTCTCATGAGGGGGCGGCGGTCGCCCTGCAGGTACACCAGACGGCCCCCCTGGCGCGCCAGAAGGCCTGGGAGGAAGCGCTGCGCCTTCCCGACGATGGCCTCGAGCTGGCCCGAACGCTGCTCGCCGGCACCGATCGGATGGGCTGGGACCAGCGTCAGCAACTCGTCCAGGGTCTGCTATCCGGGTTGGCAGGGTGTCAGGCCACGCAGACCGGGGCCTCCGCCCTGCAAAGCTGGCAGGTTCAAGACCCCACCGAGGGCCTGGCGGCTCTCCTCGCCAACCCCCGGGTGACCGTGCTCGAGCTGGCCCTGCAGGGCATTCCGAGCTGGGATGCGGAGGCTCAGCACCGGGCCATGGCAGATCTGAGCGGGCCGCTGGCCGCTCCTCTGCGCGAGTTGCACGGCAAACTCAAAAACGATCATTCCCGCCAGGTGGTTTTCCAGCTGGCCAGCCAGCAGCCGCCCGACGAGCTGAAGACCTACCAGCAGCTCCTCAGGGAACTGCAAGGCCAATCCCTGGACTGGGATGACCGAAACAGCGCGGGCGCCTTCTTGCTCACTCGCCTGGGCCATTTGCCAGAGACCGCCCGAGCGTCGGCCGCAGCCCGCTCCTGGCAATCTCAGGACCCCTTCCAGGCTGCCCAGATTGTCATGGACGACCCATCCCGCTCGGTCGACGAGCTCGCCCTGAGGGCCATCACAGCCTGGGACACGGAGGGCCAGCAGCGCTACCTGCAGGGCCTCACGGGCCCGATGGCTGCCCCGCTGC
>CAZWUN010000011.1:24219-36543 GCA_964637145.1 uncultured Burkholderiales bacterium
TGCCCGAGACGGCCCGGGCCGCGACCGCAGCCCGCTCCTGGCAACCCCAGGACCCTTTCCAGGCGGCCAGAATCGTGCTCGAAGACCCGACCCGCTCCGAGGATGCCATTGCCCTGAGGGCCATCACCGCCTGGGACACCGAGGGCCAGCAGCGCTACCTGCAGGGCCTCACGGGCCCGATGGCTGCCCCGCTGCGCGAGTTGCACCGCCAGCTCGAGACCTCCAACGTGCGGCACCTGGTCTTCCAACTTGCCTGCCAGAATCCGGCCGACGAGCCAGAAACCCAACAGGCTTTGTTGAGCGGCGCCGAGGGCATCTCCATGGAATGGGACGACCGCAATCGGCTCGGCAGCTTTGCGCTCGAGCGCCTCAGCCAGTTGCCCGAGACGGCCCGGGCCGCGACCGCAGCCCGCTCCTGGCAACCCCAGGACCCGTTCCAGGCGGCCCGGATCGTGCTCGAAGACCCCACCCGCTCCGAGGATGAGATCGCCCGTCGCGCCATCACCTCCTGGGACACCGAAAGCCAGCAGCGTTACATGCAAGGTCTGCCAGGTCCGCTGACCGCCCCCCTGCTCGCGCTGCACGCCAGCCTCAAACACAGCAACAACCAGTACGAGGTGTTCCAACTCGCCTCGCGCAACCCTCAAGGGGCGACCGGCAAGGAGCTGGCGCCCGCCTTCTTGCAGCTGTTCCAGGCACTGGAGGGCAAGCCCGCCACCTGGGAGGACCGGCCTGTCCTGGGCAACTTCGTGCTCGACCAGTTAGCCGCCCGGCCCGACACGTCGGCCGCCGCCCAGACCGTGCGCCAGTGGAAGCTCAGCGACCCCTATGAGGCGGCCCGAGCTCTAAGCGAGCATCCCGAGTTGACTACCCCCCAGGAGCTTGACGCTCTGGCCCTGGCGGCCATCTCGTCGTGGGATACCGAAGCCCAGAAGAACCATTTGAGCATGTTGGCCGCGCGCCCCGACGCCCCGGCCTGGCTGAGTCGCCTGCAAACCGTCCACGCTCGGCTCGAGGGCGATGAGGCCAGCTCAGCAGTCTGGCGGCTCGCGGCTCAGGGCAGCCTGGGGAATCTGTCCGACCTGGCCGACCAGTTGCAGGGCATCTCCATGAGCTCGGAGGACCGCCAGGTGCTCGACGGCCTGGTGCGCGACATCCAGGCCGAGATCGAGACCCGCAAGCTGGTGAGCGGCTTTCAAGAAAAGACTCAGTCCGTGGCGGTGGAGGAAGAGCGTGTGGTGGTGGGCGGTGTGATCTTGCGACGCAAGCACGAGAAACACCCCGCCGGCTGAGCGATCCGGATGACCGAACACTTGTCCGATATGGCCGGTCGTCCTGGTAAGTAGGGCTGCCAGTCCGAACCGGAGAAGGATCCCGGCGCTTTGGAAACCCAGCGCCACCCCCGCCTGCCCGACTTCCTCGAGTTCGTTTGCGAGCTCGGGCGCGGCGGCTCGGGCGAGGTGATCAAAGCCTGGGACTGGCGCACCAGCGAGCAGGTCGCCGTCAAACTGCTCTTCCCCGGCTCGGACGAGGAGACCCGCGAGCGCATGCGCCAGGAGGCCCGCGAGCTGGCCGCGCTGTCCCACCCCAATGTGGTCAAGCTGATCGATACCCTGGAGCACGAGGGCCAGCAGGTGCTGATCATGGAGCTGCTCGAGGGGGGCAACCTGCATGACTTCCTGGCCACCGTGCCGGAGTTGCCCCGAGTGCTGGACATCTTTGCCCAGGTCTGCGCCGGCCTGGAGTACATCCACGACCAGGGCCTGGTGCACCGCGACCTCAAGCCACAGAACATCCTGTTCAGCGCCGATGGCGTGCCCAAGATCGCCGACCTCGGGCTGGTACGCCGGGTGGGCGTGCGCTCGGGTCTCACCCAGACCGGCGTGATGATGGGAACCTGCGCCTACGTTGCGCCCGAGCAGATTCTGAGCACCCGCGAGGCGGGCCCGGCCTCCGACCTCTATGCCCTGGGAGTCACTCTGTTCGAGGCCCTGACCGGGGAGTGGCCCTTTGATCGAGACAACGAGTTCGAGATGATGCAGGCTCACCTGCGCGAGCCCGCCCCCGGTCCGCGCGAGCTGCGACCGGACCTGCCCGAGTCGCTCGACCAGTTGGTGCGCCGCTTGCTCGAGAAAGAACCCGAGCGCCGTCCTCGCTCGGCCGGCCAGGTACGCCAGGCTCTGCTCACCGCCTTCGACCCCGAGCAGCCCGCCGAGCATTCCGCCGAACGTGAGTTCGATCCAGCCCAGGCGCTGGCCACTCGCGACCCGGGGACGCTGCTGCTGGCTCTGAGCCCCTACCTGCGGGTTCCCATGAACGGCATCCTGGGCAACGTGCGCCTGCTGGCCGATTCCGGCCTCACTCCCAACCAGCGCCAGCATCTCGAGGCCCTGGACAGCTCGGCCCAGGAGATGCAGAGGCTGATGCAGGGACTGATCGACTACACCCGGCTGCAATTCGGTCGCCTCAAGCTCGAGCCGGTTCCCACCGATCTTCGAGGCCTGGTGCAAAACCTGGTGCGCGACCAGACCCCTCTGGCCCGCGTGCAAGGCATCACCCTGACCGGTCACGTGGACATGGCCGTGCCCGACTCGGTCGACTGCGATCCGCTGCGCATGCGCCAGATCCTCACCAGCCTGCTGACCAACGCCATCCAGCACACCGACTCCACCAACGTGTCGGTGGGGGTGCACCGCGACTCGGTTTCCTCCGATGGGGTCAGCCTGCGCATGGTGGTCAGCGGCGCAGCCGCACCGGGAGGCGCGGCCGGCCTGGGGGCGGTCAGCCTGGCTGTGACCCACTCCCTGGTCGAAAAGATGGGCGGGCAACTCTGGGAAGACCAGCGAGCGGTCACCTTCGCCATCTGCCTGCCCGTTTCGGGTGCCGCGCCTTTAGCTGCGCGCTCCACGCGCCCCACCCGCTCACTCAACGTGCTGGTGGTGGAGGATGACCGCATCAACCGCATGGTGGCCACCCGGCTGCTGGAAAACCATGGTCACAGGGTCACCTCGGCCGGGGATGGAGTGGAGGCGGTGGAACTGGCGCTCTCGCTCCATTTCGACGTCATCTTGATGGATCTGGACCTGCCCCGAATGAACGGGTTGGATGCCACCCGGGCTCTGCGCAATCGGGGCAACATGACCCCGGTCGTCGCCCTGACGGGCCACGAGCGCGAGGAGTGGACCCGCCGCTGCGTGGAGGCGGGCATGGACGGCTTCTTGTCCAAGCCGATCGACGAGGGGGAGTTGCTCGAGATGCTGGGCTCGGTCATCCGCACCGAAATCCAGCCCAAGCTGGCCACGCCGACCATCCGGGTGATGCAGGCCCCTTCGGGATTCAAGGAAACCTGGGAGGAGCGCCTGGAACTGCTCGACCAGGCCTTCCGATCACTGGAGGCAGACCCCCTGGTGCAGGCGGCCGAGCAGCTTCAAGACTGGCTGGAGGGCATGGCGGCCCTGCCTGCCGCCCGGGCGGCAGCCCAGATTGCGGCCCTGGCCGAGGAAGGGCGCTTCGAGGCAGCTCTGCACGCCCGCCGCAGCCTGTTGAGCGAGATCGAGCGGATGCAAGAGGAGATGTGATGGAGCTGGCGATCGTGATCCCGGTGGCCATCCTGGCCGGCGTGGCCGGGCTGGGGGTGATGGCAGTGCGACGCTCGCAGGCCCGTCAGCAGGCCCTGCGCCAGGCGGTCAGCGACTGGGCCGCCCGCAACAACTTCCACTGCCAGCACAACCTGTCCGACGAGCTGCCGCTGCGCATCAGCGGGCGCGAGGACGAGCTGGAGTTCGTGCTCGAATGCCGCACCCCCCGCCAGGCTAACGACCACCGTTCCCCCGAGATGGTCTGGACCTGCCGGGCCCGGGCCGCCGAGTCGCTAGAGCTGATGGTGCTCGACCGCAAGGTATATGACTTCTCGCAAAGCAAGCTGGGCCAAATGGTCACCTCGATGGCGGCAGGAGCAGCCTCGGGCTGGCCCCGGGCCGGGGCTCAGCAGCGCTGGCTCGAGCGCATCCAGGCCCTGAAGAGTTTCCAGCCGGTGCCCGCCAGCCTGGGGGCGGGGAGGTTCGTGGCCCTGGCCCGCCAGCCCGAGCGCTGGCCCGAGCTCTTGTCGCGCGAGGTGGTGGCGCTACTGGAAGCGTGGCCCGAGAGCAAGCGGGTGTTTGAGCTGCCCACCGTCACGCTGGATCAGAACGGAGTGGAGGTCGAGGTGGCCGGAATGCTCCTCGAGGAGCAGAAGCTGCACCACCTGATCCGGCTGGGAGCGGCCGTGGTGCGGGCGGTCCAGGCATCGGACAGGTAGGCCTGCCGCCTCGGAGGCGGATCGGTCAAAGCGCAGGGGTGGCGCGGCGAAGCCAGCTCGCGGCCCCGATCAGGCCCACCCCCCCGAGCAGCATCAGGGCATCGAGCATGGGGCTCTTCACCGGCCGGGTCGCTGCCCGCTCGAGCACTTCGCGGGTGAGTCCCGCCAGGGCCGGGTCTTTCTGGCTGAGCAGCTCGGGGGACTCGAAGTGCAGCCGCACACCCTCGGCCAGATACTCGGCCGGGTTGGTCAAGCCGTAGCCCGAGGCAGCTTCGGTTGGACTCTGACGAGCCTTCTCGAAGGCGGCCCTCAGACGGGGCTGGAAATCGCGATAGAAATCGGGGTCGCTCTCGCGCAGCTGGTCCTCGATGGCGTGACCGACCTCGTGGCTGAGAACTTTCGTATGACCGAGCTGGTCGGAATCGACCTGAATCGCATCGCTGGCGGGGAAATGGAGACCCTGTGCCTGGATGTCCTTGAAGCCGGAAGAATCGGTGGCCGAAAGCAGCACGGTGCGTTCACCCAGGCTCAAATAGCGCACCGGAGGCGCCACCAGGCCGTGCTTGAGGCCGTTGAGCGGAATCTTCTCCGGGTGAGCCTTCAGATCGGCCAGGTGAGCGCTGGCCGCCTCCCGAGCCGGACCTTCGGGCAGCAGGTCGAGTTGCCGCTCCACCTGGGCCAGACCCTCAGCCTGGGCCCGGGCCAATCGCTCTCCGTTGGCCGCATGCAGGAGAGCGCGAAAATCCGCCTGATCGGCCTGACTCGTGGCTCCCGATTGGTCCAGAGCGAACTGCACCGAAAAGAGGAACCCGACCTGCTCGCCCCAGTCTCCAGCCGCCTGCTGGAACGACTGCGCGCTCGCCTGGCTGAGCGCCATCAGCTCCTTCATCACCTCGCCCTGGCGCGCGGGTCTGGGGGTGAGAGCGCGAGCCGGTTGCGAGCCGAGCATTCCGACCATCCCCCCACCGCCCAGACCGAACCCCATGGCCATCCCGGTCGGCAGGCCGTTCTCCTCGGCCCACTGGCGCTGCAGCTCAACGGCTTCGGACTGCAACCGCTCCATGGCCTGAAGCCTTTCGGTGTGCTCGGGACTCTTCGTGGCCTGGTCGAGGGCGGCTCCTACCTCCACCGCCCGACGAGCCACCTGAACCCGGTCCAGGCCGTGCAGGCCGCCATACTCCTCGAGCATCCGGGCGACCTCGGCGTCGGAATCGGTAATCTGAATGGTGACCCCGCGCTGCTCGAGCCAGCGGACGGTCGGCTGACCGAAGGCCTGCAGCTCCTCGCTGGCGAGCTGGTGCTGGTGGGGAGTGAGGTTGCGGTCGGCCTCCAACAACGCTGGCCCCTGCGTGGCCGTGTGCATCAGGGCACCCCCCGAGAGGCCCGTCAGCGCGATGCCGGTCGCCATGGCGGTCATGAAGGCCAGTTCCTTGAGCACCCTGCCGAGGCGTGGAAAGAGCCGCTTCTCTCCCGAGATCGTGGCCTCGTCTTGCGGGTTGACCGGGACCGTGGCAGGAGCGGCCGCCCGAGGGCTGGTCAGGGTGGGGCCGGTCAGCGACCCGATGGACGAAAGCGGGGTCATGGCGGTAAGAGTTCGACCCCGAGAGGCACTTTCCTTACGGCGCTACCAGATGTAGTCAGGCATCGCGTGAGGCACGGGCGAGGTGGGCAGCGCGAAGTCGGCCTCGCGGCGCAGCGGGACGTCGCCGAAGGCCTCACGGTACTCCGCGCGCAAGATGGCTTTGAACTCCTCGAGCACGCCGCGCTCGCGCAGCGTGGCGGCGGTCTCCTGGTGAAAGCCCCCCATGGCCGCCAGCAGGAGCGGAAAGGTGCCGTCGATGGTCTTCACCGGCATGGCGTGGCGCCCGTCGTTGGAGACCGACTCGCCCCCGCCCATGGGCCCCTGCATCCGGGGGGCGCAAAGCATGTTGTAGAGCCAGACGCTGCCCGCCTCGCGGTCGGCCATGATCACCGGGAAGGCCCCGTAGAGGGCCAGCGCGTGCTGAGCCTTGAGCTGCTGGGTGCCGATCCCCTCGATGCCGCAGTCAGAGACGTAATTGCCCGTGACGGGATCGTGGATGGAGGCGTGCAGCCCTCGATAGCCCCGCTGAGCCGCGTTCTGAGTGCGGATGATCTGGCGGATGGTAAACAACTTGCGGTATTCAGGCAGCTCGAAGTAGGGCATGAAAAGGTACGCCCACTCCTCGTGAGAGGAGCCCCAGAAACCTTGCCAGGTCGTTCCCCAGGGGGTCTCGACCCGCACCATGTTGGTGCCGCTCCAGATACGCTCGGAAGCGTCGGGGGGCAGGTCCTTGCCGAACAGGGTCACGAACATGACCATCATCACGCCCTCGTGCACCCCGTGCTCGCCATCGAGATAGCCCTGCTTGCCCGGGTCGGGCACGTAAGGCGGCTTGTCCACCCTCACGTCCCCGCGCACGCGCCCCTTCTGCTCATCGTAGAAAACGCGGGCCGAGTAGTCGATCAGCTGGTCGTTGAACTCGTGGTATTCCTCGGCCAGGCGCGCCTGGCCCCGGTCGCGCAGGGCCTTCTCGGCCACCAGCATGGCCCACACCCACTCGCCGTTGTCCAGGGCTGGCACGGCACCGTTCCAGTTGGGGGTGAACTCGGCGCTGTGCCCCCCGTACCACCAGGGCATGTAGCCTCCCGAACGGGGGTAGCGCCGCGTCCAGTCGCGGTAGCTCTGCAGCTTGCGGCGCAGGATGTCCACCGCCTCGTCCTCGTCCACCAGCATCAGGGCGCGCCGGTCGCCCAGAATCGCCTTGGTCAGGATGGCCACGTCCAGGCATTCCTTGGAGGGAGCGCTGTGAAGACGCGGCCCGATGGGGGCGCCGGTGAGGGGGTCGAGGTTCCAGCCATCATAGGTCAGCCCGGACTGAGGATGGCGGGTGGCCCGAAAAAAGGGACGCTCGCCGCGCACGAAATCGTCCAGGAAGGCTTCCGGACGGGCCAGCACCTGCTCCAGGGTCCAACGCCCGGCCCAGCGCCACTCGGGCGGCTCGGACTCGGCCAGAGTCGGGAGAAAGAGCAGGAAAAGGAAGATGAGCACTCGCATGGCGCGCGGCGCATTCGCCTCGATGGGGTGGCCTTCCTCCGGTGGCGGCAAGGGCGGCCTCTGCACTCTACTTGCCCTTCGTGGAACGACTCTTCCGGCCCCCGCGCCTCTCAAGGCGCGGGGGGCGCTCCAAGTAAGGGATGGCAAAGATCGGACCGGGGCACAGGCTGTACATCTCGTGGGACAGGATGAGGGTCCAGCCGAAGGACTGTGGGATGATATAGAGCTCATCCAGATTGATCTCCTCGTGCAAGCTGGCGAGTGTCTCGTAGTCAAGCAGAGGGTGATTGCACAGCCAGGCCTCCAGGCGGCCACCCGGGTAGCCTCTGACCACATAGAAGCGGTCGGCACGCTGGTCGCGATATCGCTCGATGGCACGACCTTCCTGGAGCTCGTAATCAAGCTGATCCCATTGAGCCGCGTGGAAGACTCGGCTCCACTCTCGCATGAGTGGCTTTGCGCTGACCTCCTCGACCTCAAGTCCATGAGTTTTGAGAAGCTCGAGCATCCTCTGGTCAGCCGGGGTCCGTTTCGGAGCGATGGGTGAGGGTCATCGCGTTCGGATTGCTCATCGACGGATGATTCTGGAAGTCCGGCCGCAACCCCCTTGCAGGTCAGACTTCTACGGCGCCTGATTGCGCTCGTATCCCATTCCTGAGGGCGTTTCCTGGTCGGACTCCGCCAGCGTCCGGAGGAATTCGGGGGGCCTGCCGAACGGGCCCGCAATGCTTCGAAGCCCGTTCGTCACCCTGCTTGTTACCTGGCTGTGTCTGACTCTTGGGGCTGCCGCCGAGGTCTCCTCGACGCCGCGGCCCGACAGAATCGCGACCTACCTGGTGAGCGCCCACCGCCACAGTGAGGGTGGTAGCCTGAGCGTCTTCGAGGTGGACACGGACAAAGGCGACCTGACTCTGGTCGCGAGTTGCGCCACAGCCGAGGCGGCGAATGTTGTGGCCGCGCACCCGACCCGGCCTTTCCTCTATGCCGGCCTGGATGGCCCGGGCCGCCTGGTGGACGGCTTCGCGATCAACCCGGCTTCCGGTGAGTTGACTCGTCTGCCCGGGTTCCCCATCGCCAGCGAGCCGGAGCCGGATGTCTTCATGGATCGCTCGGGGAGCTACCTCTACGCGGCAAGTGACACCACCATCGACGGCTTCCGAATCGATCAAGCCAGCGGAGCTCTCACTCGCCTTCCGCGCTTTCCTCTGAACGTCCCCGGGATGCTGGCCGCCATCACCGGGACGTTCAATCTCGACAACAGCCTGTTTGCTCTCACCGACCAGACCGGAAGCCAGGTCTTCGTCTTCGCCTTCGACCCGGGCACGGGAGCCCTGCAACTGCTCGGCCAGACTCCGACATCGAAAGGTCCCACGGCCATCAGCTTCGATCCGCTCGACCGATTTCTTCTGGTATCAGGCCAGAGTGGCATGCTGGAGAGCTTCAGCGTGAGCGATACCGGCTCGCTCGTTCCGCTGGCCCGGCAGAGCTTTGCGCTGCCTGGAGCCCTTTCTTACCAGATGGCCTTCTATGTCAACGTAGTCTACGTTTCGGATGGGATGACCAGGACGATCAACGCTTACGAGATCGGACCGGATGGCAGGCTATCCCAACTGCCCGGGTTCCCGGTCGGCGGCGGAGGCTCATCGGTGATCCGATACCCCTCTCCATTCCCCAGCCAGCTCCTGTACGCCAGCGACTCCAAGAATCATCAGCTCAACGGCTTCCGCACGGAGAGTGCTGGCAACCTCAGTCCTTTGCCAGGCTCGCCCTTTCCGGCCCCAGATGGCCCGGCGGCCCTGACTCCCGTCATTGTAGACGAGGCTCAGAACGCCGCCCGAAACGCCTCCTCGAAGCTCACCCGCCCCAGCGCAGTCTTCAACCTCGCTTCCGCCAGCTGCCGCCAGGTCTCACAGGCGCTCAAGCTGCGATCAAGTCCCCTGGCGATCTCCTCCGGGGCGTGTCGGCGCCCGTCGGCCAGCCCGTAATAGCGACAGAACACCTCCCTGTCTCGGTCCTCGAGCAAGGCCAGGGCCGCCTCCAACCGCTCCACCTCCACCCCCAGCGCCTCGGCAAAGCGGCGCCCATACTCAGGGTCGTAGCCCCCTCGCCGCTTCTTGCGGCCCTTCTTCTTCGGCGACGGCGGCTCGCGGGGCGTCAGCTCGCTCAGAAAGCCTGAAGGCTCGCGAGCGTCGGCCAGCACTGCCACCCGCTTCCGGCCTCGCGTCAGGGCCACGTGGAAGATGCGCCGTTCCTCCTCCAGGTCTTCGGCCAGGCGGTGGGGCAAGAGCCCCTTCTGAGCACCGTAAACCAGCACACCATCCCACTCCATGCCCTTGACCCGGTGCACCGTGGACAACGTGATCCCTCTCTGGCGGGGACGGCTGAGCAGCTCGCGCAGCCAGGGCTCGAAGCTCTCCCAGGTGGGGTGCAAGCGGGCGGTTTGCTCCAGGGCCACCAGGTCGTCGTAGTGACTGGCCTCGGCCCCGCCTCCGTCCAACTCGCGCATGGCATCGCCCAGGCCAACGTTGAGTCGCAGGTAGCGCAGGGCCTCCTCGGGGGACCGGCGCGAGCCCATGGCCGAAAGGTCGCGCAAGAACTCATCGAGCTGGCTGGACGGCCAATCCTCCAGACTGTCGCTCAGGCGCGACAGGTCGCCCTGGCTCCGGCAACGGGCCGCCTGCTCCACGATCTCTCGGCGCAGCTTGCGATTGGGGCGGCGCAATGCGTCCCGCAGGTCGGCCGGGGTAAAGGCCCCCCGGCCCAGGCGCAGGTAGGCCAGGGCCGTGCGGGCTCCGGTTCTCTCCAGAACGGAGGCGTTCAGGATGCTGGCAAACGGCACCCCCGCCTCGCTCAGGTAGACGTGCAGCGCCATCAAGCTGGCCTGCACCCGGCTCAGAACAACGATCTGAGTGGGCTCGAAGCTCTCCAGCCACCCCTTCAAGAAGCGCACCGCCTGGGCCGCCCAGTCCAGGTGGTCGGCGCGCAGCACCTCGATGGACGCCTGGGAGCTGGCCTCGGCCGAGCGCACCTGCTTGACCACGCGCTGTCGGTTCCGGCTCAAGAGCGCGCTGGCGGCCTCCACGACCGGAGCCGGACAGCGGTAGTTCACCTCCAGCGCGTAGCTCTGAGCGCCCGGAAAGTAGTCCTCGAAATGGACCAGGAACTCGGGAGTGGCTCCGGTGTAACCGTAGATGACCTGGTCGTCGTCGCCCACCCCGAACACCTGGTAGGATGGGGCTGACAGGAGCCGCACCAGCAGCAGGTAGGCCGGGGTGAGGTCCTGGAACTCATCCACCAGGAGGTGGGTGCAGGCGCGCTGGGCCTGCTGGCGCAGCTCCGGCTCGGCCAGCAGCACCTCCAGCGCCTGGTAGATCTGCTCGTCGTGGTCGATCAGGTTGCGCTGGCGCAACTTTGCGCGATAGGCCGGAAAGAGGGCCGTCAGACCCGGCACGTCCCCCCGCCTCGCCTCCACCTGGCCCGGCTCGCGCAAGCCCAGGCGCACCTCGGCCAGGGCCTCCAGGTAGGAGACCAGCGGATCCTGGCCCAGGACCTGCGGCAGAGCGATGAGCGAGCGCAGGATGTCCCGCACCTCGCGCTCCTCGAGCAGCCGAGGGGCGCTGTGGTCTCGCAGGATGGAGAAGCCGAGCGCATGGAGCGTGCGCACGTTGGGCTGGAAGTCGGCCGTGCGCTGGCGCATCTCCTCGGCCGCCCGACGGTTGTAGGCCAGGGCCGTGACGCGCTCACCCTCGTAGCCCCGGTCGAGCAGCAGGTGGCGCAGGCGCTCGGTGAGCACTCGGGTCTTCCCCGAGCCGGCCGGAGCCAGGATCCGGGCCGGTCCGTGCCCGTGGGCCACCGGGCGAGCCTGGTCGGGAGCCAGAGCGGCTGCCGAGGGTCTGGCCCGTGTCCGCTCCAGCCGGCCCAACTCGATGGTCTCGCGATGGAGCACTCCGGGCATGCCCCGGGGCCCGCCGTCGCACCAGGCCGGTCCATCGGTGAGCAGCACGTCGGCCTCCTGACACGGGCTGGCCCCCAGGCGGCAGGCCAGGCGGGCGTGCCACCAGATGGGTTGGCCGGCCGTGCCGTCGTAGTTGTTGGCCCAGGTCAGGAAATGGAGCCGCTCGCGGGCAAACTCGAACCTCGGGGTCAGGGTGTAGACCTCGCCCGTCCAGCGCTCGCGCGCCTTCAGCTCGGCCTTTCCCAGCTTGAGCTCGACCACCACCGGACGGCGCTCGAGCCAGCAGCGATGCAACTCGTCCAGGTCGTCCACGCGGGGGAGGTGCTCGAACTCGGGGGGGACAGCGGCGCCGGGCAGGCAGACCAGCCCGCGCCCGAGGTGGTTCATGGCATCTTGCATTCGGTACGTCGTGCCGCCCTGCCCTGCGCGGGCAAGTCGGGGGCGCATGCGCGCCTCACTCGCTGGCGCAGCCCGGGTCGCCATCCTGCGCGGGCAAGTCGGGTGCGCATGCGCGCCTCACTCGCTGGCGCAGCCCGGGTCGCACCTACTCCACGTCGATGGCGAACTCGTCGAACAGCGCGCCGGTGGCGGGACCGAGCAAGACGTCGTGGCGGAACCGGTGGCGCAACAGCTCGGCCACGAACTCCCAGGCCGGGCGGTCTTCGGGAGCGATGAGCTCCTGCTGCAGCCAGCTCTCGATGCGACCGAGGTCGCCCTGATCCATCCGGGCCAGGGGCTTGGTTTGAAAGAGGCTCCAGAAGTGCAGGGCCCCGTCCTCGAAGCCCAGAGCCAGGGTACGGCTATCGGGAGCAAATGCCAGGCTGTTGGGAGCACTGAAGTTCGACCGAGGACCCGAACCCAGGCTCAACCTGCGGGCCATCATCCCCTCCGGGCCGGTGCCGAGTTGCCACACCGTGAAGCTACGGTCCTTTGCGGCCGCAGCCAGGAAGGTGCCATCGGGCGAGAAGGCCAGGGCGGTGGTGCGGCTGGAGTGAG
>CAZWUN010000012.1:0-4303 GCA_964637145.1 uncultured Burkholderiales bacterium
CGTCACCTTCAGGCTCTTGAGCTCGGCCAGGGTGAAGTCTTCCGTGAACCAGCCCGTGACCGGCTTGCCGTCGATCTCTTTGGTGGTCTTACGGTCGGCGAACTCGGGCCGGGCGGCCACGTCGGTGGTCAGGGAGATCTCGTTCTCGTGGCGGGTGACGAGCACCCGATCCTTCGTCATCACCAGGTCGGGCTCGATGAAGTCGGCCCCCTGCTTCACGGCCAGCTCGTAGGCCGCGAGGGTGTGCTGGGGAAGGTAGCCGCTGGCGCCGCGATGGCCGATCACGATGGGACCGGCCAGCGGGCCGGTCACCAGGCTGGCGGCCAGGCTCGCATCGGCAGTTACGCGGGGAGGGGCCGCTCCGGCGCCCAGGGTCACCTGCTCGAGGCAGGGCGCCGCCTCCACGGCGGGGCTGGAGGCTCGCTGCGGCAGACGGACGGGGGCAGCCGAAAAGGATCCGATGATCACGCTCACCAGCCTAGTCGGCTCGACTAAAAGTTTCTTGAAATCAAGAACCGCTCCAGCGCCACCGCAGCTCCATCCTCCTCGAAGGGGGGAGCCACCCAACTGGCCGCCGCCCGCACCCGCTCGGAGGCGTGGCCCATGGCCACGGCCAGTCCCACCCGGGCAAACAGGGGCAGGTCGTTGTCGTTATCGCCCACGGCCAGCACTTCGGAGCCCGGAGTCTGGAGGTGGCTCAGCAGCACGGCCAGACCGGTGCCCTTGTCCACCCCGGGAGCGGCCCCTTCGATGAGATCGGGATGGGTGCGAACCAGAGGGACAGCCTCGATCTCGCCGGCGGGAAGCTCGTCCGGGCTGACGATGATGAACTTGAGCAGCACTTCGCCCGGCTCCAGGGCCGCCTGGCGGGTCAGTCGGCGGGGCCCTCCGAAGAGATGCTCGTAGTAGCTGTCCGGGCGGGGGGCCCGGTTTTGGAGCAGCCGTAAGCCCTGCGGCCCTCTCAGGTAGAGGCACACCTCCCGCTCGGTGCGGGCGTACCACTCCAACACCTCGCCATAGGGCTCGATGTGGGCCTGGTAGAGGGTCTCGCCGGTCAGGGGATAGCCCACCACCGCCCCCCCGGCCGCCACCATGGGCAGCGAGAGGCCCAGCTCCCGCGCCAGCTCGCGGGAATACTCCAGCGTGCGCCCGGTGGCCAGGGTGACCCCGACCCCGCTCTGTTGCACGGCGCCCACCGCCTGCACCACCCGGGGGGTGATGCGCGGCTCGCCGGCCGGGTCGTAGATGGTTCCGTCCAGGTCCAGCACCACCAGTCGGATCGTGGAGGACTTCATGGCGCCAGCACCAGCTCCAGAGCGGCCGGCACGACCTCCACCTCGAGCGGCGTGCGGCCCACGATCTGGCCGTCGGCCTGGATGAGCACCGGCGGATCGGTCTCCAGGCGCAGGCGACGCACCCGCTGCTGCACCACCCCCGTGATGCCGTCGAAGTTGCCCGAGTAGTTGCGGGGCAGAGCCTGCAGCACCTGGAAGCGGTTGAGCTCCATGCTGACCATGTCCAGCTCGCCATCGAACGGATCGGCCTTCGGAGCAGCCGTCATGCCTCCACCGTAGTAGCGCGTGTTGCACAGGTTCAGGTTGAAGAGCAGGGGAGCGCGGTGCTCGCTGCCGTCGATGGTGAAGTGGGCCCGGGGGCTCTTGAAGCCGGTCAGGCACAAGAACAGGGCCACCGAATAGGAGAGCCCGCGCAGCTTCGATTTGGTGGCCAGCTCGTCGGTGCGGCGGGCCACCTCGGCCGCAAAGCCGGCCGAGCAGGTGCAGCCGAAGTGGAGCGTCTTGCCCTCGCAGCTGATGCGGCCCAGGTCCATGGCCCGGCGAACTCCCTGGAGCACGGCCTGCACCAGGCGGTCTTTCTCCAGGCGCACGCCCAGCGCCCGGCACAGGTCGTTGCCGGTGCCCAGGGGAACCAGGCAGAGCGCCGGGCGGGGCCCGGACTGGTCGAACAGGCCGTTGACCACCTCGTGGATGGTTCCGTCGCCGCCCAGCACCAGCATCAATTCTGCCTGGCTCGCCAGCCGGGCGGCCAGCTCGCGCGAGTGGCCGGCAAACCGGCTGACCTCGGTCTTGAGCACCACCCCGCGCCGTTCCAGCTCCTCCAGAGTTTCCAGCCACACCCGGCTCCTGGCGGCCAGCGGGTGGGCCACGGCGGTGATCATTCGCTAGCGTGCGCGGAGCCGCCCAGGTTGAGCATCAGCACCCCTCCCACGATCAGCACCAGGCCCACCAGCTGGGGGGCCTTGAGGGATTCGTTCCAGAGCATGTACCCGATCCAGGCGGTGGCGGCCGTGCCGACCCCCGACCAGATGGCGTAGGCCACCCCCAGCGGGACCTGGCGCAGGCTCAGGCTGAGGGAGTAGAAGGCCAGGCCGTACAGGGCCAGCGAGGCCAGCGTGGGGGCGGGCCGGGTGAAGCCCTCGGAGGCCTTCAGGAAGTTGGTGGCGATGATCTCGCCCAGGATGGCCAGGACGAGAAAGAGATAGGCGGTCATTTTTGCGGGGTCCTTTCTTGGCAGAGGGCCAGCAGCTCCTGTTGCAGCCGGCGTCGATCCTTGCCGGCCAGGGGGGCCAGCGCGAAGAGCTCGGTAAACCAGAGGCCGTCCACGGCCAGGCGGATCAGGTCGGCGCGGGGACCGCTCACGGGGTCGGCCAGAGCCGCCTGGCGCCAGGCCTCGAAACCCTTCTGCAAGGGCTCGAGCAGGGGGGGATCGTGGCTGAGGGCGGCGGCCAGCACGCTGGCCACGCTCAGCTGGGGATGGTAGTCGAAGGTGGCCCGGATGTAGGCAGGCAGAAAGGCGCCGCCCTGGCGGCGCTCCTCAACGTCCTGGCTGAACTCCTCCACCAGGTGAGCCACCATGGCCTCGATCAGGGCCTGCTTGGTGGGGAAGTGGTAGAGCAGGCCCCCCTTGCTCAGCCCCGCCTCGGAGGCCACCGCCTCCAGCGTGAGCTGGGCCGAGCCCTGGCGCTCGACCACGCGGGCCGCGGCCTGGAGCAAGGCTAACCTCCTGGAAGGACGGGTCATCATCGTGGGGATACTATACCGGCTGGACGGTTTATTTTCCTGCCGGGTCCAGGTTCAGGGGGCGAGCTTGCGCTCTTTCATGGCCTTGAGGTACTCGATCAGGTCGCTGACCACCCGATCGCGCTCGGGCAGGCTCTCGGCCAGCCCCTTCATCTCGGCCTTGTGGCGGATGCTCTGGGGGTTCTTGATCCACTGGGCCAGGAAGCGCGGCTCCCAGTACTCGGTCACGTTGACCGGATAGTTCAGCTCGGCCTTGATCCCCCCCTGACCATTGATCGCGTGGCACATGATGCAGAAGCGTCGGAAGTCGGCAAAGCCCCGCCGGGCGGCCGGGGAAGCTCCCTCGGGCGGCAGCACCCGGGAGAACTTCTGATCGAAGCGGATCAGGTCGAGCACGTGCACCTGATAAGGCCAGTAGTGGGACTCGTCTTTTCGCATGGTGGCATCGCTCTGGTTGTCCCAGATCAGGTAGAAAGGCCCGGCCTCCATCACGCCGCGGGTTTCGGTGTTGAGCCGGAAAGGCAGCCCGTCGGCGCTGGCGTAGGCCAGGTAGCCCCTGTGGGCCTGCACGTACGGCCCGGGCACGGTGGGCTGGTAGCCGTCCAGGCAGGTGATCATCAGCTCGTCGTGACCGTCCCAGCGCGTGCCGTAGACGGCCTTGAGCAGGTCTTCCAGGGCGATCACCCGGTACTTGCGCAGGCGCATCTCGTGCGGCTCGTTGATGGTCAGCTCGCGAGGGGGCACCAGTTGCTCCAGCTCGGGCAGGGTCAGGATCTTGATCGGCTCGCCGCGGTATTTGAAGACCAGCTCGGCCCGCGGGGCCGAGAGCACCGGGGCCAGCAAGATCAGCAAGAGCAGGAGGACGCGCTTTGGCATGGAGCGAGCCTTCCCGCCGCCGCTGTGCTACCCTTCTTGGCATGACCCTGCCCGCCGAGCTCAGCCCCATGCTGCCCGTGGCCGCTCGCGAGGTGCCCGCAGACGAGTCGGGCTGGGCCTACGAGGTCAAGTTCGACGGCTTCCGGGCCCTGGCGTTCTGCTCGGAGGGCCAGACCCGCCTGCAGAGCCGCAGCCTGAAGAGCATGACCTTCTTCTACCCTGAGCTCGCGCCCCTGGCGGCGGCGGTCGGCCGGCCCTGCCTGCTCGACGGGGAGATCGTGGCCTTCAACGAACAGGGGCGGCCCGACTTCGAGAGGATGCAGGCGCGCACCGGATTCTTTCCGGAGGAGAGCCGCTTTCGCCGCCCCCCCGGGCTGCAGTATCCGATC
>CAZWUN010000012.1:4313-24254 GCA_964637145.1 uncultured Burkholderiales bacterium
CCTGCTCCACCTGGACGACCGCTCGCTCCTGTCGCTGCCTTACTCCGAGCGCCGGGCCCGGCTGGAAGAGCTGGGCCTGCAGGGCGAGCACTGGATGGTACCTTCCATCCACCGGGGCGCCGGTGGCCAGGCCCTGCTCCAGGCCAGCCGGGCGGCGGGGCTGGAGGGATTGGTGGCCAAGAGGCTCGACAGCGCCTACTTCCCTGGCCAGCGCTCGGACCACTGGCGCAAGATCAAGAACTGGTGCCGGCAAGAGTTCGTGATCGGGGGCTACAAGAAGGACCCCGAAGGAGCCGATGGCTGGCTGGGGGGGCTGATGCTGGGCTGCTTTCAGGGCGACGAGCTGCACTACGCCGGCACCGTGGAGGTCGGCTTTGCTCAGGAAACCCTGGGGGCCCTCAAGGAGCTCTTGCCTCGCCTGGAGCGTCCCCGGACGCTCTTTGTGGATCGCGAGGTGGAGTCCACCCACGTCTATCTCGAGCCGGTGCTGGTGTGCGAGGTGCAGTTCCTGGATTGGAGCAGCCACGGCAAGATCCGTCATGCCAGCTTCAAGGGGTTCGTGCTGGACAAGGAGCCGCGCAGCGTGGTGCGCGAGGGGCTCCCTAGCTGAGCTCCGACTTGACAAAAATTCCAGGATAGTCTAAGTTTCCGCCATAGCGGGCGGAGTGCCCGCGCCATAACAACCCGTTTCGCACGGGTTGTTCGTTTTTTAAGGGAGTGATAATCTTGACCTATGGACACGCTCGATGTGGAACAGCGGGTCGTCATCCACACGGATTGGCGGGGATACCAGATGATGCTCGAGATCGTGGGGGAGGCGCCCGGGGTGCGTCTGACCTACGACCGGGGGGAGCTCGAGATCATGACGACCTCCTCCGAGCATGAGCGAAAGAAGAGCAATCTTGGCCGCTTGATCGAGTGCCTCATGCTCGAGCTCGGCATCGACTTCTGCTCTGGTGGCAGCCAGACGTTCCAGCGCCAGGATCTCGACCGCGGGTTCGAGCCCGACGAGTGCTACTGGATTCAGAACTGGCGTAAAGTCAAAACCATGCTCCGCCATGATCCCGCAGTTCATCCGCCGCCCGATCTCGCGATCGAGGTGGAGGTCAGCCGGGGCATCGTGAACCGACTCGGGATCTATCGCGCCATGAAAGTGCCCGAGATCTGGCGCTGGACGGCTCAGGAGGAGCTGCACGTACTGGTCTTGAGCCCGGAGGGCGCCTACGTCGAGCAGCGCAGCAGCCCCACGTTTCCGGGTTTTGACCCCCAGGAGCTGGCCCGCTTTGCTCGGCTGGGGAACGAGGAGGCCACCTCGACGGTCGTGAGAGCTTTGCGGGACTGGCTCCGCGATCTGAACCGATAGCTCCACTTGCAGAATGCCCAGGGGCTTGCACCCCGAAGGAGAGGGGATGCCTCCCGAGCTCGAGCGCGACGTCCTTTTCCACTCCATCTTGATGGCCCTGACCCGGTATGTGCCGCTGCCCTTCCTCGATGACGCGCTGCGCCAGGCGGCTCACGAGCGCATGGTGCGACGCCTGGCCGCCGCCTACCAGCGCGAGCTGAGCAAGGAGGAGGTGAAGGTGCTCACCGAGGACCGCACCGGCTGCTGCGCGGGGTGCCTTCTCTCGCTCTTCCTGTGGCCGTTCAAGAAGGTGCTGGCCCGCCTGCTGGTAGTGTGGGATCTCAACCGCACCGTGGACGCGGCCAGCCGCTACTTCGTCTCGGGCTACCTCTTGCAGGTGGCCTTCTCGGAAGGTCTCTATCACGGCAACGCCCCCCGCCTGCGCGATGCTCAGGACGCGGCCGCCACTAAAGTGAGCACCAGCCCGGTCGGCCGCGTCTTTCAAAGCGTGCTGGGAGAGGCCGGGAAGAAGCTGCGCCAGGCCGGTCAGGAGCTCGCGCGCCGTCTGCGCAAGCAGACTCCTCCTGCGCCCGAGCAAGAAGCCGAGGCGGCCCTCGAGGTGATCGAGGCGGTGGAGGAGGAGGAGCAGAAGGCTCTCGCCCCGGTGATCGAGCGCCTGCGCGAAGGGCTGAAGGCCATTCCGGCCGGCTACTACGACGAGCTGAAGGCGGCCTTTCGCGAGGCTCTGCGCGAGCAGAGCCAGGAGGTTTCTCGGGACGCCATTTTCTGACGGTCCGTGCCGGAATGGCAGGTCGATGAGATGTTGTCAGCCCAGACCCGGTGACGCCTTTCAAAACCCTTTGAGGCCTGACTCTTACACTATCGGTCATGATCGACACCACTCTGAGCTCGCTCCGCCTGGCGGCTGTCCCCCAGAGGGCTTCCCAGACCGCCGAGAACGCCGACAAGCTGGCCCTGGGCTCGCGCCCGCAGCCCCCCGAGTGGATGCAGCTGCACCCCAACGCGATGCCGATCCAGGAAGAGGCGCCGCCGGTCCCGGTGGCCAGCCGACCCCACGAGGAAGTCTCCACCGGCAGGCTTCGGATGGGCCTGATGCTCGGCCTGACCGCCCTGGGAGCGGTGGCCCCCCTGGTCATGCCGGCCGTGGCCCAGGCGGCCCCCATCGCCAGCGTGGTGCAGACCCCCGTGCGCGCTTCCAGCGTGGCCGAGGTGGTGGAGAGCTTCCAGAGCAGCCGCCAGCTCTACGTGGTGGGCAATCCCAAGATCAACGGAGTCAGCGTCGAGCAGGGCGAGCTCGCGCGCCTGCAGGAGGTGCTCAGGCGCCATCCGGGTAGCTACGTGGTGCTCGTGGACGGCTCGCGCGACCTGGCCGGAGACGACCACGCCCTCAGCCGCGGCATCGCCAATCACCCCGACTTCCAGAAGGTGGTCAACCCTCGCACCGGCGAGCGCTCCGGCGTGGTCTTCATGGTCTACACGGGCATCCAGGACCAGAGCTTCGTGCAGAGCACGGGCAAGGACCGGGCCCTCTTCATGCGCTCGGAGGAGCTGCCCGACCGACTTGGCGTGGGCGAGGCCAACTTCGCCGACCCTCAGACGGGCGCGCCGCGCGAGCTGTTGCAGCTTTACATCCAGTCCTTCCAGCAGGGCAAGGGCATGGCCGGGAGCCTGGATGCCGTCATGCAGCGCATCGACAGCGTGGTCAACGAGCACGCCGAGGGGGCCTACAACCAGGCTCGCCAGGCCGTCGATCGGGCGGCTGGCGAGCTGAGCCGGACCCGGACCTCGGTGCAGGAGTTCCAGCGCCAGCATGGCAGTGGAGGCCAGCTGGGCAGCCCGGACGTGAGCGGCTGGCAGCGCCTGCTGGAGCGGGCCCGCCAGGCCCAGGAGAACAGGGACCTGGCCGGGGCCCGGGCCCTGGCCGAGCAGCTCTCCGGACAGCTCCAGACCTGGCAGAGCGGGGCTGCAGCCTACGGCCAGGCCGGGACCGTGGCGGCCGAGGTCCGCTCGCTGATCGAGCGCACCGGCCGCGAGCTGGGTGAGCTGGAGGACAACAGCCAGGCTCAGGCGGCCCGCGCCCACCACCAGGCGGCCAGCCAGAGCATGCACGAGTTCGAGGTGGCCTACCGGGCCAAGGACCCGAGCTACGCCGAGAAGCTCGAGCAGGCGGGCAGCCAGGCCCGCGCCGCCTCGGAGGAGGCCCAGGCTTCCCGCGATCAGAGCGAGTTCATGCGCAAGGCCCGCAACGTCGGCCTGGGCACCGCCACGGTGGTCGTGCTGTTGACCGCGTTCCTGCTCAACCATCGGGCCCGCGCCCGGGGCCACAAGGCCCGCCAGGCCCTGGACGAGGCCACCGGCAAGCTGGGCCAGCGCTCAGCCGAGCTGCTCGAGCTCTTGAACCGGGCCGACTATCACAAGGTGGCCGACTATGCCGGCCGCACCCGCCAGCTCGGCGACGAGATGCTCGAGAACGCCAACGAAGCCCTGATGCTGGTGGGTGGCGCCGAGAAGTTCCTGTCCGAGGCGCGCGAGCTGATCGAGGGACACAAGCTCAAGAACGCCTTCAGCACGGCCAACTACGACCGGGCCCTGAGCATTTTGACCGATCCCGAGCAGAAGCTGGCCTTCGGCTCCACCGACACCGCCCGGGTGGTGCTGGAGAAAGACAGCCAGGCGGCCACATGGCGCGATCAGATTCTGGCCACCGGCAGCTCGCGCGTCTACGAGAAGTCGATGCTGGAGGTGCTCGACCAGATCGAGCAGCGGCGCCAGCAGGCCGAGGCCAACCACGAGGAGCTGGAGAGCAAGCAAGAGCACATCGTGAGCTACCTGGCAGGCCTGAACACTCGCCTGGAGCAGGCCACGCAGGTCTCCGGAGAGCTGGTGAAGGCGGGCGGTCCGTTCGCCGCCGGGGCCGTGGCCGAGAGCCTTCTGCCGGCGGCCCGGGCCGACATGGAAGCCAAGTCCAACGATCCCGTGTATGCCTATGACGAGCTGAAGAAGGGCTCCAAGCTGGGCGAGTCGGCCGGCCGCATGGTGGGCGAGGCGGAAGCGCTGCTGGCCTTTGCCGGCCAGGCCCGCAGCAGGCTTCTTCCCGCGCTGGAAACGGCTCAGAGCCAGGTGCAGGGGATCGACCTGGGCTGGGCCCGCCAGGCCAGCGACCAGCTCTCCGCTCGCCTGGATACGGCCGCCCGTGCCGCTACCAAAGACAGCGCGGCCGAGGAGATCAAGGCCCTGACCGATGGGGTGAGCGACCTGGTGGCACACCTGCACAAGACCGTGGAGCTGGATCAGGACCGCCGCGGCGCGGCCCCCCGCGAGCTGGCCCAGGTCGAGGCCGCCGTGGAAGCGGCTCGCCTGGAGTTGACCGCCGGTCTGCAGCAGCTGGGCCTGTTCCGCCAGGGCACGCCTGATCGGGTGCTGGCCGAGAAAGACCACGAGGTGAACAGCTTCACCGGACAGGGGGCCCTGTTGCTCAAGCAGGCCGGCCCGCTTCTTTCCAAGGGCAGCCTGGAGAGCGCCGGCGAGAGCCTGGACGGCCTGCGGGCCATGCTGGGCCAGGCCCGTGAGCGGGTGGAGAAGACCCGCCAGGCACTGGCCGAGTATCCTGCCACCAGCGCCGAGCGGCTTTCGCGCCATGAAAAGCTGGGCAGCGAGGTGGAGCAGAGCTTCGAGCGGCTCAACCAGACCTACGCCCCCGAGGTGCAGCCTCTGGTGGCCCGCGAGATTCACTCTGGCGAGAACCTGGCGGGTTGCGTCGAGCTCTCGGGCAGCTCGCTGGCCAGGGCCATGGATTGGATCAAGACCGCTCAAAAGAATGCCGATCAGGCCCACTTGCTGGAAGCACGACAGGACCTGGAGCGCTCCGCAGAGGAGCTGGGCGTGTCGGCCGGGCAGCTCGCGCTGTTGCAGCGGGCCGAGTCGGTTCTGGCCGGTCGCCAGACCAGGGCCGAGGGCGAGCTGGCCTCGCTCACTCGCGAGCTGGAAGGCCTTCAGACCCGGTCCAGCGCGGTTTACGTGCGCTCGGCCGCCCGCGAGCTTCTGAGCCAGGCCCAGGCCCAACTGGCTGAGGCGGGCGAGAAGGTGGCTCGCCAGCCGCGCGATCCCTACTCCGCCCAGCAGGCCCTCGACGAGACCCGGGCCGTGCGCCAGCGCACCGAGCAGACCATGGACGCCGACCAGCAGATCTACCAGGCTGCCGGCGCCGCCATCGAAAGGGCCGCTGGCGACATCGGCACGGCCGCGCGCGACCTGAGCCAGGCCGAGACGCGAAAGTTCCACCAGGACGTGGCAGGCTACGGACCGGTCGAGCATGCCGTCGATCCCACCACCCTGGAAGAGGCTCGCGGCCAGCTCACCACCGCCCGCGAGCAGCACGCCGCCGCTCAGGGCCAGATGCCCGGCCAGGCCTACGAGGAGGGTCTGCGCCTCGGTCAGGCATCCTCCCGATCGGCATCGGCTTCGAGTGGCTCCTCGGCTTCGGTGGTGGCCCGCTTCCAGGCCGAGTTCTCCACCATGGTGGCCACCGCTCACAAGCAGGTCGAGATGGACAGAGCGCTGCCGGCCCTGGAGCAGCGGCTGTCGGAGACGAAGAAGCGGGCTTCGGCCGAGTATGTGCGCGCTCCGGCTCGCCAGCAGCTCGGCCTGGCCACCGAGGCGGTGGGCCAGTCTCGCTCGCAGATCACCCGCTCGCAGCGCGCTCCCTACGAGGAAGAGAAGGCTGTCAATCGGGCCGAGGAGCTGCGCCAGAAGACCGAAGCGCTCATGGCCTCGGATCAGAAGGCCTGGGAGCAGTCGGGCTCTGCTCAGGTGAGCGCCGGCCAGGCTATCGAAGCGGCCGAGAAGGCGCTCTCGGCCGCCGAGCGCAAGACCTTCAGCGAGCAGGTCTCGGGGTTTGGCGAGGTGCGCCACAGCCTCCCCGCCTCGCAGCTTGCCCAGGCACGCTCTCAGCTGCAATCGGCCCGCGAGAAGCTGGCGGCCGCCCATCGCCAGCATGGCTCGCAGACCTACGAGGAGGCCACCCGCCAGGCGGGCGAGAGCTCTTCGGTCGCCAACTCCTCGGCGCTCTCCACCGCCCAGGTGGTCTCGGCCAACGAGGCCGAGTTCAGGGGCCTGGTGGCGGTGGCCAAAAAGCAGGTCGAGGTTCAAAAGGAGCTCTCCACCGTGGAGGGCCGCTTCAACCAGACCCGCAGCAAGCTGTCCGAGAGCTACGTGCGCTCGGACACCGAGCGGCTCTACTCCCAGGCCACGCGCGAGCTGGACGAGGCTCGCTCGCTGGTGGACAGGCGCCCGGCCCAGCCCGACCCGGCCCGCCAGGCCGTGTCCGAGGCCGAGAGCAAGCGCGGTCAGGTGGACCGGGCCATCGAGGCCGACCGCCAGGCCTACGAGCAGGCGCGCTCGAAAGTGAGCGCCGCCGAGCAGGCCGTCTCCAGCGCGAAGTCGGCTCTGAGCAAGGCCGCCTCCGAGCGTTGGAGCACCAGCGTGGACGGCCACGGCCAGGTCAGTCACGACGTGGAGGACAGCTCGCTCTCCTCGGCCCGCAGCCGCCTGAGTCAGGCTGAGAGCAAGCTGCAGAGCGCCCGCTCGGAGCTTGGCTCGAAGGACTACGATGCGGCTGCGCGTCGCGCCGGCGAGGCCGACAGCGAGGCGGATCAGGCCGCTTCGGCCGCCTCCCAGGCGGTCTCGCAGGGCAAGCGCCGCTTCGAAGAGCTTGTCAGCGCCGCCCGGTCAGCCGTGGCCGCCAAGCGCGAGGCCGAGGAGCGGGCCCGCCGCGCCGAGCGCGAGGCTCAGGAGCGCAAGGAGGCCGAGAAGCGCCGGCAGACCGAGGCCGCCCAGGAGGCCAGGCAGGCCGAGCAGCGCCAGAAAGCTGCCGACTCGGGCAAGGCGGATGGCTCGAGCGGGCGCTGGAACTCGGGCGGCGGCAGCGGGTCGACCGGAGGGGCCTGGTAAAGTGAGGTGCTGAAGGTCTTGCAGTCACTTGCGCCGACAGACTTGATGGAGGCGCCCCCGAAGGCACCACCGCGTAAAGTGAGCTTACGGTTCCCCGAACCCGTACGAAACGCAAGAATCGTCGCTCTTATCCGGGGAGCTTACATGGGGGCTTCATAATGGCGCCCCGACTGGTTTTGCGGGACCGTGGCAGGCGGAATTGATCACCTCCTGATCACCGATTCCGTAACGGCAGGGCCCTTTCCGGAAGAGTGGACCGGACCACAGGGTTTAGTGTTAGACTACATGCAGATTGCACAGGAGGCGACTGTCGTGACCACCAAAGGCCAAGAAGCCCTGAATACAGTTCTGAAGCTGGACCCACAAGAGCGTGCGTCCATCGCCGCCCAGTTGTTAGCCAGCCTGGAGGACGAGGCGGAGGAACTGGAGCCTGGAGAGTGGGATCGCATCTGGAGCGCCGAGATCGAGCGGCGCGTTGAGGAAATCGACAGTGGAAAGGTTAAGTCTATTTCAGGGGATGTCGTCCGCGATCGAGTGAGGACTATCATACAAGACGCAAAGCTGGTTTGAAGCTCGAGTATCACCCGGAGGCCAGCGCCGAGCTCGAGGAAGTCGTCCGCCATTATGCCGGCGTAGACCCGGATGTCGCGGAACGCTTCCTGAAAGCATTCGACCGTGCCACTCGCCGGATGCTGACGATGCCAGAATCCTACCCGGGGTACCAAGCAACGGTGCGTAAGGCGCTGCTCGCAGGCTTTCCGTACAAGATTTTCTTTTGTTTGCGAGATGAAACCGTCTACTTGGTGGCGGTGGCACACGCGAGCCGCAAGCCCGACTATTGGGCAGACCGGCTCTGACAAGTTAGGGAGTCTGCCGTCGCTCTGGCGCTGGGAACTTCAAGCCAATAGGTTTGGCCGCCGGTCAGCCTCGGGTCGCTGCGCCCCTCAGCCCCAGCACATCCGCCGTCTCCGCCCGCACCCGACGACACAGCCTGGCGTCCTCGACCAGGGAGCGGCCAAACGAGGGGATCATCGTCTCCAGCCTGGAGCGCCACCCCGGCATTCGCTCGGGAAAGCAGCGCTCGAGCAGCTCGAGCATGATGCTCACCGCCGTCGACGCTCCCGGCGAGGCTCCCAGCAGGGCCGCCAGCGAGCCATCCGAGGCGCAGACCAGCTCGGTTCCAAACTGCAGCACCCCGCCGTGCTCGGCATCCCTCTTGATGATCTGCACGCGTTGCCCGGCCACCTCCAGCCGCCAGTCTTCCGGGCGGGCCCTGGGAAAGAACTTTCTCAGCAGCTCGAAGCGCTCCTCGGGGCTTTCGAGAACCTGCCCGATCAGATAGCGCGTCAGGGCCAGGTTGTCTTTTCCCGCCGCCAGCATCGGCAGGATGTTCTCGGGGTCGATGGAGTCGAGCAGGTCCAGGGAAGAGCCGTGCTTGAGAAACTTCGTCGAGAAGCCGGCGTAGGGCCCGAAGAGCAGCGAGAGCGTTCCGTCCACGTGGCGCCGGTCGAGGTGGGGCACGGACATCGGCGGTGAACCCACCGAAGCTCGGCCGTACACCTTGGCGTCGTGACGCTGGCACAAGCCGGGATCGTCGCAGCGAAGCCAGAGCCCGCTGACGGGAAAGCCCCCATAGCCCTCGCCCTCGGGGATCTCGGAGCTCTGCAGCAGAGGCAGCGCCCCCCCGCCGGCGCCCAGGAAGACGAACCGGGCCCGCACTTCTCGCTCCTCGTCTGTCTTCTCGTCCAGGACGCGCACCGACCAGCGTCCCTTCTCCCGGCGAAGGTCCTGGACCCGGCTGAAGAAGTGGACCTCGAAGTTGTCCTGGCTCTGCAGATACGAGATGATCCCGCGCGTGAGCGCCCCGAAGTTGACATCGGTGCCCGAGGCGACCCGGGTCGCCGCCACCTCCTGGTCGGCGTCGCGGCCTTCCATGACCAGCGGGATCCATTCCTGGAGCTGCTGTCTGTCCCGGGAGAATTCCATCTCGGAGAAGCAATGGTGCCCCGAGAGAGCCTCGAAGCGCCGACGCAGGTAAGCCACGCCCTCGGCCCCCCACACGAAGCTCATATGGGGCACGGGCTGGATGAACTCCGCGGCCGTCACCACGTCCCCCTGCCGGACCAGAGAGGCCCAGAATTGGCGGGAGAGGTCGAACTCGGTGTTGACCTCCAGCGCCTTGGAGAGGTCGATGCTGCCATCGCTCGCCATCGGGGTGTAGTTCAGCTCGCACAGGGCCGCGTGGCCCGTGCCGGCATTGTTCCAGGCGTTGGAGCTCTCGCGAGCCTCCCCGGCCAGGGCTTCGTGCACCTCGATTCGCAGGGCCGGATCGAGCTTCTTGACCAGGATCGCCAGGGTTGCGCTCATGACCCCGGCACCCACGAGGAGGAGGTCCGGCTCGGAGGGGTCGCTCATTTGCGCCTGCTTCGGGGCTGTCCCGGTGACTTCCGCTCGGCGTTAAATTACCGGGACTCGAGCCTGGTCAAGAACCGTGCTGCCGCCGCGGTCGATAACTGTCCCGACGGGCCGCTGAAGTTGATGTCGAAGCCGTGGTTGGCCCACCCATAGACCTCGAGCTCGACGCCGCGAGACGCTTTCATCGCGCGGCTCTGCTCGAGAAAGACCACGTCGTCGCGACCTCCGTGCAGGATGAGGGTGGGGGGGAGCGGCCCCTGCCAGTGAATCGGAGAGGCTTGTCGGTAAGCATCGACCTTCTCCTCGGGCGGGCCGCCCAGGTAGTCGAGGATGGCCTGGGTGGTATCCAGGACCAGGGGGTTGCCCGGGTGGTGGTAGCTCCAGACCATGTCCGTGGGCCCGTAGAAGTTGACCACCCCGAGATCGCCGTGCCGGTAGCAGGCCAGCATCGCCAGCTGTCCGCCGGCCGAGCGACCCACCCAGGCGAACTGCTCGAAACCTCGCTCCTGCAAGAACGCGCGGGCCTGGGAGAGGTCCTCGAGCTGGTCGGGGAATTTCGTGGCGGGAGCCAGGCGATAGTCCACCGAGGCCACCACATAGCCCAGACCGGCCAGGTAACCGTTCAGGCCGGCGAACTCGGCGCGGTGGCCCCGGGCCCAGGCTCCCCCGTGCACGTTGAGGATGCACAGGGCGGACCTGGGCTTGGTTGGCTGGTAGAGGTCGAGCTTCAGCCCGGGGGAGAACTCCAGCGTTTCGACCTGGAACGGTCCCACCGGGACCCCGGTGAAGAGCCTCAGGACGGAAAGCTCCCCCCGGCTCTGGACCAGGGCTCGACCCGCGGGGATGAGAGCGATCAGGGCCGCCAGCAAGACCACCAGGGTCTCCCGGCGACGTCCCATGACCAGAGCCACTCCCAGGCACACCAGAAAGAACCAGTGCCCCCACTCGGTGACCCCGATGCCGATCTCCCAGGCTTTGGGCACGGGCCAGGTCCAGAGACTCTGCGAGGCCAGCCAGAGCAGCACCCCCCCGATGGCGTAGCGCATCGCCCAGCATTCTCGGACGCCAGGCGCCGAACCCTGCCCGGGTCTCAGTTAGTCGAACGCGAGCTTCCTCTTGACGACGGGGCTGGCGCCGTCCCACCAGGCCCATCCCGGCCCGCGAAAACCGTAAGCGGGCGGCTCCCCGCCCGGGATTACGTCGGCCCTGGCATAACGCTCCAGGCGGACGGGGCTCTCCCTGTTTCCGTGGGGAAAGAAGGTCAGATGCCCATCGGCATTGGCCAGCTTACCGGGGATGCACTCCCCGTAAAGAGGATACTCCTGTCGCCGGATGCCGAAGTTCTTGTGTCCGCTGTAAACCCCGGCCAGCAGGCTCGTTCCCATGACCAGCCCCACCCCGATCAGCGAGCCCTCCGGTCCCAGCCCCGGCCCGGAGAACGCGATGGAAACGGCGCCCAGCACCGTGAGTCCGGCGCCCCACGCCAGACCGAAGCCGACCTCTCGGGCCATGTGCGTGGCGTAGCTTCGCACCGTGCCCGGGCCCATATAGCTGCAATCACGCTGCAGAAAGTAGACCACGTCGCGCCCCTCGGGTGGAAGGGAACCGGGGTTCTGTACCAGATCCTCGGTGCTCCTGAGGGGCGATTGGCCAAATTGGAAGCTGTGGGCATCGCTCTGCTCCACCCATGCGTGGCGTGGCGGCCGGGTCCAACCCATCGAGCCAGGTGTCCGCACGGGTTCCATGCGGGCAGGGTAGCGCAGAGGTCTGAAAAATTTCAGACCTCGGCTCTACACTCGAATCGATGAACGTGTCCCCGACAAGCGCGTCGAGCTGGCAAGTGACGCCCCGCATGATGCTGGCCGATCGAGAGACGGAGGAGAACCTCTGGCTGGCGCTGGCGGATCAGAAAGATGAGGACCAGGTCGGCCTGGCCCACTGCCTGGACGTATCGTACAACTGCGGTCCGGGCTACAACCAGCACCTGGTCAAACCGACCTCCCAGGACAGGCTGGCCAGGGGGCTTTTCTACACGGCCGGCGCCGCGTTTCCGGTGACCCTGGCCAGCATGGCCACGGGCCACGAGATGGTGGCGGTGGGGCTCTCCTTCACAATGTTCGGCTCAATGCTGGCCGCCATGCTGATCGGGTCGAACAAAGAGCATCTTCCCAGCGAAGAGGCATGGCGCGCCGACACCCGGCGTCAGATTGAGACGCTCGGCGGCGAGGCTCACGAACTGCGCCAGGCAGCGGCTAGAGTGCACCAGGCGAGCGCCGACCTGCGGATGGCCTGCGGCACGCGGGGGACGAAGGCCGCTGTCGACGTGAGCGAGCACAGCGTCACTCTGGGCGGGGTGCGCGTGAAGCGGAAGAATCCTTAGCGGGCTGGACTTCTATCCGGCGGGCCTGAGCCAGCAAGAGGTTGGAAGAAGTCAGTCCGGCAGTTTCCCGATCTCTCGCAGAGCCACGCCGGTCGCCGTCCCTCCTCCCAGGTAGGCCAGGACCTGAAGGGCCACGGTCTCCTGCGAGCCGATGGCCATGCTGATGAGGGCGCTCCGGCCCCCCTCCAGGATCTCCTCGCGGCTCTCGGGGAACCTCCCCGTGGCGGTGGTCACGGCGCGGGCCATCCTGGGGAACGAGGCCGGCTCGATCTGCTCTCCCAGCGCGCCCAGAGCCACCATGCAGCCGTAGCGATGACCCGCCCCCTGGTGTCGGCTCACCTCGAAGAGCGCTGCTACCTGGGGCGCGCCTCGCTGGTAGGACCACTCGAGAAGCGCGCCCGCCCCGCTGGAGAGAATCTCGACCCGGTCCTCCACGCGGGTGTCAGCAGCCCCCTGAAAGGCTTCCTGGCGGCGGGCGACCTGCCCGGCAAACTGGGAGAGCTCTTTGAGAGCGATGGTGCTCACCGCAGTCCCCCCCTCGACTTGAGGTGGCTGACGGCGTCGGCGATGCTCCGGATCCGCCCGGCGTCCTCTTCCGAGATCCTCACCTGAAACTCGGCCTCCAGGCCGGTCACGAACTCGAACCAGTCGATCGAGTCTCCGCCCAGGTCGTCAAACAGGCTGGCCGAGGCTGGCAACTGATCGGCAGGTAATTCGAGTGTCTGGGCCAGCACTGCAGTGACTCTCTGCTGGATGGGGCAGCCAGTTGGCGGGGTCGCACCCAGTCCGGCCGCCAGGGCCAGGGCTCGCAGACCTGGCAGAATGACCTCCCCAGAGCCGGGGACGAAGGTATCGGCTTGCCGGTCGTGACCGGTCCTCTCGAGCGCTTTGAGGGGAAGCCCTCCTCTGGCAAGGACGTTCAGGGCGGTGAGCATGGTAGGCTTCCTCCTCGAGGCTCGGATTCCGGGGCATGTCCGAGTCTAGCCTCGAAGGCTTGAGCCGAGCTTGGACAGGCCTTGGAGAATCCTTGAGCCCAGGAGCTCTGCAACCGCTCACGGGCAGCCGCATTGTAGGGCTGCGGAAAGGGAACCTTTTTGCCGGCTCAGCTGAGCCAGGCCTTCGTGCACGCGGCGGGCCAGGCGGCTTCAGCGCATCGGATTGCGCTTCTCCAAGGTCGCGCAGCCAGGGCGGACCTTTGGGCGGCGGCGAAAGAAGGCCGGCCGGCACCCGAGGTTACTCTTCTTCCAGCTTGCGCCGCTCTTTCCGGTTGAGCCCCATGGCCTCGTTGATGAGCGAGTCACCCTCTGAGATCAGCTTGAGCCCATCGTCGATTGCCTGTTGATCCTTGGAGGCCAGAATCTTCTCGAGGCCGTCCTCGAATTTCTGGGCGCCGCTCAGGCCGACTTCCACCTCCTGGTGGCCTTGGTAGGCCGTCTCGGCCACGTATTCTGCGATGGCCTCTTTCTGGGCGCGCAGTTTGCCCAGGAGCGCCTGCACGAAGGCGTCCAGCTCCTCGTGGGACCAGTCGCCCGCCTTGGCGCGTTCGCATGCTTGCCGGACCTGCTCGAATTTTCCACCACTCATAGGGGCGAATGTTCCACCTCGGCGACGACGATCCCACCTGGATCTCGAAGCCAAGATCCAAGACGCCGCGTGTGGCTGATGTAACGATGTATCTGCACTGCTCAGGGAACCCTTATCGACCCGGATGTGCTGCCCGGGTTCTCATGCCCGGTACGGGCATCTCGACGGAACCTCCTCGGCCCCCACTTGAGACCTACAGGGCTTCGGCGGAAAGCTCGAACCAGGTGCGGAAAGTCTCCCCGGGAGGCACCTGCACCAGTCCCTGGCCGGTGTTCATGGCGAAACGCCGGGCACTCCAGGGCTCGAGACAGACGAACTCGGCCCCCTTGATGGTCCAGAACACCAGGTAGGGATAGGCCTCGTCAAAGCGCAGGTGCAGCTTGAGCCCCCGTTCGGGATCGCGCACGGTCGCCTCCTGGCGGGAGACGTCCAGAAACACCCAGTCGATGGCGTCCTGCTCGTAGGGGAAGCGGCCCGAGAAGTCGCCCTCGGTCCAGTTGCGGGTATCCTGATAGCGGTGGGCGGGGATCTCGAACTCGAGCCGCTCCTTGTCGCCCACCCGGAAGTAGGGGTGGAGGCCGAACTGGATCGGCATGGAGGTCTCGGACCGGTTCTTGAAGATCTGCTCGAGCCGCAGCGTCTTGCCTTTGACCGAATAGACGTAGTCGAGGCGGAAGTCCCACGGATAAGAGCGCTGGGTCTCGCGGTCGGACTCGAGCTCGAGCATGACCGAGGCGGCTTCCTGGGTGCTCGTCTCCATGGCTCGCCAGCGGCGACCACGCGCGAACCCGTGCTGGCCCATCTTGTGCTCGACTCCGTCCACCTGGTAGCGGCCACCCTCCAGGGGGCCGCAGATGGGGAAGAGCAGGGGCATGCCACCGCGCACGTTCTTACTGGGGTCGTCGAAGGTCTCGCGGTCGAGAAAGAAGACCTCCTTGCCATCCACCACCAGGCTCATCAGCATGCCCCCTCGATGGGGAGCCACCCGGGCCTCGGTTCCGCTGTCTGTATCCTTCAAAAGATAGATTTCGGGTTGCTCGGACGCCCGGGAGACCTCAAACACCGGTGACCTCCAGCGCCCACAACCGTTCGCCGCCGGTCAGATCCCACACGGACAGCTCCTGACCATCGGTGATCAACTGCTCGCCGTCAAAGCGCACGGCGGTCACCAGTCCGGCTTTGGGGCGCTCGATGCGACCCAGACCCTCCACGGCGGCCGTCTCGCGCAGGGCAAAGCGCCGCTCGGGTCCACCCCGGGCGTAGTCCCACAGCTGGGCACCCATGGAGTCGCCGGTGACCACCCAGCTGCCGTCCGGGCTGATGGCCAGGGACATGGCCTGGAAGGGGATCGAGAACTTGCGCTCATACAGGCCGGTCTCGAGCTTCCAGATCTGCACCGCGTGCATGACGGTGTTGCCACTGCCGGTCAGGCTGGCGGCCAGGCGCTGTCCATCGGGATGGATGGCCAGCGCGAAGATCTCGCCCACCGACTCGATGCGGTTCTTGATAGCGCCGGTGGAGGCGTCCACCACCAGCACGTCGGCGGCACCCATGCCCGACCAGGCCAGGGTGCTCTCGTGCACGGCGAACAGGCTCAGGTTGGAGAACTTCTCCTCCAAGAGCTCGTGGCGCACCTCGCCGGTTGCCGGGTCGAGCCCTACCAGGGATCCGGGTCGGCCTACCCACAGGAGGCCTCCGGCAAAGGCCAGGTTGGTGCCCTCGATGGGATAGGCCCCAAGCTCGCGCTGGCCCTCCCACACCTTGACCAGGCCGGTGCCCAGCGTGGCGCAGCGCTCGGTGGAGGGCTCCAGGGCCACGGCTGACAGGCCTTTCTGGCCCGTGCTCCAGTGGGAGAGCACTTTGCGCTCATTCCAGTCGACCCAGCCCACGTCGCCCTCGGAAGTGCCGCGCAAAGACAGCGGTCGACTCGGATGCAGGGCGCACAGGAAGTAGGGTTTCATCGGTTTTCTCGAACTCCGTCAATAGATGCAGGTGCCGCAGGGGCGGTCGTTAGTTCCGCTTCGAGCGTACGGTTCCTGCGCCGACGGTGGCGCTCTCGCGCAACACCCCCTCGACCTCCAGCAGCTTGAGGCGCTGAGCGATTTGCAGCGGGGTTTCTCCTCGCCGATCGGGTCGGTTCCTGTCGGCCCCCATGCGCAGCAGCAACCTCACGATGGAGGGGTTGCCGCGCAGCACGGCCTCGTGCAGAACGCACTGACCCGAGGCGTGCTCGACCTCGGTCTTGACCCGGTAGCCGGACAGGGTCTCCACCATGCCGGGAAATCCCCGGGCCACTGCCAGGTAGAGCGGGGTCAGTCCATGTCGGTCGGCGCGGTCGGGATCGGCCCCGGAGGCGACCAGGTAGTCCACCATGTCGGAGCTGTTTGCGCTGACGGCATAGAACAGGGCGGACTGGCCCTGCAGGTTGGTGGCATCCACCTCCACCCCGTGGCCGACCAGAAATCGAGCTGCCTCGAGCTGGTGGTTCAGAGCGGCATAGTGCAGGGCCCTGGCTCCTCCAACGTCCTCATGGGAGAGCGACTCGGGGTCCTTGCTGTAGAGCCGCCCGAGCTGCTCCAGGTCGCCCCGGGCGGCGGCCGCGTGGGCGGCCACCAGGGCGTGGCGAGGCACGAACCAGGTCAACACGAAGAGCGGCACGGTGGCCAGGATGAATAAGAGCGAGTGAAAGCGGCGCTGGTGGGTCCTGGGCACCACCTTCTGGGTCTGGTGGGCCAGGGCGCGGGCAATCTTTCCGCTGGTGGACTTCACCCTTCAGGGATTCGTCGCCGCCGAGGCGCGAGCCTGGCAGGCCACCAGGAAGTCGAGCAGCTCGAGCAGATTGGCGTGCTCTTGCGAGCTTCCCCCTGGCATTCGCTCCAGGCACCAGTAGACGGCTTCGGCGGTAGAGGTGCACTCGGGACGGGGCTGTCGGCGAAACAGGTAGCGCGAGGCGGGGGCCTGGAAGGTGAGGCGGGGCAGGCCAGCCAGGAGGTCGTTGCGGCGAAGGAGGTGGGCTGCGCCGCGCCAGCTTCCGTCCAGGAAGACCAGGCGGCGGGGGGCCTGGGTCAGGCTGGCCAGATCCACCGCCTGGCGACCGGGATAGACCAGGCAGGCTCCGGTCAGCCAGGCTCGCAGCTCGGGATCGCGCTCGAAGTCGAGCCCGTCGAGCAGCCGGCAGTTCTCCACCGCCAGGGCCACCAGCTGGGCCGTGTTGACTCCCAGACGCGAGCGCTGTTCGCGAGGATGGCGCAAGATCAGGATTTCGGCCGCAGCCGTGAAGGGCCGCACCAGGTGGCACAGGCAGACCGGCAGGGCCCGGTGGCAGCGGGGGCAGCTCGGGCGGGCCATCAGTGGTGCTGGTGAGGCGAGGGGGACGGTTTGGTCCGGGGGCCCACCGGCCGCGCCTGGGTGCCCGGCGGCTGGCGGTACCAGCCCGGGTCCCGGTATCCGTTGGGCAGGTGGTCGCGCACCTTGACGATCGTGAACATCCCGCCCATGTCGATGGGTCCGTAGGGGCCGGGTGTGCCGCCCATCTTGAGGGTGTTGGGGGGCAGGGGCATGTTCATCTCGGCCATCTCGTACATCCCCGTCTCGCCCATCGGCATGTAGTCGGGCAACAACTCCTCGATGCTGCCCTGGATGCCCGACTGGTCCACGTCGAGCATATTGGGGATGTCGTGGCCCATCGCGTTCATGGCGTGGTGCGTCTTATGGCAGTGCAGCGGCCAGTCGCCTGGCACGTCGGCCAGGAATTCGACGGTGCGGGTGCTGCCCACGGGTACGTTGACGGTGGTCTCGGGAAAGCGCGCGCTGGGGGGGATCTCGCCCCCGTCGGTCGCCACCTGCTGGAACGAGTAACCGTGGATGTGGATGGGATGGCTGTCCATGCTTAGATTGGCCAGCCGCAAGCGCACCCGTTGGCCCGTCTTGACCACCAGCGGGGCGGTACCCGGATAGGCCCTGGAGTTGAAGGTAAAGGTGTTGAAGTCGAGCATGACCATCGGATTGGGCCGGGAGGTTCCCGGCTCGATGAACCACTCGGCCAGGAAGATGCAGAAGTCGCGTTGCACCCGCGGGCTGCGCGGCACCCGGGGGTGGACCACGAAGAAGCCCATCATTCCCAACGCCATCTGGGTCATCTCGTCGGCGTGCGGGTGGTACATGAACGTGCCGTGCTGGCGCAAGGTGAACTCGTAGCGGAAGGTCTGGCCAGGCCGGATGGGGCCCTGGGTAAGGCCGCTCACCCCGTCCATCCCGTTGGGCAAGTAGATTCCATGCCAGTGCACGCTGGTGGGCTCGGGCAACTTGTTGGTGACCAGAATTCGCACCCGATCCCCCTCCACGGCCTCGATTGTGGGGCCGGGGGTGAGGCCGTTGTAGCCCCAGCAGTCCACCACCATCCCGGGGGCGAACTCGCGCTTGACCGGTTCGGCCACCAGGTGAAACTCTTTGACCCCCTTTACCAGCTTCCAGGGCAAGGAGCGTCCGTTGGGGGTCTCCACAGGGACGTAGTTGGGGGTACCCTGGGCGGGGGCGCCCAGGGTGGCCAGGGCGCCCAGGGCGGCGCCTGAGCTCAGCAGGGTCCGGCGGGTCAGCATCAGAGTCGTCCTCCGACGGTACGCTCGAGGTGGGCCCGGGCCGACCAGTAGTCGGCGATGGCCTCCAGCAGCTCCAGGCGGGTGCGAGCCAGGTCCTGACGCAGCTGCAGCAGGGGATACACACCCAGCAGCATCGAGTCATAGTAGGGTCGGGACAATAGCAGGATCTGGCGCCGTTTGGGGATCATCTGATCGCGCAACTGCTCCACCTTGAGGCGGGCGGCGGCCAGCTGGCTGAAGGCAATGCGCACCTCGGCCCGCACCTTCTGTCGGCGAGAATCCAGCAACTGGCGGCTCTGGTCGGTCTTGGCCCGGTAATGGGCCACCCGCCCCTGGCGCCGGTCGAACAGGGGGACCGGGAACTGAACGTCGGGACCGGTCACGATTGGCCCTCCGGCCTCGGCTTCCGTCTCGCGGGAGACCCCGAAGGAGACCTCATCGAGCAGGCCGCCGGCTTCCAGCTTCAGGTTCTGCTGGTCGGCCTCCACCTCCAGGCGAGCAACCTCAAGGTCGGGACGCGAATTCAAGGCCCGCTGCTCGAGCCCTTCCAGAGCGATCTCCTGTTGGGGGATGTCGGACAGCTTGCTGACCTGGAGGGTTCGCTCAGGCGCCAGGCCCAGCAACAGGTTGAGCCTGACCTGGTCCTGCTCGAGCCGGTAGCGAGCCTGGTCGAGCGCGATCCGCGCCTCCAGTTCCATGGCCTCGGCCTGAGCCAGAGCGACCTGTGGGACGTTACCGGCCTTATACTGGCGTCGGTGTAGTTCCGAGGCTGCATGGGAGGCCTGCAGGACGATCTCCAGCTGATCCACCGACTGGCGTTGAGCCTGGTAATGGAAGTAAGCCTCCTGCACCTCCTGGCGGAACTCGAGCAGGCGGTCCTCCACCTCCAGCCGAGCCTGTCGTAGCTGGGTGCTTGCCACCTGCTCGCGATCAGCCCGACGCAAGAGGTCGAGCAGGTTCCAGCTGAGGCCGAATTCGGTGTTGACGGGCTCGGCCTGATCGGGGAATCGCACCGAGGTGGAGAAGACCGGGTTGACGAGCAACGAGGCCTGCTCCAGATCGGCCTGGGAAATGTTCACCTGGCTGTAGAGGGCCTGCACGGCCGGATTCTGCAACAGCGCCACCTGCACCGCCGCGTCCGGGGTGAGCTCGCGGGCCAGCAGCGCATCCACCACCGAAGGCTCGGCGCCAGCCAGAGCCAGGCTGAGCAGCAGCCAGAGAATCAGACGGCGGGCCATATCAGCGGGGCCAGACGACGGCCTTTGCCAGGCCGTCCCCCAGGCGCTGCCAGGCGCTGTTGTCGTAGCTGTAGACGGCACTATCGGTGCCCACGATGAACACGGTTCCGTCCGAGCGCACGGCGACCTCCCGGCCGGTGGCCAGGCCAAGTCGCTCGATGTGGTCAGGAGTCAGGCGGTAAACGCCCTGGTCGGTGCCGATCAGGGCCACGGTGCCGTCCGGCCCGGCCGCCACCCGGCGGGCCAGGGCCAGCGCGTTATAGGGCACCCAGGCACCCGAGGCGGAAGGCGAGACCCAGATGCGGCTGTCGGTGCCCACGACGAACAGGTCGTGCCCGGCTCCCACGGCCAGGTCGCTGCCCAGGCCAAGACCGACGCGCCTTGACCAACGGCACCGCGGGTTGCCGGGTTGCA
>CAZWUN010000012.1:24264-29218 GCA_964637145.1 uncultured Burkholderiales bacterium
GCCCAGACCGACGCGCCCCACGCCCTGGCGATAGACGCCGCCGTCGATGCCGAGCAGGTAGACGGCCCCGTCCGAGGCCACCGCCACCCGCGAGGCGCGGGCGAGCTGGTCGGCGACCTGCCAGTCGCCCCGGGGGCCGGCGCTCCAGAGGCGCCGGTCCTGGCCGATCAGGTAGGCGGTGTCTCCCGCCACGGCCAGGCTCGTGCCGGTGCCCAGGCCGACACGTTCGAGGCCGCGGTAGACGCCACCATCCAGGCCCAGGAACCAGGGGGTCTCGAGCTGGGCGGTCGCCAGGGTGGTGAGGAGCAGGAAAGCCAGCAGGGTTCTCATCGATTTGTTGTAATGTACTGGAGGCCGGGTGCGCAAGGAGCGGAGATCAGGACGTGGATGCTGCGGTGATCGGGGCCGGACCGGCCGGACTGATGGCCGCCGAGGCCCTGCTGGAACGGGGCTTTTCGGTGGAGTTGCACGATTCCATGCCCACGCCGGCGCGCAAGTTCTTGCTGGCCGGCAAGGGCGGGCTGAACCTGACTCATTCCGAACCCTTCGAGAGCTTCTTGGAGCGCTACGGCCCCGGTCGGGCCCGGCTCGAACCCTATCTGAGGGCATTCGGCCCCTCCCAGCTGCGAGACTGGGCGGCCCAACTGGGGATCTCGACCTTCGTGGGCAGCTCGGGCCGGGTGTTCCCTCGCGAGATGAAAGCGGCGCCGTTGCTGCGGGCCTGGCTGCGCCGCCTGCGCGAGCAGGGGATGAAGCTGCACACGCGCCATCGCTGGGTGGGCTGGACCGCGGGGGGAGAGCTGCTGGTGCGCACCCCCGAGGGCGAGATCACGGTGGCCGCGCCGGCCGTGGTCCTGGCTCTGGGCGGCGCTAGCTGGAGCAAGCTCGGATCGGATGGGGCCTGGGTGCCCTGGCTTCGCCAGCGCGGCCTGGCGGTGGCCACTCTGCGGCCCTCCAACTGCGGATTCGAGGTGGCCTGGAGCGAGAAGTTCCGCCAACGATATGCCGGCCATCCGGTCAAGTCGGTGACCTTGACCCACGCGGGGGTGGTCAGGCGAGGCGAGCTGGTGGTCACCGAGCACGGCCTGGAGGGGAGCCTGATCTACCCCTACTCGCCAGCCCTGCGCGACGAGATCGAAGCTCGGGGGGAGGCGACCATTCAGCTCGACCTGGCTCCCGACCGGACGCTGGAGCGCCTGCAGCGCGAGCTCGCCTCGCCTCGGGGCAGTCGCTCATTGAGCGAGCACTTGCGCCGCCGAGCCCATCTCGAGGGGGTCAAGGCCGGTTTGCTGCGCGAGCTGGTCAGCGCCAGCCTGGAGGATGACTTGAGCCGTCTGGCAGCTTCCATCAAGGCGCTCCCGCTGCGCCTGCGGGCCCCTCGCCCCCTGGAGGAGGCCATCAGCTCCGCGGGCGGCCTGGCCTTCGAGGAGCTGGGGCCCGACCTGATGCTACGTCGCCTGCCGGGCGTGTTCGCGGCCGGCGAGATGCTCGACTGGGAGGCGCCCACCGGGGGCTACCTCCTGACCGCCTGCCTGGCCACCGGGCGGGCCGCCGGCGTGGGGGCTGCCGAGTGGCTCTGCAGGGCTCGCGCCGCCGCCCCCGAAAAGGGCGGATAACTTCGTCGCACGACGAAGTTCAAGGTGTTTAGCGGAGGGCAGCCAGCCGGTGGATGATCGCGAACGGGAAGTGCTCAAGAGTCTGGTCGGAGTGATCTGGGCCGACGGCGAGGTGAGCGACAAGGAGAGGGCCATTCTGGGCAACATCCTGCTCCGGCTCGGCTACAGCGAGGACGAGATTCTGGAGGTGGGCCGCTTCATGCAAGAGGGGGTGGCCCCCGACCTGGATGGCCTGTTCCCCCGACACGACAGCCGGCGCAAGCTGATGAAGGTGCTCTGCAGCCTGTCGGTCGCCGATGGCAGCATTCAGATCGCCGAGCTGCGCTACCTCAACGCCATCGCCCGGCAGCTGCAGATCGAGCCAGAGGAGCTGGCCGAGATCCGCCTGGAAGCCGAGAAGATGGTGGCGGAGTAGCCCTCTCTCAGGTCAGTCTGCTCGCCAGAGCCAGCAGCCCTCCCACCAGGAACGCTCCATCGGCCACCACGTCGCACAGAAAGCCCAGCTCCGTTTCCTCATCGCGGGCCAGCCAGACGAAGGCCAGCTGGTACAGGCACAGCACGTTGATCCAGTGGCCTTCGGGGCCCACCAGACCGCTCTGGACCGCGACCCAGAGGGCGCCCGCGCAGGCGACCGTGATGGCCAGCAGCATGATCCGCGTGACCCGGAAGCCCAACCAGAGGGGGAGGGTCAGGGTTCCCTCGGCGCGGTCGCCGCGCATGTCGCCGAGATCGAAGTAGACCGTGTTGACGAAGAACATGGCAAAGAACCAGACCAGCAGGAAGAGCACTCCCGGGCTGAAGCCCTGGCCTGCCAGGCTGACCGGCACCAGGGTGCCCAGCACCGACCAGGCGACAGCCACCACCACGCTCTTGACCCCGGTGATGTCCTTGAGGCGCCGGTAGCGAAAGCTGGCGGGCAGGAACTTGATGTCGTAAAACACAGCCGTCAGAACTGGAAAGACATAGAGCCAGAGCACCTGCCAGCGGTGCGCCTGCCAGGCCCCCAACCCGAAGCCCAGGACGCCCAGGGCGATGAGGGGAACGCGCCAGCGCAACAGAAAGGTGGTCCGCTCGGGGTCGTTGAGGGCGTCGGCGGTGGGATCGAAACGCACCGTCTTGGCGAAGGTGTAGACGAAGAACATGGAGAGAAGACAGAGCCAGGCGGCCCGCAGGTCGAAAGGCAGCCCCAGCATCGCCTGGGTCATCAGGGCCTGCCCGCCCGCCTGCAGGGCGATCCAGAGATTGCTGTAAGCGAGTTTCAGGAGCAGATTGCGCATGGGAAGGGGATCCTGCGCCACGGGCGGAGGGGACTCCTGTTCGAAACAAGTTTCTCACCCGCACGTTACGGGGACCGGTCCACTCGCCGAGACAGGTGGAACTTCGGCGAGCGGCCCGGGCCCCAACACTTTGGGAGCGGGTTCGAAACAAGTTTCTCACCCGCACGTTACGGGGACCGGTCCACTCGCCGAAGTTTACAACTGGGTGCTTCTCAAAACGGTCCGATCCGGTTATGATGGGGGGCAGTCAACAGAAGGGGTAGAGAGCTAGCATGTGGGGAATCGGTTGTAGTCCGTTTGCAACACCCGGATTCTGGGGTCCGTCCCCGATGTTCGGGAGCTACATGGGGGGGCTGTGGGGCTGCTCGAGCATGTTCATGGGCCCCATGATGTTCAGCCCCATGTCGATGTACGGAGGGTTCGCCGGCAGCATGATCGGCGGCGGCCTGGGCGGCGCGCTGGGCTATTTTGCAGCGGGTGGAATGAACAATCCCTGGGCGGGGATGACGGGAATGTTCGTGGGGAACATGCTCGGCTCCAGCCTGGGCTGGTTGGCCGGCTCCTTCGGCATCTGATCCGTGCCGGCGTTCGAGCTTTCCCGTTCAGCCGCGCTCAACGAGCTGATCCGGGCGGCCCGCGCCTGCTCCGAGAACTCCCAGGACAAGACCCTGGCCCGCGAGCTGGCGGCCCGTCTCAAGTTCATGGCCGTGTTCGTGGATCAGCTGCGCGTCCAGTATCGCTCCAGCAAGGAGTTGCGCCCATCCACAGCCCTGATCAAGGAGCTCGACCCCCTCGTCCGTCAGGAGCTCGAACGGCTGAAGGCCGGTCTCAAACGCATCGACCGCTGGCTCGACGACCGCCAGGCCGACCACCTGGTGCGAGGCTGTCAGGAGGCTCAGGAAGCGGCTGACAACATGCTGGGCGCCTTCGACCGCCTGCGCCAGGAAGAAGAATCCTTTCCGACCTACTCCGAGTCCCCTCTGGTCAACGAACTGGCCAGCGTAGCCCTGGGCGTGGCCCGGGGACAGATCCCCGACGAGCCTCTGCGCATCCGCCTGGACGCCTTCTACAACCACTGGAAGCAGGCCATGGGCGACGCCCGGGAGTGGGTCAAGAGCCCGGCCGAAAACGAGCAGGTCTCGGCCCTGATCCCCGAGATCACGCGCGGCATGGAGAAGATGAAGCGGGGTCTCAAGGAGATGAGCCGCTACTTCTCCGACAAGAACCGCGAGCACCTCAAGAAGGGCTGCGAGATGGTGCTGGAGACAGCCAGCCGCCTGCTCGAGCTGCGCAAGCAGGTACTGGAAGCGGCCGCCCCCCGGCTGGTCTGCCCACGCTGCTCTGAGTCGAATACCCCCGGCAGCAAAGTCTGCCGCCAGTGTCAGGCCCGCCTGCCGGAGCTGGCCATGGGGTCGGCCAGCACCTTCGAGGTCGAGGCCGGGGTCCCCGGTCAGGCCCGCTTCGCCTATATCGTGCGCCTGGAGGAGGCCGTGGAGGCCTTCCTGGACGACCGTCTATCGGCCGCCGAGCTCAGGCCCACGGTGGAGTGGTTCGCAGCCAATGTGCGCCAGGGTAAGCGAGCCCTGGACAACCTCAAGCCCCCGGCCAGCTTCCCATCCGAAGAGCTGCGCCAGGGCGCGGAGGCTTCCCGCAAGAGCATGGAGGCCTCCAGCCGCATGTTCGTGGAGGGTGTGGAGCTGCTCGAGCGCTTCTTCGTGGAGTCCAGTCGCTCTCACCTCGAGCAGGGCGTGGAACGCATCCGGGCCGGCGCCGCCCTGATGGCCGAGGCGCAGGAGCGGATGCGCCTGATGGGCTTCGGGGGCCCTCGCTAGGAGACCCCGGATGCGAGCCGCGCCCTACCGTTCTGAGCGCTTTACCGTTCTGACTGCGGTACCGATCTGAGCAGCCGGTATACCGCGCGGTGGGAACGGTAACGCTGGAAAGCCGGTAAACCCGCCCCACGACTACCGTTCTGAGCGCTTTACCGTTCTGACTGCGGTACCGACCTGAGCAGCCGGTATACCGCGCGGTGGGAACGGTAACGCTGGAAAGCCGGTAAAC
>CAZWUN010000012.1:29318-36512 GCA_964637145.1 uncultured Burkholderiales bacterium
CCTCCCCGTGCTTACCGTCCTGACTGCGGTACCGACCTGAGCAGCCGGTATACCGGGCGGTGGGAACGGTAACGCTGGAAAGCCGGTCAATCAGGCCCGCTACAGATTTTTCCCGTGCCAGGAACTTTCCGGGCGACCCGGAAGTCGGGGGTACTGTGAAGCGTACCCTGTGGATCTGGCTGGCCCTGATGCTGCTGGCGCTGCCCGGCTCGTCCGCCCCCTGTGGGGACGACCCGGCCGCCGGTTGCTGCTGTGCCGAGCCGGCCCAGGTGGTTTGCTGCTGCGAGCCCGAATCGGGTCCCTCGCAATCTCTGGCTCCCCCCGCCGCCGCCAGCCCGGAATGCCCGCTGAGCTCGAGCGGGGAGCGTGCCATCGCCCCTCCCGCCCCGGCCCCGCTGTCTGCGTACCAGGTCGCTCGACCCGAGCCTCGACGGGCCGACTGGGGCTCTCCTCAAAGCGCCGAGCGCGCTCCCCCTCGCTGCGCCTGAGCCTCGCGGCTCGCGCGGTGACTTGAAACTAAATCAAGAAATGGGAGTGTATTCATCATGCGTTTTCTGAAACTGTCTCTCCTGGCCGTGGTGGCCAGCATCCTGAGCCTGGGGGCCGCCGTGGCCGCCAGCGACTGCTGCCCGAACGGTGCTTGCTGTGTTCCGGGCGCTGCCTGCTGCGAATCGAAAGATGCCAAAGCGGCGGACTGCTGTGCCACCGGTGAGAGCTGCTGCGACACCGGCGAGAGCTGCTGCACGGCCAAAGCTCAACCCGCCTCGCAGGCGGCCGACTGCTGCCCGGACGGGCCTTGCTGCGCCACCGGCGAGAGCTGCTGCACGGCCAAGGCTCAGCCCGCCTCGCAGACGGCTGACTGCTGCCCCGACGGCCCCTGCTGCGCCCCCGGCGCGAGCTGCTGCGAGAACAGCCAGGCTGTTCTCCCGACCCAGCTAGCGGGCTGCTGCGGCCAGTAGATAGCCTCGAGTAAGGGCGCCAACCTTGAAGGTTGGCGCCCTTTTTCATGGCGAAGGGTTTGCCCCCCCTCCCCTAGAACCCAATTCACGCAAGTATGGAAAGGAGCCCCTGAACAATGCTTACACGCCTGACCGGACTCGTACTCGGACTGGCGCTGATGCTCGCCCCGGCCTTCGCGGGCGAAGATTGCCAACAGAAAGCCAAGGACGGCCAGAAATGCGAGCAGGGCCAGACCTGCGATCAGAGCGGCAAGGACGGCCAGAGCTGCGACAAGAGCGGCAAGGACGGCGGAGACTGCTGCGACAAGGGCGGTAAGGACGGCGGCGATTGTTGCGACAAGAGCGGAAAGGACGGCAAGGCCTGCCCGCCAGGCGGTAAGGACGGTTGCGACGACTGCGCCGGCAAGGACGGCGCGCGGGGCGCCTGCGACAAGATTTGCGCCGAGTGGAATTACGCCGAGCCTTCCCAATACACCCGTTGCGACCAGCATACCTGCCCGAACGACCTGGCCATGCAAGAGGGCAAGCAGCCCAAGCGCTGGGCCGCCGGCAACCCCAACTACGGCCTGACGGTGAGAAACGACTGCTGCTGGCCGGATCGGGTCGAGAACGTCCGCAATGCGTGCCGCAACAACTGGAACCTCGGCATGCCCGTGTGGCCCTGGTAAACCCCGAGCCTGGTGGTCCAGGCCCCAGCCAGGCCTCCCTACGGGGAGGCCTTTCTCATGCCCTCCCAGAAAGCCACGAGCCATGAATCGACGCCAGTTCCTGGCCGCCAGCGCGGCCCTTCTGGCCGCCCCCGCGGCCCAGGCCGCGCCCGTTGGCCCACGCCCGGTGCCCCTGCCTGGAACTACCCCCGACCGACTGGCCCGCTTCATGGGGCCGATTTTTCGGCTGAATGTGAACGACGTCCAGATCGCCTACCGCGACTTCGGGGAGGGCCCCTCGCTGCTCTTCTTGACCGAGCGCTCCACGAGCATGAGCTGGTGGCAGGCCGAGTTGATGCAAAGCCTTGCTCGCGCCCGGCGGGTCATCACCATGGACTATCGGGGCGTGGGCTACTCCACCGACAACCTGGCCACCGAGATGACCGTGGCCACCCTGGCTTCGGACGCGGCCGGGCTGCTCTGGGGATTGGGCATCCCCTCGGCTTCGGTGGTCGGCTGGGGCCTGGGCGCCTGCGTGGGGCTGACCCTGGCCCTCAATGAGCCACGCCGGCTGGAGCGGCTGGTCTTGAGCGCGGGGGATCCGGGCGGAAGCCACAGCCAGGCTCCCATCCCGGAGATCGAAAGTCTGCTGTCCGACCCCAAGACGCAGGCCGAGCAACTCATGGCGGTCATGTTCAGCCCCTCGGCCCGCGAGGCCAAGCAGGCCTTCCTGGCCAGCCTCGAGGCCATGCCCGCCGAGCGCACCCCCGAAACGACCGCCGCCCGCCAGGCCCACGCCGTCAGGCTCTGGCGGGCCGACGACCGCACCCACGAGCGCCTGTCCAGCCTGCGACTCCCCGTGCTGGTGCACTATGGAACGCGCGATGTGATCACCCCGCCCGCCAATGGTGAATGGCTTGCCAGGCACATCCCCGAGGCCCGCCGGGAAGCAGTGGAAAGCGGTTCCCACGCCTGTTTGTTCGAGCAGTGGCCGAGCTTCGCCGAGCTGCTGGAGAGCTTCCTTGGCTCGGTCCGTTAAGCGCGGGCGTTACCGTTCCCACCGGGCGTTTACCGCCTGCTCAGACCGCTAAAGCGCGGCCGGGAATGCCGACTCTTTCAGCGGGGTCCCTCCAGGAGCCGATCGGCCTCGCGCCGCCCGCTCACCCAGGCCCCCAGCAGCGTGCCCGGATAGGCCCGACTGGTGGCCTCTCCGGCAAAGCCGAGGGGCCCGACCGGCTCGGCCACCAGGTCGTGCGACTCGCCCTCGATGCCCGGAGGTCTGAGGCAGTAAGCGCCCAGGCTGTAAGGATCGGAACCCCACGAGCTGACCAGCACTCCCAGCGGCTGGCCCAGACCGGGGAAGGCACGGCGCAGGCTGGCCAGCTGGCACTCCACCGTCTTCTCGGGCCCCGCTGACTCGAGGGCTCGGGCCCGCTGGCCCACCACGAAGCCCACCAGCACAGGCTGCCCCAGGGCCTTGTGGCCGTTGAAGAAGACATCCGTCTCCCCGTCGGCCTGGTTGAGGCTGAGGAAGTCGGGCTCGAGCGGCCAGACGGCCCGCTCGAAGCGCAGGGCGACTTTGTTGAGAACCTCGGTTCCCAGGGCCCGGATGGCATCCATCTTCCAGTCGGGCAGGGGAGGGTCGAACCGGACCCGCCCGCTCTGGAGAACTCCCAGCGGCAGGGTCAGGATGACCCGGTCGAAGTCGAGCATGCCCTGCGAGGTCGCCGCCTCGACCTTCGAGCCTGTCCAGGTCAGCTGGTCGACGCGAGTGGACAGGAGCAGCTTGCACGAGCTCCAATCCAGCAGCTGATCCAGCCCCCCGGGAAGGAACCGGTCCAGGCCTTCCAGGGGCGGGCCCGAGAGCGCGTCCGGGCGGGCTGCGAAGGCGGTCATGTCGGCGATGGGCAGGCTCCGCACGCGGGAGCGCCAGGGCTCCGGGTCGCCCGACTCGAGGAAGACCCGGCCCATGGCCTCGGCCATCGAGAGAGGCTCGGGGCTGCGCCAGGCCAGATCCATGGCCTGGGCAGCCAGATCCAGCCCCGCCTCCTGCACCTGGCGACTGAGCTCCAGCGTGAGGGGTACGCCCTGAGGGTTGAAGAAGAGGTTGTGCAGCACATCGCTGTCGAGGTGCTCCAGGCTGCGCGCGCGAGCGCTCAGGGGATTGGCCTCGGCACCGTGCAGCCAGGCAGCCCCCAGGTCGATGGGGCAGCCCAGGCTGCGGTCGGTCCAGATGCGTCCGCCGGGTCGGTCGCGTGCCTCCAGGACGGTCACCTGGGCACCGCCCTGGACGAGGCGGCGGGCGGCCGCGCAGCCGGCCATTCCGGCCCCGATGACGCCGACCCGCATGGCTCAGCGGGCGGGGACCATCTCGGGGATGGCCTCCTGCCAGCTCGGCAGGGCGGCGATCCGGTCATACCAGGCACGGATGCCAGGGTACGGCTCCAAGGGGATGCGGGCCATCCTTGCATAGACCAGGTTGGCGGCCAGCGCAAAGTCGACCAGGCTCAGCTTGGGGCCCAGCACGAAGGTCTTGCCGGCCAGATGGCGGTTCAGAATGGCGGCCAGGGGGTGGAAGGCCGCCTCGGCTCTCAGCAGCGCTCCTTCATCGCTGGCCTGGCCCAAGATCATGGGCCGGACCATGCGTTCGTACAGGAACACCCGGGTGGCGGGATTCCAATGCTCCATGCTCCAGCACATCCAGCGCCACAGCTCGACCCGGTTGCGGGCGGTGCGGGGCACCAGGGAATGGCCCCGAACCTTCTGGGCCAGGTAGACCATGATGGCGTTGGATTCCCACAGGACGTAGTCGTCGTCTTGCAGGGTGGGCACCTTCCCGTTCGGGTTCCTGGCCAGATAGTCGGGCTTCTTGCAGTCGACCGGGTCCATCGACACCTGCTCGAGCGTCAGTCCCAGCTGGTTGGCCACGGCCATCACCTTGATGCAGTTGGGAGAGGGAGGGTGCGTAAAGAGCCTCATCCTGCCCACCTTAGCAGAGGGGACAGCCCGAGGGCATTGACCGGAGTCAAGCCGGAGCTCCCAGGCCCAGCCTGCGCAGGTGCTCGACGATCTCTTGCTCGGGGAGGGTGTGCCGGCTGCTCTTGGCCAGCTCGAGGATGGCCTGCAAGCGCTGCTCGTCACACTCCAGGCCGTGCTCGGTCAGCCAGATCTGCGCATTGGCCCGACCGCTGTAGTAGCCCACCTCGATCCGTTGGCTGCGGCCGAGCTCGGAGGCCGGAACCGAAGAATAGATGTGGTCGGCCAGCTCCGGTCGGCCCGACTTCATGGCCTTCAGGATGGCGGCGGCGTGGACTCCGGTGCTGGTGCGGAAGGCGTCGCTCCCGAAGGCCGGGTAGTTGCAGCCGATGGGAATGGCGTAATAGCGGCTGGCCTTCTCCACATAGTCGCGCAGGGCGCGAAGGTCGCTTCTCCACAGTCCCAGCAGGCGCAGGTTCAGGATCAGAAGGTCGATGGGAGCATTACCGACTCGCTCGCCCACGCCCAGACAGGTTCCGTGCAGGCGGTCCACCCCTAACTCGAGCGCGCTCAGGCAGAGCGGCAGGGACAGCCCCCGGTCGTTGTGCCCGTGCCAGTCCAGCTCGACATGCTCGGATTGCCAGTCTCGCAGCAGATCTCGGGTGAAACGAACCAGGTTGGCCAGGCCCGAACCGGTGGCGTGGCCGGCGGTGTCGGTCAGCACCAGGCGGCTCGCGCCCGTGTCCACCGCCACCCGGAACAGCCGCCGGAGAGTGGTGGGATCGGTGCGGATGGTGTCCTCGGTGACGAAACTGGCCGGCAGACCGTGGGCCACCACCATCTCGACGGATTCGGCCACGAAGCGCTCGAGCTGCTCCAGGCTCCACCCCTCCACCAGGCGCCGCATCGGGGAGCTGCCCAAAAAAGTGCAAACTTCGATGGGCTGGCCCGTCTTCTGGGCGATCTCCAGCACCGCCCGGATGTCGTGAGGGTGAGTGCGGGCGGCGCAGTTGGGGCAGATCTGGAGACGCTGATGGCGGATCTCCTCCACCAGCCGGGTCACGTCCGCCACCGCCTGCTCGCCCGCGCCGGGCAGCCCCACATCCACGTGCTGGATGCCGCAGGCTTCCATGCAGTGCAACAGCTCGAGTTTTTGCTCGATCTCCGGGTTGCGCACCGAGGGAGACTGGATTCCATCGCGCAGGGTCTCGTCGAGCAGGGTGAAGCTGCGGCCGGTAGCGGGGCTGTTCCAGTCGTGCAAGAGCTCGCTCATGGGATCAGCTCCAGGGCAGCTCGACGCGCTTCCACCTCGAGTCGCTGTCTGCGATAGGCCTCATCGTAGGGGACATTGGGCAGGGGCCGACAGGCCCCGGCCACACGCCCGATCTCGTCGGCCAGCTCACGGTCGAGGGCCCTTCCCGCCAGCCGGGCGAGGGACAGAACGCGGGGACGTGGTCCCAGCACTCCGACCACGAGCCGTCCATCCCGCACCCGGGGCGGATCAAGGTCGAGCCGCAGGGCCAGGGAGACCAGCGGGAAGTCGAGGCTGTGGCGCGGACGCCACTTGCGGTAGACCACCCGGGTCGAGACCTCCAGCCGGGGCAGGCGTACCGAGCGCAAGAGCTCGCCCGATCGAAGGTTCAGGTGCCGGCATCCATCCGAATTGTAGAGCTCGGACAGGGCCAAATCCCTGGCTCCGGTCGGTCCCACCAGGTCGAGCTCGGCCTCCAGGGCCACCAGGACGGGAACGGTATCGGCCGAGAGAGCGGCCACGCAGCTCGTGCCTCCCGCCACCACGTGGCAGGTGGTCCCCTGCGACTTGAGGCAGCCTCCCAGAGCCTGTCGATAGAGCTGGCTCTGGTTGACGTAGCGGCAACGGGTATCCAGGCAGAGATTGCCGCCCAGGGTGGCCGTGCGACGGATCTGCGGGCCGGCCACCAGGCTGGCGGCCACGGACAGAGCGCTGGGAACCAGGGGACTTCGGGCCAACTCGGCCAGAGGAGTGCCCGCTCCCAGGCGCAGACCGCCCGTGGTCAGCTCGATCCCCGAGTAGCCGGGCAGCCGGCTCAGAGAGACCAGGATGGGCGTCTTGACCTGTCCGGTCTTGAGGGCCGGCAGTATGTCGGTGCCGCCGGCCAGGATCCTGGCTTCGGGGTGGCCTGTCAGGAGTTGGGCGGCCTCGTCCCAACCTGTGGGGGAGAGCACTTGCAGGGCGGGGATCCTCAACATCGTGCGGCCTCCTGCTTGAGCGCCGCCAGGACCTTCTCGGGCGTGATGGGGAGCTGGTCGATGCGCACCCCCACGGCATCGAAGACGGCGTTGGCGATGGCGGGCAGAGCCGGGTGCAGGGGTCCCTCGCCGGCTTCCTTGGCCCCATAAGGGCCGCGAGGATCGGGGTGCTCGACGATGAGAGCCTCGATCGTGGGCACGTCCAGCGAGGTGGGCAGGCGGTAGTCAAGCAGCGAGCTCGCGCTCAGGAGCCCCCGCTCATCCACCTGGTGGTGCTCGAAGAGCGCTTCGGCCGCCCCCATGTACACCGAGCCCTCGATCTGTCCCTCCACCAGCACGGGAGAGAGCGCCTTGCCGCAGTCGTGGGCAGCCCAGATCTGGAT
>CAZWUN010000013.1:0-34477 GCA_964637145.1 uncultured Burkholderiales bacterium
CATGTACTCCATATCCTTGATCTGCTTTTGCTGGGCCATCTGGGCGCTGGCCGCCGGGTCGGGGCGATCCTGCCTGGCCATTTGCTCGGCGACTTTCTGGGCGCTGCAGGCGGAGGTGAGGAGAAAGGTCAGGATCAAGAGCAAGGCTCGCATGGGTCGGCCCCTTCCGGTGTGATTGCCCATAGTTCGCCGCGGCCCGGGATCCCCCTGGAGCGGGATGCGGACCGGGCGGGCCGAATTGGCTGGGGTGCGGACGGCTCTGCTCTTCTTGATGCTGGCGACCCGGGTGTTGGGTCATCCCCTGGATGATGCCGTGGTCGAAGTCCGCCTCGAGCCCGGCCGGGCTCGACTGTCCTTGCTGTTGGCCTATCCATTGATCGCAAGCTATGACGAGAATGGCGATCGGCTGCTCTCGAGCCTGGAGGTGGAGAAGCATCGGGCCGAGTTGACCTCCCTGCTTGGGCAGCACCTGGGCCTGGCCCCCGGCGCCGAGCTGGAGGTTCAGGCTGAGGAGCAGGCCGTGGCTCTGGAGACTCACACGCGCCTGCTGGCCAGGGTCCTCTGGCCACACCCGCTGAACGCCTTTCAACTGGACTACTCCCTTTGGCCACCCGGAGCCGAAGGACCCAAGTGCTTTCTGGTGGTTCAGAGCTCGGACCGCTCGGTCTCGGCCGTGCTCAGTCAGGAGCACCCGAAGTTCCTCCTGCCGCTCACCTGGCGCGGCCGGTTGCAGCAGCGGGCCACTCCTCTCGTCCTGACCCTCGGATTGGGAGCCGCGCTCGCTCTGCTGGTGCTGGGCCGAAGGTCTCCTCGGTGGGCCCTGGGGAGCGCTGTCCTTCTGGCCGCCGGGGCGGCTTCCTGGCTGGTCCGGCCGTGAGATGCCGACCGCTGTCGTCGCTGAACTGTCGACCGCTCCTGTCGTCGCTGAGATGCTGGCTGCTGCTCTTCTGTCTGCTGGTGGCGCCTTCTCTGGCTCACCCCGGCGACCACGCCTTTCTTCGCTTGAAGGTGCAGGGCCGCGAGGTGCAGGCCGAGCTGGACCTGCCCGCCCAGGTGTTGGCAACCCTCGATCGCAACGGCGACTTTCTGCTCGACGCCGGAGAGATGGCCGGCCAGGAGCGCTTCCTGGCCAGTTCCATCCAGCTCTCCAGCCAGGGTCTGGCGGTGACCCCCCGCCTGGAGCTCGTTCCACCGCCGGCCTGGCAGAAGGTCCCCGAGAATCTGATCGAGCGGGGCAACGCCTTCGTATTGCTCAAGCTCACCTACCGCTGGCCCTATGAGGTGCGCCAGTTGTCGCTGCACTTCGACCTCTTCGCGGTGGCCGCCGAGCCCGACTGCAGCGTGCGTCTGGATGGTCTGGGCCCGCGTAAGCGCCTCAAGCTGAAGCCCGACTCGCCTGCGGCTGAGTTTGGCACCCCTTCGGGCTGGATGCTGCTTCTGCCGGGGGCGAGCGACCTGAGCGCCCTGGCCTGCCTGGCCGGTCTGGCCGCAGCCCGGACAGGGCTCCCCTTTCTGGCTTCGTACCTGGTGGTGCTGGCCGGATTCTTGTCGCGCCCGAGCAGCACGTTCCCCGGGATGGGCGCGACTTGCGTCCTGGTTCTGGCTTTCCTGACGGCCCGATTGTGGCTGTCTCGACCCCGTCTGCCCCTCTGGTCGCTGGCCCTGGCCAGTGGATCAGCGCTGGCGGCCCATCGAGCGGCCGGCTGGCAGCTCGTTACCGCTCCTGCGGCCTGCTGGTTTGCCGGCGGAGTCCTGGTCAGCCTGCTTCTGGCCGGGCTCCCGGGTCGCCTGGCCGGGCAGAGCCAACCCGTGCTGGCGGGGGGCTTCGTGCTGCTGGCCCTGCTCGCTCTTCTCAGTTCTTGAATCGGATCGCGTACTTGAGGTTGTGCTGGCGGGGCTCCCCCCGAAAGATCTGCTCGCCGGTCATGCTGACCTCGAGCCGGCGGGTATCCACCGGATTGACCACCGTGAACGCCACGATGTCGCGGCCGATCACGTCTCCTCCGTTGGTGTAGTCGGCCAGGGTCAGGCTTTGCCAGTTCTCGATGGGCTGCGCGCTGGTGGTGGGCGGAACGGCATACTCGCGTCGGTTCAACGTGCGGGTGGCGGGGTCGTGCCAGTAGACGATGTACTTTTGCCAGATGATGGAGCCATCCGGGCTGAGGGTGGGGGGACCGCCCCCCGAGGCGGGTGTGGCCGACATCATGGCCACGGCTGAGGCACTCTGGCTCACGCTGTCGAAGGCGCTGGTCTCCATCTCCCGGCTCATGCGCGAGGCGGCCAGCTGGAGCTGGCGCAGCAACTCGCCCCGCATGTCGCCCTGGGCCACGGCGCGGCCCCCGGTGACATACAAGAACAAGATCGCCCCGGTGAGGATGCCGAGGATCGAGATCGCCACCAGGATTTCGACCAGCGTGTGCCCGTGGCGTTTCACGGCGGGGGCTCCACGAAGTAGGTCTCGAGGATCACGGGAGGACGATCCGGCTGGCCGTAGACCTCGACCGAGACCGACTTCAGGCCGGGTCGAAGCTCCTCCACACGGACCAGAACGGGCTTCTGATCCACTTTGGGGTAGGGGGGAGGTGGGAACCCGGAGACGGGTGGATCGTTGTTGCGCCCGTCAAACACTCTGTCGGTGGCCGGCAGGTAGGCAAAGCCGCCCTCCTTGATCGATTCGAGCATCTCTCGGCCCGCTTCGGTGGAGGCGGTCATGGCTTCTCCCCGGGTCATCAGGCGCAGGCCGCCCACGAAGATTCCGATCATGGCCAGCAAAGCCATGGAGGTCACCGCCATGGCCACCAGCAATTCAGCCAGCGAGAGGCCCCGGGCTACATTTCGATCCAAGACTTCAGCCTGATGGTAGCCGCGCCGCTGGCCGACGCGCCCCCAAACTTGTCGATGGTCTCCTCGTTGAGGGTCAGGTCGACGCCCTTCTTCAGAATGATGTCTCCGGGGTTGACGGTCTGGCCGTCCACCGTACCCCCGGCGCTGGCGTTGCTGCCGGTGGCGAACACGGCGCCCACCACGGATACGTCGCTGTTGGCGTACAGGTAGCCGTTGGTGTAGATCGAGCCCTGAAAGTAGGACGAGCCCATCTTGTTGACGTCGAACTGCTTGACGGCCGTCATGACCTCTTCGAGCAGGCAGACATCCACGTGGGAGGCATAGAGCATGATGCCGTCGTGCTTGTGATCGCCGGCTTGCCAGTGCTGCTCGGGGTCCCAGTTCTTCTCTTCCGAGCCGAACTTGGCCAGGTCGCGCAGCCTCTGGACCATGAAGTCGCGAGTCGGTGAGGTAGGCTGGCTGGTCTCGATGAGATCGGCCAGCCGCCAGGCCGACCCGTCATTGCTGCTGTCCCAGCCTCCGAGATCTTGGAGGTAGTTGTCCATCTGGTCGTGGGCCGCCCCGGAGTCGAACAGGTCGTCGGCCGTCCTGGTGGATACCAGGTTTTGCAGGTCGGTCAGAGCCTGGATCGTCTGGTTGAACTCGTTCTGGGCCGCCGGATTGCCCCCGACCACAGCCTGCAGGTAGTTGGTGCCGTCAAAGCCGCTCAGCTCGACGCTGCCGTGGCTGTAGAGCGCCACTCCGTCGGCACCGCTCAAGGTAGTGTCGCCCTTCAGGACGGTCTTGCCGGTGATGTAGAGCTCGCCTGACCCGGAGAGGGACCCGTTGATGGTCACGTCGCCGTTGATGTAGATCTTGGCCCCGTTCAGGTTGACATCGCCGTTGATGGTGATGGGGCCGGTGAGAGAATACTCTCCCGGGTCGACCTGGGTGAATCCGACCGGGTTCAGGCCCGGGTTGGGATGACCGCTGTTGGCGCTGACCGTCCCTACGATGTCGACCGCCGGAGCCGTCTTGTCGCCGGCGTTGTTCACGATCCCGCCGCTGGGCGTGTAGCCGTTGAGATTGACGGCGTTGGGGGCCGTGCTGCGGGCGCTGACCTTGCCGCTGATGTTGGCGGTTCCGGTGCCGTCCCAGGTGACCACGTCGTTCATGTTTCCGGGGGTGTTGGCGTGCAACTCGGCCACCACCGTCTGGCCGCTGAGCAAATCGGAGATGCCGCTGATGGTCACGTTGCCGCTCATCATGATACGGCTGGCGGCCAGGATTCCGGCCGAGAAAGAGCTGTTGGCCGTGCCGTTCAGGAAGACGTGAACCTTGCGCGTGGAGCCCCCCACCCGGGCGATGACCACAACTTCGGCCGAGCCCGCGGGCACGGTATTGTCGCCTCGGGGGCCATCCACCAGGCTCATGCCCTTCAGGTTGTTGACCGATTCGTCCGGACCGGGCTTCACCCCGGTGGCCGCGAACTGGACGCTGTACGTTCCGGGGCCATGCTTGAGGGGCTCGTCGCTGAACCCGGCGTTCCAGTCGACATCGGCGGTCAAGTGGGCCATGACGTCCGCCACCCCGGCTTCCAGGGCGTAGCCCGCGGCCACGCGGTCTTGATAGGCGCGGCTGCTGAAGGCGCTGCCGTGGCTGATCAGGATCAGGGCCTTGGCCAGGGTAAACAAGACCAACCCCGCCAGGAGCACGGTTGCAAGGGCCGAGCCACGCTTGAATCGGCGGGTCATGTTCACACTTTAGCAAAGAATTGGATCAAAGTCACAGGCGCTGCAAAAGTTGCATGGTGGGCAGGGAGGTGGCGATCACCACGGTGCCCACGACGAGCCCCATGAAAAGCAGGGCCAGCGGCTCGAGCAGGGCCGTCATGGTGACCAGGGAGGCCTCTACCTCTTCCTCGTACATCAAGGCGGTGCGCTCGAGCAGGGTATCCAGCTGTCCCTGCTCCTCGCCGATGCGGAACATGGCGCAGACCACCGGTGGATAGACCTTTTCGGCCGCCTCTCCCATAGGCACGCCCTGGGTCACCTGGCTGATGAACTCCTTGAAGCGCCGCTCCACATCCCGGTTCTGGCTCAGAGCCCCGATGACGTTCATGGAAGGCCCCATGCCCATCCCGGCGCTGAGCAGGCTGGCCTGGGCGCCCAGCATTCGGGCGTAGGCGCTCTTGGCCAGCACCGGGCCGACCACCGGAATGTCCAGTACGCGCTCGTCCACGAATTTGCGCAGGGTTTTCTCGTAGAGGGGCCGGCCCACCGTTGGCCAGATCACCACCGCGGTCACCAACAGCACCAGAGCCAGGACAATCGTGGCCGGATGGCCCACGATCTTGGCAGCGGTGATCAGATAGGTGGTCAGAGCCGGAACTTCGGCTCCCAGGCTGGTGGCCATCTCGGCCTCGCGCGGGAAGACAAAGACTACCAGCACGCCCACAATAACGAACGTCAGGGCCAGCAGGAGAACCGGATAGGTCAGGGCCGAGATCAACTTCTTCTGCAGTCGGGTGGTGCGCTCCAGGTAATCGGCCAGGTCGCTCAGGACCCGGTCGAGCTTACCGGTGGTCTCGCCGGCGTGGATCAGGTCGCAGGCCAGCGCCGGGAAGACGTGGGGATGCTCGCGCAGGGCCCGGCTGAGCATCACGCCCGAATGCACCTTGTGGACGACCTGCTCGAGGGCCTCGCGCAGCATGGCGTTCTCCTCGATGCTGAGAAAGTTGAGGGCCTGGTGGAGCGGGATGCCGGCCGAGGTCATGGCCTGCAGGCGGCGGAAGAACGAGGAGAGGACCTCGGTCGAGAGGGAACGGACGATCCACTTCCTGGCCGGTTTGCTCACGCTGAGAAGGGTTCGGGGTTGGCGGGAGCGGGGCCTGCGGCCCTCAGCAGATACGCGGCAAGGGGGCGCCCGCCAGCATGTCCAGAACCCGGGTGGCTCCCAGCCGGGTGCGCAGAAAAACGGTGCCTTCGGGCTTCTCCAGGACGGTGCCGATGAGGGCGGCCCGGGGCTCGAAGGAGCGAGCGATCTCCAGGGCCTTCTCTGCCTGGAAAGACGGCACCACAGCCAGCAGACGCCCCTCGCAGGCAACGTGCAGGGGGTCGATGCCGAGTAGCTCGCAGGCACCGGCCACGGGCGCTCGGATGGGTAGCGCGGCCTCCTCCAGCGCGATGGCCACGCCCGAGGCGGCGGCGATCTCGTTGAGAGAGGTGGCTACCCCACCCCGGGTGGGGTCCTTGAGGCAGTGCAGCTCTCCCAACCCTTCCACCAGGGCGCGGGCCAGTCGGGTGACCGGAGCCGAGTCGCTGACCAGCTCCAGGTCGAGGTGGAGATCGCCCCGGGCCACCAGCACGGTGATGCCGTGGTCGCCGATGGGGCCGCTGACCAGCACTGCGTCCCCCGGTCTGGCGGCGCCCAGCGAAAGCTGGTGGTTGTGGCGGATGCGGCCGACTCCGGTGGTGTTGAGATAGATCCGGTCGCACTTGCCGCGCGGCACCACCTTGGTATCGCCCGTCACGATGGCCACGTTCTCGTTGCGGCAGGCCTCGGCAACAGATTGCACGATGCGGCGCAGGTCGGCCAGGGGGAAGCCCTCCTCCAGGATCACCCCCAGCGAGAGCGCCAGGGGCTCGGCGCCGCTGGTGGCCAGGTCGTTGAGGGTGCCGTGCACGGCCAGCGAGCCGATGTCTCCGCCCGGAAAGAAGATAGGGTCCACCACGTAGGAGTCGGTGGTCAGCACTAGCCCGTCGCCCAGTCGGGCGGCATCCTCCAGGGCTGGCATGGCGAAGACCTCGGCGAAGAGTCCCTCCACCAGCACGCTGGAGGCCTTGCCGCCCGCTCCGTGGTTGAGGGTGATGCGCTCTTCGTTGAGGTAGAAGCGTCCTCGCCGAGCGCGGCGGGCCTTCTCGATCTTCTCCAGGGCCTCGGCTTCGCTCACCGAGGCTGCAGGTGGCTCAGCCGGCCGTAGTTGTAGTAGGCGGCGCAGGCCCCCTCGGGGCTGACCATGCAGGTGCCGATCGGGGTTTCGGGAGTGCAGGCGGTGCCGAAGACCTTGCACTGCCAGGGCTTGATCGCTCCTCGCAAGACCTGACCGCACTGGCAGGCTTTGGGGTCTTCCAGCCGCTGGCCAGGAATCGCGAAGCGGCGCTCGGCGTCGAATTGACGATAGCGCTCGCGCAGGCGCAGGGCGCTGTGGGGGATCGTCCCCAATCCGCGCCACTCGAACTCCTCGCGCGGCTCCATGGTTTCTTCGATGGCCTTCAGGGCGGCCGGATTGCCTTGCTCGGTCACGGCCCGGCCATACTGGTTCTCGACCTGGCAGCGACCCTCGGTGAGCTGGCGCAGCAGCATCCAGATGGCCTGCAGGATGTCCAGCGGCTCGAAGCCGGCCACCACGATGGGCTTGCCGTAGTCGCGAGGGATGACCTGGTAGGGCTCGAGTCCAATCACGGTGCTGACGTGGCCCGGCCCGACGAACCCGTCCAGCTTGAGGTCGGGGGAGTCGAGCAGGGCCTTCACGGCCGGCATGATGAGGACGTGGTTGACGAAGAAGCTCAGGTTGCCGATCCCCTCGCGGGCCGCCTGGAGCAGGGTCAAGGCGGTGGCCGGAGCGGTGGTCTCAAACCCCACGGCCAGGAAGATCACCTCCCGATCGGGGTGCTGGCGAGCCAGCTTGAGAGCGTCCAGGGGGGAGTAGACGAAGCGCACGTCGGCCCCCGCCGCTCGCGCATCGGTCAGACTGCCCTGAGAGCCGGGGACGGCCAGCATGTCCCCGTAGCTGGCAAAGATCACGTTCTCCTGGCGGGCCAGGGCCAGGGCGTCGTCCATGCGGCCGAGCGGAATCACGCACACCGGGCAACCCGGACCGTGCACCAGCTCGAGGTTGGGCGGCAACAACTGGTCCAGACCGTGACGGTAGATGGCGTGCGTGTGTCCTCCGCAGATCTCCATCAGCTTGAAGGGCCGATTCCCCGCCAGAGCTTTGATCTCGGTCAGCAGCTTGCGGGCCAGGGCCGGGTCGCGGAACTCGTCGAGGAACTTCATTGGGGCAGCTCCAACTCGCCCAGCTGCTCGAGGTAGCTCAGGGTCTGGCGAGCTTCCTCTTCATTCAGCCTCGAGAGGGCGAAGCCGACGTGGATGAGGATCCAGTCTCCCACCTCGAGATCCGGCAAGAGAGCCACGTTGACTTCGCGGCGCACGCCCGACACCTCGACCGTGGCCAGGTCGGCGTCGAGAGAGAGGATCTTCCCGGGAATGGCCAGGCACATGGCAGCTTCGTTCTGGCGCTCAGGGGGGCAGTCCTGTCTCGAGCCGGTGAGCCAGCGCCTGTGCGCCCCCATCGCAAGCCACCATGCAACCGCCCGGTGTCCGGCGGTTCTACCGGGAATCCCGCGCAAACCGGCCTCTACCCTGTTCGGGAGCGCACCGCCGTTTGATGGAGGTAGCCAGTCTGAAGGCCGTCGCCAGACCCACCATCAGACCTCCGCAGAAATCTCGATCGCGATTGATGACCTCGTGGCCGTGATCGGTATGGTTGGCCAAGAAGTCTTGAACCCGCATTGGAAACGGCCTGCCTGCCACCTGGCTGGAGCGGCCCACCAGCCCGGCGGCCATCACCGTGCCGGCCGCCGCACCCACCGGTCGGGCCAGCATGGCCACCACCGTCAGGCCGACTCCTGCCATGAGTCCTCCGGCCACCCGGGTTGCCGGCGTCTTCCGGTCGTCAGGCAATCGACCGGGATGTTAGCCCGGGGATGACAAAAATCATAGAGTTAGAATCCGCCGTTTCCTAAACTCAAGCCATGAGGCAGAACTGGTTGGTCCTTCTGGCGCTTTTTCTCCTGGTGCTGCCCGCCCCCACCCGGGCGGACCGCCAGGAGAACGTGGACGCCATCGTCCGGCGCATTCGAGAGACGCTGGAGGCGGCCAGAAACAGTCCCGACTGGCTCAAGAGCTACAAGTTGGTGCAGCAGAACATCCGTGACCTCGAGAACACCCTGCGCTACGGCGGAAAGGTCCGTGGCAACCCCGTACGCGAGCACTGGCTGCAGCTCAAGGAGCGCCAGGCGCAACTCAAAGCGGAGTGGAAGATCCTGTGCGATACTCAGGAAGCCCTGGAGAAGGCCCGCCGCAAGCAGTCCAGGCAGACCCTGAACGACATCGTCGGGGAGATGATCCAGAAATTCGACCTGGCTTTGAACCCGAGCTCGGCCCTGGGCACCTGGGATGCCGCCAGCACCGAGAACCTGGAGGTTATCAAGCGGGATTTTCAATCGCTGCACAGCCTCGAGCAGGCCATCAAGCTGATTGAAGTCTATAAGAAGAACCTGCGACCGGCCATCCACGACTGCAATGAGCGTCTTTACGCCCTGCAGCCTCTCACGAAGCAGTACCAGGACGTCGCCAGAGGTCTGCCAACGGCGGCCGAGGTGGCCACCGCGCCTACACCCGGCCCTCCCGCGAACATTGATGGGGAGTGGTCATGCTCCATCAATGGACTGGCGGGAACATTGAAGTTCTCTGGCGGCTCGGCCTCGCTCTACCTCGACCGGGGTCGCTGGGAGACTCTGACTGACTTTAGCTTCGGCGGTGACACGGTCCGTTTCGTCCGGCCCCTGCGCGACCTGGGCCCTTACGAGCAGGTATACACGGGCAAGCTCACCTCACCCAAGGCTCTCGTGGGCACCTTCGACTGTGCCAGCGGCCGCGGGCAACCCTGGTCGGCCAGCCGCAAGTAAATCACCCTCCGCAAGCCATCCCTTCATGATCGCACCTGCCCACGAGCACTGTGCCTTGCTTGCGATGAGACAGAACAGGACTTGACCTCCTTCATGGTCGGCGCTATTGTGCACCGTTCGAGAGGGGGACAAGGTCCCTCAGCGACTTCATGGGCCCTGGTGGCGATCGCCAGGCCGGATTTCGGAAGGCAATCTCCTCCCCGCAGACCCCAACAGTTTCGCTCGGGATGGTGAGCCCCTGCGGGCAATCCCGGCCCGAGCTTGCTTCAAGCTCGACAGGCTTGGGCGATCACCGCCTGGCCCAGAGCCAGCCCCCCGTCGTTGGGGGGCACCAGGCGGTGGGTAAGCACTTCGAATCCGGCGCGTTCCAGCCGATCCAGGGTGCCGCCCAGCAGGCGCATGTTCTGAAAGCACCCCCCGCTGAGGCCGACGCTCCGGTCGGGCGCAAGCTGGCGAGCCAGCCGGAGCATCAGGTCGGCCAGCCCGTTGTGAAACCTGCTGGCCAGAAGGCCCGGCTTGACACCGGCCAGCACAGCGCACGCTAGCTCGCGCAGGGCCGGGCGGCAGTCGATGCGGCCCTGGTGGATGGGGAGCTCCAGGCCCTCGTCGGTCTCAAGACATGCGGCCTCCAGCTCCATGGCGGCCTGGCCTTCGTAGCTGGAGCGGTGGCAGATCCCGAGCAGCGAAGAGACGGCGTCGAACAGCCGACCCAGGCTACTGGTGGACAGGGCCGGGCCGCGCCCCACGTTGGCCAGCTCCAGCTCGGTGGCGGCCCGGACGCAGGGCAACCGGGGGTCGAGCTCGACCCGGCTTTCCCGCAGGTACTCCAGCGCCTGACGCACCGGGTTGCGGATGGCCGAGTCGCCCCCTCGCAAGGGCATGGGATCGAGGTGAGCCAGGCGCTCATAACCCCGATAGTCGCCCAGCAGCACCTCACCGCCCCACAGGGTCTCGTCCGGTCCCCAGCCGGTGCCATCCAGGATCAGTCCCAGCACCGGGCGGTCGGCGGGCCAGCCGTGCTCGGCCAGCAGCGAGGCCAGGTGGGCGTGGTGGTGCTGCACTTCTACGAAGGGGAGAGCGCGCTGCTCAGCCAGACGCTGGCCGAAGCTTCGGGACAGATAGCCCGGGTGCATGTCGGCCGCGATCAGCCGCGCCTTCACGTCCAGCAGGCGCTCCAGGTGCTCGGCGTTCTGCTCCAGCCGCTGTAGGGTCTCCAGGTTCTCGACGTCACCGATGTGTCCGCTCAGAAAGGCCTGGCGGCCCCGGGTGAGGGCCAGCGTGGCCTTCAGCTCGCCCCCCAGGGCCAGGGTGGGCACCGTGTCCAGGCTGAGGACGATGGGCTCGGGCACGAAGCCGCGCGAGCGGCGCACCGGCACCGGGCCGCGCGGCCCCCATTGCAGCACCGAGTCGTCGCAGCCGACGGCGATGGGTCGGTCGTGGTGGATCACCGCGTCGGCCAGCCGTTCCAGGCCCGGCTCTGCCTCAGTGCAGATGGGCTGTCCTGGCAGGTTGGCCGAGGTCACCACCAGCGCTCGCTGACAGATCAGGTGGTGCAGAGCGCTGTAGGGCAGCATTACCCCCAGTGTATGCATGCCCGGCGCCCACGACTGCACGTCCCGATTGGCCCTGGCCAGCACGATGGGGCGAGCTGGCGAGCGCAGCAGCTCTTCCAGCTCAGGGGTGAGGTGCAGCCATTGGGTGGGATCCTGTACCATCAATGCCAGCGGTCGACGAGGCCGGTGCTTGAGCTGCCGGAGCCGGGCCACGGCTTGCTCGTGCTCGGCCAGGCAGATCAGGTGATAGCCGCCCACGCCCTTGAGGGCCAGCACCTCACCCTGCTCGAGCCGGGCCTGGATCTGCTCCACCGGCAGGCTCAGCTTCGGACCGCAGCGCGGACAGGCGGTGGGCTGGGCGTGAAAGCGCCGGTCGGCCGGATTCTCGTACTCGCTCCGGCACTCATCGCACAGCGTGAACTCGCGCATGGTTGTGCGCTCGCGGTCGTAGGGTAGCGCGGTCACGATGGTGTAACGCGGACCGCAGTGGGTGCAATTGAGGAACGGGTAGCCGCAGCGCCGGTCGGCTGCATCGCTCAGCTCGCTCAGGCACTCCGCGCACGTGGACAGATCGGGGGGCAGCAGGGCGCCCTGCCCTTCCGCGGCGCTCTTGAGGATGCGGAAGCCCTCCTCGGACCGCTCTTCGAGCGTGGATTGCAGCACCTCATCCAACTTCGCCCGGGGCGGCAGTTGGATCGGAAGATTGTCCCGAAAGCTCCGCAAGCGCTCCTCGGACCCCTGCAACTCGATGGTCACGCCGCCGCCGTCGTTTCGTACGAAGCCCGTCAGCTCGAGCTTGTTGGCCAGGTTCCAGACGGTCGGCCGGAAGCCCACTCCCTGCACCGTCCCCCGGACGATCAGGCGCCAGCGCAAAGGTAGTCGACCCAGCCTTCCATGCCGAGGCCTCGTTTAGCCGAGGTCTCGAAGACCGGGGCCTGAGGACGGAGCTCGCGCAGGGCCCGCAGAGCCGACTCGCGGTCGAACTCGGCCGCCTCGGCCAGGTCGAGCTTGGTGATCACGAAAGCGTCGGCCGAGCTGAACAGGGGGGGATACTTGGCCGGCTTGTCCTCGCCCTCGGTGGTGGAGAGCAAAACCGCCCGGAGGCTCTCGCCCAGGTCGTAGCTGGCCGTGCAGACCAGGTTGCCCACGTTCTCGATGAACAGGAAGTCGAGCTCGTCGAGCTGCCAGCCCTCCAGGTGGCGCTCGACCATGTCGGCCTCCAGGTGGCAGGTGCCTCCGGTGGAGATCTGGCGCACCGGCGCCCCGCTCCGGGCCAGTCGCCGGGCGTCGTTGTCGGTCTGCAGATCGCCCGTCAGGGCAGCCGCCTTCTTGCCCCGTTCGGCCAGGGCCTTGAGCGTGGCTTCCAGCAGCAAGGTCTTGCCGCTGCCCGGGCTGGAAACCAGGTTGACCACCTTGACCCCGGCCTGGCGAAATCGCTCGCGCAGGGCCCGGGCCAGCTCGTCGTTCTTCTTGAGAATGCCTTCACGAAGCTCGAGAATGCGTGGCTTCATCGCTCACCTCCAGGGACAGGATGGTCAACTCGCGCCCTCGCCTCAGCTCGCCCGAGGGCTGGCCGCAGTCGGGACAGACGAGCCGGCTGCTGCGCTGCGGCTGGAACTCTTTGTGGCAGGGACCACAGAACAGGCTGACCGGGACGGGCTCGATTGCCAGCCGGCAACCTGCCAGCGGAGTGCCACAGGTGGCCTGCTCGAAGCAGAAGCGCAGGGCCACTTCCACCACCCCGGATAGCTCGCCGATCTCAAGGGTGATGACCAGCACCCGCTGGCCGGGGTCCAGGGCCTCCTCGACCCGTTCGACGATGGAGCGTGCGATGGAGAGCTCATGCAAAGCAGTGCCTGGCTTCGCCCGGGAGGGAGCCGGGTCCTCGATGGACGCCTGCAAGACCTCAACTCTCGAGCACGGGCTCGAATGGCTGCATCTGCCAGCCGGTCATGGCGATCTCCAGGTCCATCAGGCTGGTGCGCGTCTCGATTGGCCGTCCTCGAAACCCGTAGCTGGAGAGCAGGCGCTCGCGCACCTGCTCCACCAGCTCGCTGTCGCCCTCGAAGACCAGCTCTTGCTCGTCGCCGGCCAGGCTCACGCGGGCCTGGCGGCGGGGCTGGCCGGGGCGGTCGAGCGGGTGGGGAGGTGCCGTCAGAAGGTAGCGACGCATCAGCGCCCGCGGGCTGTCTCCAGGGCGCCCAGCACCAGGAAGAATTGTTCGGGATCTTGCCGGTAGAGCTGCAGCAGGCGTTTGCCGTCGCTGAAGTGCTCCAGGCCTGTGGAGAGGACTTCCGTGGCCTGGTCACCATAGACTTTGCCCACGTAGGGGTTGATGAAGTGGTCTTCCTGAGCCATCTCGGAGGGCTCGTACTTGCCTGCCGGACAGAGGTCGGTCATGCGTGCGAGCTGGCCGGGGGCATTGCCGGACGCCTGGCTGCGGGCGGCCACCCAGCCTTTGTGCGTCTGGCTCAGCTCGGGATGCACGAACTCTACTCGGTGGGCCAGCTCGTGCAGGCAAATGCGCTTGTCGAAGTAGCTGCCGATGTTGACCACGCCACTTTCGTGCATGTAGCGAGGGCGGTCGTCGAGGTAGCGGAACTTGATCGACCTGGGCACGGGCAGCCCGGTCTGGTGGAAGAAGTCGTTCACCCAGCCACGCACCTGCTCCGGGGAGATCTTCTTCTCGGCCAGCTTGTCCAGGGCGGCCTGGTCGAACGAGACCGCCTGGCCGGCCACGTTCTCGCCGTGCGAATTGGCTTCGCGCAGCTTCTTGAGGAAGGCGGTGGCCAGCTCTTCGGCTCTGAGCAGGTTGGAGCTCTCGCGGGTGCGCTCGTGCTTGCGCAGCACCTCGCCTTCGTCTTGAATCTCGCTCACACGCCCGTCCAGGGCCTCCCGCCTGGACCGCTCCTGTGGGCTCAGCCGCGCCAGCGGCATGGCCATCAGCTGGCCGTTCTTGGCGTAGATCTCCATCTGCTCGCGGGAGAGCTCGTCGATGCGGGCCGCCCGGCTCGGGTCGGGGGCGGGGTCGAGCAGCTGATCCAGCCGCTCGCGGAAACCTGGAGCGATGCGGTCCATGGCCTCCACCCCCTGACCGATCTGACCCTGGTGCGGTCCAGGGCGGGCGTCCGACCAGCCCACCGTGCGCCGGGTCAGGTCAGCCGAAGCGGTGATGAGCGGGTCCGGGCTGGCCGTGGGCCAGCGGGACGGCATCAGCAAGAGTGGCTCGACCGAGACCGGGAGTCCCGAGCCGAGGCTCAGACGTGGCCCATCCTGCCCCAGCGTCAGCTCGGCTTCGGGAGGAACGCTGACCCAGGAGTGAGGCTGGATGGGCTTGCCGTCGATCAAGGTGCCGTAGCTCGAGCCCCGGTCGCGCACCCAGAGGCGTCCGTTCTCGTGCTTGAGCTGGGCGTGCTGGCGGCTGACCCGGGGGTGCTCGAAGACCAGCTCGTTGCAAGAGCGGCGCCCCAGGTTGATGGGAGTGCCGTCGCGGGGAACCTCCAGGCAGCGCCCGTCCGAGGTGGTGAGCAGACTGGGTCCGGTCGTCTTCTGCGGGCCGGCAAGGAGCTGTTGGGCTGCGGGCAGGAGGGGATCTGTCAGCCGGACCGGTTGCATCGCCATCAGGGTAGCACGGCAGGGCGCTGGCCGCAACCTCAGCGCGGCTGCTCGTAGTCGATCACCAGGTTCCCGCGCTCGTCGAGTCGGAAGGTGCGCTGCACTCCGTCATAGTCGCTGATGTGCTGAGGGCTTTCGGTGATCTCGACGAAGGAGAGGTTCTCGACTGGCGGAGCCAGCGCCTTGAGCGCATCCGAGGCTTTGCCGGGTGTGATCTCCCCGCCGGCCTGTTGCACGGTCGCCTTGAGGGCTTCCAGGCTGACCATACTCTGGAAACTCTTGCCATCCGACGTGTGGGCGTGCAGCATGAGGGCCGATCCGGTTTCAGGGGAGCTTTGTCCGGTTCCGAAGAGATCCACCGTGGCGATGTTACCGTCTTGAGGAGCGATCACGGCCGCCGTCTTGAGCTCCTGAAAGCTGACCTGCAGCTGGTCGCCGTGCAGTCGGAACACGTAGTCCACTACCGGGTGGGTCATTCCCGGGGGCAAATCACCAAAGGTCATCCAGCAGTCTTCCCGGTCCTTGCGCGAGAGCGCCCGCGCGACCTCCTGGCCGGTGGCGGTGCCGCCCTTCTGGCGCACCGCCTCTTGCAGGTCGGCGAAAGTGACCGCGCTGGCGCCGCCTTCGCTGCGCACCATGACCGAGGTATCCTGGCCGGGCTTGAACTCGCCAGAGCCGTCGAAGCTGACCACTGCGGGCGGCTCGGGAAAGGCGGGGTTCTTGTAGGGCACGACCGGGGCGGTATGGAGGTTGCGGGCGCCGGGCTCGATGTTGCTCATGAGGGGTAGATTCGTCTGGGATCGGCCCGAGGCCTGTCGCAGGTCTCCATTTCCCGGCGAACGAACCGACCACTCATGCGACGACTTTTGGTTGCCCTGGTCTGCCTCCTGACGGGCTGCTCCGGGTCGGCCGGGCCCGTGTCCTCCCCAACTCCGGCCGCAACCTCGCCTTCCCCCTCCAGCTCGGTCTTTCGCGTCGGTCAGGTCTGGGGTTACCAGACTCGAGCGGGGGAGGAGAAGTCAACTCTGACGATCGTGAAGGTGGAAACGGTCCCCGACCTGGGTGAGGTGGTGCACATCAGCATCCAGGGCCTCAAGATCAAGAACCCCGATGGAAAAATCGGGGACAAGATCGCCCACATGCCCATGACGCCGGGCGGGCTCCGGAAGAGCAACTTGAAGCTACTGAAAGAACATGCCCCCCTGCCCGATTTCCAGGACGGCTATCGTCAGTGGCAGAATGCCCAGGGCGGCGCCTTCGATCTGACCGTGGCCGAAGCGGTGGCAGGGACCGAGAGGGTTGTCAATCAGTCCGTGGGCACGCCCCTTCCCTGAAGTCACGCTCGCAGCTCGAGTCGGTGCAGCAGCCCTTTCAGGGTGCCGGCCAGGAAGGTGCGCTCGTCCACCGCACCCAGAGCCGTGGCCGTATCCGCCCCCAGCATAAGGTTGAGGGCTGAAAGCTCTCGCTTCTCCTCGAAGTCCCACAGGCGCGCCCACCCTCCCCACAGCACCAGGGCTCGCTCTCCCGAAGGCGTGAAGGCGACCATCCCGGTCGAATTGACCTGGTACTGGTCGACCAGCTCGCCTGTAGAGGGGTTCCAGCGGGCCAGCCAGCCGCCGTTCCAGGCGGTCAGGTAGGGGCCACGCAGGGCCGATCCCTGCGGAAACCAGCTCCAGGGATAGGCCTGCAAGACCAGTCCATCGGCCAGTCTCACCTTCCGAAGGCCATCGGCTCCGGGGAGAAAGCAGGAGACACCCTCAGGGTCCAGGCGGTTGAGGGGGGCCACGAGGTCGTCGAAGGGGGCAGGGCAGTCGAGCTGCCAGGTGGGATGGACCTGCAATCGCCCCAGCACCAGCTCATTCCCCACCCGAGCGGCCAGGTTGTGCTCCGAAGACCGGGCCAGCAGGTCGCCCGACCGGAGATCGAGCACCACCAGCTCCTGGCTCGTGCCCCAGGCTCCCATGGCGGCGCGCAGGGAGAATCCCAGTGCGGGATAGTCGCCGGTCGCAGGGTGGCTGGCCAGCTCGTTTCCCTGCAGGTCGCGCAGGGTCAGGGCCCCTTTGCCTGCGGTCAGGATCCGGTCACGAGTAACCGCCAGGCCCTGCACCGTGGGGAGGGGAGCCAGGCGCCAGACCAGCTCCCCGTCCCGCCACAGCTTGAGGTCGGGACCCCAGCCCAGAACCAGAGGGCCGGCTCGGACCAACCCCTGGCCAAACCAGGCCCGGCAGGCCGGGATACCACCCTCCAGGTCCTGGTCGCAGCAGCTCTGGCCGGGCAGAAAGTGGCTCGAGGCTCCGTCGCGAAGAAGGTGCAGACCCTCCGGCCAGCAGCTGAGCACGTGTTGCCCATCGGGACTGAAGCCGACCGCCCGGGGAGCTCCCCCGACCGGCCCTGGGAAAGCCCAGAGAAGCTGGCCCTCGCGGCTCCAGAGCTCGGTCTGGCCTGCCCACTCCTCGTTGCCGCCCCAACGAGCCACGGCCAGCTGCCGGCCATCGGGCGAAAAGCTCAGCTCAGCGATCTGGCTGCCTTCGGCGTCCCGGCTCCAGAGCTCGTTCCCCTCGGCCGACCAGAGCTTGAGGCTGCCGTCGTCCTCGCCCCCTCCGCTGGCGAAGACCTCTCCGTCGGGGGCGATGGCCAGAGCCGTGGTGGCGTAGTGGGCCTGGATCTTCCTCTCCAGCTTCCACTTCTTGCCGCGCCGGTAAAGCCGCAGCGTCACCCACTCGTCGGCTGAGCCGCTGCCTGCCACCAGCCAGGAGGCGTCGGGGGCCAGGGCCAGGCTCAGGATGGCGTCGCGGCCAGCTTTGAGGCGGGGGAGGGGTAGCCCGGTGAGGGGCTCATACAGTCCGATCTCGGACCCCTGGCCACAGGCAACCAGCGAGCCATCCCGGGCCAGACAGGCCCGAAGGACTGGCTCGAGACCCGTCACTCCCCAGGTGGCCGTGATCTCCAGCTGCACGGGGTCGGGTTCGCGAGACGGCGCGAGTCTGCCTCCGAAGGACCCCGGGCCAGGCTCTGGGGGCGTCCCCGCCGAAGTTCCCTGCGACATATTTTCGCCGTGGAGAACTCTTGGAAGACCCGGGGAGCTACCTGCTGAAGATGGTCCAGGGTGCGGTGGCCGGTCAGGCCACCAGGGTCGAGGTCCACCTTGGGCGCAACCAGGTGGAGATCGCCTTCGACTCTCCCGAGATGTCCGCCGTGACGCCACAGAGAATCGCAGATCTGCTCCAGCGGTCCCGCCCGGTCGAAGAAGAGGCGCTGGGAGAAGTGTTGGCAGGCCTGCGAGCGGCTCGAAACCTGGCCCCGGGGACGCTTATCTGGACTACCGGCAAAGGCCGCCTGTTGGTGACCCCCGAAGATTGCAAGTTGGAGGCGGGCGAAAGCCTAACTGAGTCGCGTTGCCGCTTCCTGCTCAGGCAGCCGGCCCGACCCCTGGCGAGCATCGCCAGGCGTGCCTCCGAGCACCGACTGACCTACACGCGCTGCCGATTCGCTCCCGTGGCGGTCGTGCTGGATGGCCGTCCGGTCAATGACCCGATACTGGACCCGCTGGTAGGCGAGGGCTCGCTGGCTGAAGTCCTGGCGGCCGACTATCCCCGCGGGTGGCTGCTGGCCGAGCGTTACCTGGTACCACGCATGTCCGGCCCTGACCTCCTGGCGGCGCCCGGTCCGGTCTGTCGCCGAGCCAGGGTCTACCGATTGTCGACCGTGGAGAGCACTCGTTTTGGCACCATGAGCAAGCGTGGCTTTCACGGTCTCATGTACGAGGCCATGCGGGCCTGGGATTTCCCGGGAAGCTCCTTGCTGGGGAAGGAGAGCCATCCTGCTCTGCGTTTTCAAATTCCGACCGAGCCACAGGACCCGGACGCTCGACCCCTGGCCTGCGTGGCGGCGATCGGCATACCCCTCGCCCTGGAAGGGCAATCCCGGGTCATCGCCGTGAGGAACGGAGTGACGCTGGATTCTCGCCCGGCCGATCTTGGCTGCCCCGGAGCGGTCGCCGTCCTGTCGGGAAGGGGTCTGGCTGTGGAGCCCGGTACTCTGCGGGTGGTCCTGGACGCGGCGTGGGAGGAGTGGCTGGTCTACCTGCGAGCGCAGGTTCGAGCCATGGTGACGGGTGTACTGGCCAACCTGATGCTGCTGGAGCAGACGGATCCCGAGCTGGTTCGCTATATCCGCCGCAGGCTGGGTTCTCAATCAATCTCGATGTCCTGAGCGCACGACTGCTGGATGCCATCCAGCGAGATCTCATGCCGAAGCCGGTGCTGAATGAGCAGCAGTGCCAGCTCTCGGTCGCCGGGCTCGAGCCCCGCACCCCGCTCGAGCTCCTCGAGCTGGGCCTGACTTACCTGACCCAACCAGAGGTCATAGGGAGCCCACCAGATGCAGTGCTCGCCGTCCAGGTCGGTGATGAGGTAGGGTCGGGTCGGATGCAGCCGCACGAACCTTCCCGGAAAACTGCGATAGTATTCAGCGTCGCTCAACCGCATCAGGTCGGTGCGGTCATCGCGGACGACCGCCAAGCGCTTCCCGCGAGCATCGAGTGTAAAAGCGTTGTGCTCGCGATTTTGAGCTCGCTGGAACAGTCTGGCTCCATCCCAGAGACCTGCCTCTCGAAAGTTGGCCAGCACCAGGCCACCGTCCGGCAAGAATTCGGATTGCATGGGATCGAGTGCCGGTTGGCTGGAGCCTGAGTGACAGATGAAGTACTGGCCGGCGTGGTCGTAGATTGTCCAGAAGGTGTTGTCGGGACTGAGGCTGGATAAGTTGGTCGGGAGCTCGACCGGGACGACCTCGCGGGTGCTCAGGTCGACCCGCACCCAGCCTTTGTCCTCGAGCAACAGAATCTGTCCGGAGGTCGGACACCACTCGTTTCTTCGACTGGCAAGTCGACGGGGGACAACGGGTTGGAAGGGATCCAGGCTCCAGATTTCCTCATAGTCCGACGAGTTCTCGCCCCGGCCAGAGCGAAACAAATAGAGCCAGCGCGAGCAGGGGGAGAAGCCGAATCCGAAGCTCACACCCTGGTTCTCTTCGCTCCACTGGCTCTCGCCCTGGCTGTCATAAAGGACGTACAAGCCCTCTCGATGGTCGAGCAGGAATTCCCCCAGGTAGGCAGCACCGGCCCACAACCCGTCACCGGAGACGGTCAGCTGCTCCAGAGGATAGTGGCGGCCGGGCTGGCTCCAGAGCCTGTCCTGGCCGGGCCAGCTGAGGCAGACGAGCTGGCCGTCCTCGAGCACGAAGAGACGGTCTTCGGCCCACTCGACCGTCTCGGCAAAACGCCCCAGTGGATGCGGAGCGGGCCGTTCCTGACGGGCCAGCTCGATGGCCTTGAAGTAGGCCGAGCGATCCGAGTCGGACGGTTGGAAGTCTCGTTCGGCCAGGGATTTGAGGATCTGCCGGCTGCGGTCGAGATGCAGGTGCAGGGCTAACTTCCAGAGTTCCTCCAGTCGCCCCTGGGCCAGCATCTCGGGCAAGAGCTCGGACCAGGCGAAGTCGATGGTCATGAGGTCGGGGCCGGTCCTGGACAGGCCCAGAACGGTGGTCACCAGTTGGGCTCGGCCCCGTTGGCGAAGGCTTTCCAGGACGAGACTCCGCTGGGCCGAGCTCAGGCCCGAGGCGGCCTGCCGCAAGAGCTCGCCCTCGGGGTCGATCTGCTCGGCCTCCTCGCCGCGCCCGGTGAGCACCAGGAAGGCTACCCGAAGAGCGGGGTCGTCTGGGAGACGTCCGCGAGCGGTGACGAGGTCTCTCCTGACAGGGGGGCAGTCGGCCTCCATGGCTGCCTGGAGCAGCGCTCGCTCCAATTCTGGCGGCAGGTCGCCAGCCAGAGCTCGGGAAGCCCGTTCGCGCACCTCGCGGTCCGAGTCCTGGGCGCAGTCGAGCAAAGGGATGGCCAGAGTTTCCCTGCGAGCGTTCCCGTTCAGGACCTCCTCGAGACGATCACTCTTCAGGGCCGTCGTCATCAAGGCTGCGGTTGGCTCTGCGGCCAGCAGCCGGTCTCTGGTCACCCACTCGGCCAGAGCCGGGTGGCGGGTCTGCCACCAGACTCGCGCCACCAATTCGGGCTCGAGACTGAGGAGGATCTCCGCGATGGCGGCTTGCAAGGCCGGCTGACCTCTTCGCTCGAGCAGCCCGATGAGGGCCTCGGCGTTGCCCAGCCTCGCATCCGTGGCCAGGCTCTCGAGTGCTGCCTTGCGTTTGCCCCTTGAGAACCAGCCCAGGCTGGAGTCCAGTCTCTGCAGCTCTCCCTCGACCGACAATTGGTAGACCCTCCGCGTGATTCAGTGAGGTGCTGAAGGTTCCGCAATCACTTGCGCCGTCCGATTTGTATGGCCGAAGGATCGGCAAAACCTTCAGCACGTGTGGCTGAACGCATTAGCTTCTGAGCGGGCTTCAGCGCATCCTACGGGCTTGCCGTTCTGGCGCTCTGACCCTCCCTCGACGTTTTGCCCACCCGGCGAGAAGCTCGCCAGCAGGCTGAAGCTACCCTACAGGTCTGCCGCTCCGGAGCCTTGACGACCTCGACATTTGCTTTTACAAGCGGGGGAAGCCGTCGGCCTACACGAATCCCAGTGCGGCTGGGCGAGAAGCTAACCAACAGGTTGAAGCTACCCCACAGTCTGCCGCTCTGGAGCCCTGGCGACTCCGGGCGAGAAGCTAACCAACAGGCTGAAACTACCCACAGGTCTGCCGCTCCGGAGCCTTGACGACTCCGCGCCAGAAGCTTTCAGCGGGCTGCAGGTGAGCCAACCGCCCCTTCGCTCGCGAGCTCTGGCTCTCGACGGTACCCTCCGGGCGAGAAGCTGCGAAACGGTCTGACGTCATCCTACAGGTCTGCGGCTCCAGAGCATTGAAGCCTCCCCTGAGTGCGCGTATCGGCCACCCCTCACCGTCCCTTATCCTGGCTGGCTTACCCACTGGTGCTGCTGGTTAGCCTCGGTATCCTGCGCCTGATTTTCCAGGTGGGTCAGCGTTTGCCCGCTCCCACCCTGGCTCCGGCCGGTTTCGGGGAGGCTCCCCACCCCGAGGCGGCTCACTCGGCTGACCTGCTTTTGGCGCTGGCTGCCATCATGGTGACCGCCCAGGTCATGGGAGCCCTCTTCCGCCAGCTTGGACAGCCGACGGTCATGGGCGAGGTGCTGGGCGGCCTGATGCTGGGCCCTTCTTTGCTGGGCTGGTTGGCGCCCGGTCTGGAGGCCGATCTCTTCCCGCCCGGGGTGTTCGGTCCGCTGGGCAGTCTGGCGCGCATCGGCGTGCTGCTCTACATGTTCTTCGTGGGCCTGGAGCTGGACGCGCGATTGCTCAGGCATCAGGGTCGCTCGGCCCTGGCCATCTCCAACGCTGGAATCCTGGTGCCATTCCTGTTGGGAGCGGCGCTGGCCCTCCTGCTCTACCCCCGGCTGGGCTATCCCGACGTTCCCTTCCCGGTGTTTGCCCTGTTCATGGGAGCCTCGCTCTCGGTTACGGCCTTCCCGGTGCTGGCCCGCATTCTCACCGATCGTAAGCTCCACCGCAGCCGCCTGGGGGTGCTGGCCCTCTCATGCGCGGCCGCGGGCGACGTCACCGCCTGGTGCCTGCTGGCAGCCGTGACCGGGGTTGCCCGGGCCGACTTCAGCGGGGCTCTGTATACCTTCGGCTGGCTGGCCTTCTATCTGGCCGTTATGCTCGTGCTGGTGCGCCCGGCAGTCATGCGTCTGGTGGCTCGCTCCGAGCGCGAGGGTCGGCTCACGGCCCCGGCCGTGGGCCTGTTCATGCTGCTGGCCGTGGCCAGTGCCTGGTGCACAGAGGCCATCGGAGTTCACGCCTTGTTCGGCGCTTTCCTGATGGGAGCGTTGATTCCCCACGACAGTCTGGTGGCCCGCGAGGCTCAGAGCCGGCTCTACGACGTCAGCGCGGCGATTTTCTTACCGGCCTTTTTTGCTCTGACTGGGATGCGCACGCACCTGGGCGGCGAGGTGGACTGGTTCCTGGCGCTTCTGATCCTCCTGGTGGCCTGTCTGGGCAAGTTCGGCGGCACTTTCCTGGCAGCTCGATACGTGGGCCACTCGAGCCGGGACTCGGCGGCATTGGGAGTGCTGATGAATACGCGCGGCCTGATGGAGCTGATTGTCTTGAACCTGGGGCTGGAGATGAAGATCCTCTCGCCTCAGCTCTTCACGATGCTCGTCTTGATGGCCGTCGTGACCACGTTTATGACCAGCCCGATCTTGAGCTGGTTGAAGTTTCGAGGAGACGTCCCTATGCCCCGGCCGTGACGCACGGTGGGAGCGGTCACGGTAGCCCTGCCCCGCTGGTCTGCCTCAGGATGTGGAACCGGCCGGTTCCCTGGCCGAGCAGGCGGCTGATGCTGACCTGGCAGGCGCTCGGGCGACAAGCAGGTCGGCGTTCAGCGCTGGCAACCCGGCCCCTAAGGGTCTGCGCCCCCAGCTCGCGCCCGGCGACTGTCCCCGGTCTGAGTCCGACGGCGTCTCTCACGGGCGCGTTCCCAGTCGCTTCCTGGTTTGAAGTCCTGGACATGCTCTCGGCCGTGACAGGCCGAGCAGAGAAGACGGAGGTTCTCCAGAGCATTCGTTCCCCCACGAGAGAGCGGCCGAATGTGGTGGATATGGAGAAGGCCACGCTGAGAACAGGACTCGCAGCATCCCTCCGAGCGAGCCACCAGTGCCCGTAACACATCGGAGGGCAGTCTCTTGCGGCGTCGACCTCCCAGGAGAAGCACGGAGGCCTGCGAGCCCGGAGCCACGATTGAACTGGCCCGGCCAAGATACTCCTCCTGGCTCTGACGATTGACGGCCAGGGGCCCCCGGTCGGTCTGTACGTATCCCGAGCCATCCGGCTCAAGGCGCACTACCACCGGGTTGCGCTGCAGGGAGGAACCACCGGTGCTGGCCACGTGGCGGCGCGCCAGCTCGAGCAGCACCTCCCGATTACTGGCCCGGTGCCCGAGTTGACGGGATACCCGCTCTACCATGGCTCCCCACTCAGCGTACTCTTCGGCGCCGAGTTCGATGACCAGACGCACTCGCTGCGGAGCTGGAAGGCCGTCCCGCTCGACGCTGAAGAGCATATGCTCGGGCGGGGCAACGCTCGAGCTGACGACACACCCGCGCAACCCTGGCTCAGCACTCTGCTCCCGGTCGCAGTCGGGAAGCATTGGAGTTCCAGATTGCCCGGTCGGAGCTGCCGGCGAGCCGCCGGTATGCTTGAGACTGAGCGCTTCTGGTTGGAACCCGCCCCGATCCCCCGGGTCGCGCCCAACTTGGGTCTCGCTGGTGATGAGTCCCGTCGGTTGCGGGCAGTTGACCTCGTCATGACTCGGACAGCGGGTTTCCTCAGGCGACGTCCGCCGAGAAAAGAGGCTGTCAGCCTGGTTTCGGATCGACCGGACCCGCCGCTCGAAAGCAGCCGGGCTCGAGACCACACGCTGACGCACCTGATCGGTATTGTGGCTCAGGGCAAACTCGATCCAGGCGCTCTCGGTCTCGGGGGTGACGACGCGGGTGACCTCTCGAATCTTGGCATATCCGATCTTGCCGGTCCGGAAGGAGTTGCTCAGACGCGGATGTCCCTCCAAAACTCCCATGATCCGGATCAGGTTCCAGGCCTTCTGAGCTTCGACGCCCAGGCAGGCGACTGCATAGCCGACCGTGTTGCGAAAGCCCGAGGACCTGTAAGCCCGGGTGCGCTCAATTGCGAGCAACCAGGCTCCCAACTCCCATTCGTTAGCGCTTACGCCGCGAGCGGCTCGATTGGCTGCTCGAAACATTCTTTCAGGGGTGTGATGGACATAGTTCGAAAGAGAAAAGGACATAGGGGCACCTCGGGTTTGGTCGTTCGGGGAGAAGAGAAGGGAAGGGCTGCGGAAAGTATATCCGGTTGTGGAGAGTCGCTTCGTTAAACTTCTCAAGAATCCTGGAGAATGTATGTTCGTTTTCTATACCGGCGGTATCGAGCGTTTGTTCGTGGCAGCCTGGCTCTCAGCACGCTGAGACTGGAGCGGCGAAGCATCTGCGCGAGGAAGAGGGACAATCCGGGCGCTTCGGCCACCCTGGGCCCAACCCCGTGCGACCCGAACCGCATTCAACCTCAAGGAATCCTCGAGACCGCCTGCTTCGGAACTCTCAGCTGCGGTCGTCGAAGCGGCGAAGCACCAGCGCGAGGACGAGGAACAGACCCAGCGCGGCGCTCACCCCGGGCCAGCCCCAGGCGGCTCGAACCGCATACAAGCTGTAGCCCAGCCCGAGCAGGCAGATCGCCAGGATCACCCATTCGGTAGAGTATCCTCGCATGGGGGGTGATTCCAGTCGGCGACACTCACTCCTCTGCGAGACCCTGAGCTTCGTCCCCCTGAAGTGGTTGTGTTTCGAGCCTTCCCAAAGCTACTGTGGAGCGCCTCAGTGGCTTTCAGGCACTCGCGCCGCCAGACCTGTATGGAGGCCCCATGGATAGGCAAAGCCTTCAGCACGTGAGCTCAACACTTTAGGAATTCTGCGACGACAGGTGCGGTCGACATTCATAGCACCGTCAAGGCACGCGAGTCAGCTCGCTGCTACCTTCGTGACAGGCCTCACAATCCGAGCTGGCGTGGTTTCTGGGCGGTTCTCGTTTCGCCCCGAGACTGCGGCTGGAGGAGCACCCCCGGCAGTCGAGCTGCGACTCGAGCCGCTTCGTCCGCACCCTCGGGATCGTTACGCGCCATGCTCAGGCGGCGCTCGCTGAACAGCCCACCCCGGTCGTTGAACACGAAATCCAGGCCGGGAGCGTGCCAATCGGTCTTGCCAGAGGCGGGATCCTTGCGCACCTCCAGGCTCTGCACGCCCCCCAGCTGGCAAGCGGCGGTGAACATGTTGGTGGTGAAGTTGCCCAGCGAGTAGACCACCAGGGCCTTACGGGGCTGACCGCTGCCGTCTTGCAGGGTGGCATTCTCGGCCAGGGGACGCGCCTCGGGCGGGAGCTCGTTCTCGGCCCCGTTGACGAACAGCACTTCGGCCGGTTGGGCCACGTGGGAGTGGCTGCCCAGCAGAACGTCGGCCCCCAACCCGACGATCTCGCGGGCCACCTGCATCTGCTCGGGGGTGGGATAGTTCTCGAACTCATGTCCCCAGTGCAGGCTCACGATCTTGAAGTCGACACCGTCTTGTTTCATGCCCTCCAGGGCGGCTTTGAGATGCTCGAGCCGGGCCTCGCCGGGCACGGGAGCAAGACCTTTGAGCAGGTTGATACTCCAGCCATCGGGCTGCTCGGCCGAGGGGTCATTGAGCCCGAAGGTGGCCGCGTAAAATCCGAACTTGATGCCGTTCTTCTCGAAGGTAACGTAGGGCCGGTCGCCGGGAGCCCCCATGCCCGACTGCAGGATGCCTTCGCTGGTCAGGAAGTCGAGCGTGGCCCGGGCCCCCTCCACGCCCTGGTCGAGCGAGTGGTTGTTGGCTGTGGACAGGGCCGTGAAAAGGTTGGCGCCTTCGGGTCGCCGGAAGGTCGTCAACAGCTCGGGCGGGGCGTTGAAATGAGCCACATCGGGCAGGAACGAGGGCACGCGGTGTGCCGATGAGATGGGTGTCTCCAGGTTGCCGAGCACCACGTCGTGGCGGCCCAGGTGCTCGCGCACGTCGTTCTGCACGAAGGTCGACCAGCTGTCTCGCACCCACATCAGGTCCCCCACCATGGCCAGTGAGGCCTTCAGCGGACCGTCCAGGGGCGTGGCCAGGAAAGTGAAGAGCTTTTGTTGGCGGGCAAAGTGTTCCACCGACTCGACCGGGGCGGTATCCTTCTTGAAGGCGTACTTGCGCAGGTAGCTGACGGCGTGGGGCAGCGACTCGGAGAGTGAGCGGCCCTCAGCCCTGAACAGGGTGTAGTCCGGTGTCTTCTCTTTGCGGTAGGAGTAGGGGAACGGCCGCTGGGTGACCCGCATACCTTGCCAGGATAGCGCGGAGAGGATGAAAGGGAGCTGAAAGGAACTCAGCCCGAGCCCGGTCGGTCCTGCCCTTGAGCGATGTTCTCCAGAATGCGAAAACTGGTTCTGGTTATCCTGGTCTTTTTGCTGACTGGCTGCGACGACGACGCGGTGCCGATCCGGGTCGCCCCGGCCGTCGCTCCGCAAGTGCCGGGCTCCAGAGCTTTCAGGACCGTCTATTTCGCTCGGGTTACCTCGATTTCCGACGCGACCGGGTCGCCCCGTTTCTACCTGGTGACCCTGCGCGGTAGGTCGGCCAGGAGCCGCTCAGCTACCAGAGCCATCCTGAGCGAGCCTCTGGCGGGGTCCACACTCCCCCAAACTTGACCTGGACGCGGCACGGCCGGACCTCAGTCAACGACCTCTCCGCCGTCGAGAATCAACCCGCGCCGCGCCTCCACGAGCTCCACGAAGACGTTGCCCGGCTCGAGCCCCAGCTCTTCAGTCAGCACCCTGTCGACGGCTCGGAGCATTGCCTGCCGCACCCCCGGCGAGCGCCCTTCCAGCGCCAGCAGCCGGACAATCGGGCTGTGAGAGCCAGGCGGCTGGCTGCTGGCGTGCTCGGAGCCCACCACGTAGTGGGTCACGAACTGCCAGGTGGCCCACACGCCGGAGGGGTCGCCCCCATCGACCGCGGCCACCTCCTGGCACAGTCGGGCCAGGATCAAGTTGCAGTTCCTGGCGTGTGGCAAGCTGCGCACCTCGACGACCGGCATCAGCGCGCGGGCCCCAGTTGCTCGATCTGGTATCCCTCCGGGTAGGTCGGCCGGGCCATCCCCGTCCGCAAGCGCGCCTTGCGGCGCGGAGGAAAGAAACGTAGAGCCCGGGCCCGCAACTTGAGGGCCGCTACGGCCGTCCAGCGCAGCAGCCGGGGGGCGGAGGGGAAACCGAAGGCGCGCAACAGCGCCTCGTCCATCAACGCGTAGATGCCAAGGCGCGTCAGCTCGCGAGGCAGGTAGGGGAACCAGGAGACGAACAGCTCGCGCGTTGCCGAGCCCACCCGCTGGTTGGCCGGGGTGTAACGGAAGTGCTGCTTCTCGTAGTGGCGATTGAACTGATCGTAAGCCACCAGGCTGGCGGGGATCTCGCAGATCCCCATGCGAGTGCCCACCTCGCGCCAGAACACGTAGTAGGCCTGCCTCTCCTGCTCGCAGAGGGGGCGCCAGCCAAATCGCTCGTTCCAGCGGATAGGCTCCAGGATGAACGTGGACAGAACATAGAGGTAGTCGGAGTTGGAGATCCGGAAGCGCCCGTGGATCTGGTTCATCCGCCTGAGCGCCCGGCGCCCGCGCTCGGAGTCGTAGCCATGCTCGACCATCTCGCTCACGATCAGGTCGGTGTCGTCGTATCGCTTGCGCGTGCGCTGGCAGAATTCGCCGGTCTGGTCGAGCAAGCCGGCGATGCTGGGCACGCCAAAGGTGCGAAAGAGGGCCAGCTCCAGGGCGCGGGTGGTGTCCCAGGGAAAGTCCCAGCAGGTGCTCAGGTGCATGATGCGCTGGTGGTCTTGCTCCGGGTCGAGTCGGCGGATCTCCCTCAGGATGTCGTAACGCATGGGCTGGCCGAGCTTCGCCTGACCCCGGGCAGGCCCTTCCGGACCAGGCGCCAAAGCTGCCCGGGCATGATTGAGCTTCGCCTGCTGGACGAGCTGGGCCGGGGCGCCCGCGGGGTCGTCTTCCGCGCTCACGCCAACGGCCTGGCGGTGGCCGTGAAGCGCCCTCTGGAGGACAGCCCTGAAGCCTGGCGGCGCTTCCGGCGCGAGGGGGCGCTGCTGGCCAGCGTGAGCCATCCTGCCATCCCCCGCGTGCTCGAGCTGGGCCAATCCGAGGACGGTCGTCCCTACCTGGTCACGGAGCTGCTCGAGGGCACCACCCTGGCCGAGGAGCTGCGCCGTGGGCCGCTCCGGGAGCTGCCCTGGTTGCCCTCTCTGGTGGGCGCGCTCGAGGCCATGCACCGGCGCGGGCTGGTCCACCGCGATCTCAAGCCGGCCAACATCCTGCTGACCGGTGATGTGGCCAGGCTGATCGACTTCGGCCTGGCCACCCGCGTCGAGAGCGCCGAGGCGGCCGCCGGTACGCTGCTCTACGCAGCGCCCGAGCAGTCAGGCGCGCTCAAGCGTCCCATCGACCCGCGCTCTGATCTTTACTCGCTCGGGGTGGTGCTGTTCGAGTGCCTGTCCGGCCGCCCTCCGTTCCTGTCGGCCGACCCCGGCGAGCTGATGCGCCAGCACCTCGTGCTGGTGCCCCCCGAGCTCAAGGGCCCCCCGGCTCTGGCTGCCATCGTAGCCCGCCTGCTGCGCAAGGACCCGGACGAGCGCTATCTTTCGGCTAGCTCCTTGCTGCATGACCTGCAGCGGCTTGCTCAGCTCGAGGCCGATCTGGCCAACGGTCAGCCAGTCGAGCTGGCCACCCCCGTGCCCCTGCCCCCGGACCCCCTGGTGGGCCGCCAGGAGCCTCTGCGCAGGCTGCGGGAGCGCTGGCAGTCGACCCGTCAGGGTGCTGGCGGAGCCCTGCTCTTGCTGGGACCGAGCGGCTCGGGCAAGAGCCGGCTGGTGCGCGAGCTGTTGAGCACGGTGCCCGGCTTTCTGGGCTCCTGTCCGCACGAGCAATCCCCGTTCCAGCCGCTGCGACAGGCTCTGGAGCATGGGCCGCTCGACCCTCGCCGGGCGCTGCGAGCGGCCGGTAGCGGCGCGGCCACGCTGGCCGGCTTCACTCCGGTGCTCGACTCTTGCCTGAACGTGTCTTCCACCGAGAGCTCCCCGGAGCTGAGCGACGCTCTGTCCGGCTGGTGGATCCGCCTCGCCGAGCAAGAGCCGGTGTTGCTGGTGCTGGAAGATCTGCACTGGGTCGACCCTGCCACTCTCGAGGTTCTGTTGCGCCTGGTTCAGGAGCTGCACCGCGCCCCTCTCTTGCTGCTGGCCACCAGCCGTCTGCCAATGAGTCCGGCGGTCGAGCGACTGGGGGCCGAGCTGCCGGGCGGTGGTTGGGAAACCATGAGGCTCGAGGAGCTCGAACGCTCCGAGCTGGCCGAGTTGGCCGCCGGCGTGCTGGGCCCGGGCGAGCTAGACGTGGCGCTGCTCGAGCAGCTCGAGCAGCGCACCGATCGCACCCCTCTGGGGACGCGAGAATTCTTGCGCGCGGCCCTCGACCAGGGGGCCCTGGTGCCGCGCTGGGGGCGCTGGGAGTGCGATCGCGAGGCCCTGGCTCGCCTTGAGCTGCCTTCCAATCTGGTCGAGCTGATGCTTGTTCGCCTGGGACAGCTCGAGCCAGAGCACCAGAAGGTGCTGGCCCATGCCGCCCTGCTGGGCCTGAGCTTCGACCCCCGGCCCCTGGAAGAGCTCTTCCAGGATACGGCGCGCGAGGCTCTGGCTGCGGCTCGCATGCTGCAACTGGTCGAGGAACACCGCTTCGTGCACGACCGCATCCGCGAGGCGGCCTGCTCGCTTGTGACCGACCGGGTCTGGGCCTGCCTCTCCCTGGCCCAGACCCTCGAGCCCACCGCCAGCAGTCTGGAGGACTGGTACCGGGTGGCCCGCCTGTATGCCGAGGGCAACGCGCCCTCGGCATACATCGATCGCAGCCACCGCCAGGCCGGCCTGATGGCCCTGCGCAGTCACGCCTACGAGGCGGCCTACCAGTTGCTCGAGCGGGTATCCCAGCCCGACGTGGAGCTGTTGGAGGCTCTGGGTGAGGCGGCCCACCTCACCCGCCGTCGTGGCCGGGCGCTGGAGGTCTACGCCATGGCCCTGGTGCGGGTGGGGGATCCGCTGCGCCGGGCCCACCTGCACCTCATGCGGTGCGAGGTGGCCATGACCACCCACGACTGGAGCGCCATGCTCCCAGAGGCCACCCAGGCCCTGCGCGAAGCAGGGGCCCGCGTCCCGGGCGGACCGTTGGGGCTGGCCCGGGCCCTGGCGGGGCTGGCTGGCTGGGCACTGAGTGAGCGGATTCCACTGCCCCGGGCCACCGGGGCCGAGCGCGAGCGCCACCGCCTGCTGGCCCGGCTCTACGACTGTACGGCCCGGGCCAGCTTTTTTACCCGCGACATCCCGGTGGTGCTCGACAGCTGCTTCTCCGGGGCCCTGCATGCCCTGCGGCTGGGTCCTAGCCGCGAGTGCGTCTCGGTTTACTGCCTTTTCGTCGCCATTACGGCCTTCCTGTCCCAGCATCGGCTGGCCTTGCGCTACGCCGACAAAGCTGAGAAAGCGGCGCGTGAGGCGGGCGATCCGGTGGCCGTGGCCAGGGCCGGAGCCTTCAGCGGACTGGCGCACTTCTTCGGGGGCCGGGTTCAAGAAGGCGAGCGCGTCCTGACCCGCCTTCTCAGCGAGCAGGAGAGCTGGCTGACCCCCGCCGACCACGGCATCGCCATCATGGTGCTGTTGGTGGCGCTCATGACCCGGGGTCGCTACCTGGAGGCCACCGGCTGGATCGACCGTTTCGAGCAGCGCCGCCGGCTGGTCGACCCCGACCAGCCACGCTCCCTGCCGCTTCTGTGCGTGCGGGTGCTGGCCGAGAGCTCGCTGGGCCGACCCACCGAGGCTCTCGAGGAGCTCTTGCGCCGTCAGTCCGAAGCCACCCCCAACTTGCAGGCCCTGGTGCTGGGCTCACACCTGCTGGCCCTGGCCCAGATGGGCGACCTGGCCACAATCAAGCAGTTGCTGGCCGCTCAGGATGCTCTGCCGCGCGCTCAGGGCTGGCACATGCGGGCCGCCTACCTGGGCCTGGCCTGGGGCCGCCGGACTCTGCTCCTGGCCAGCGAGAAGCCCTCCGAGCAGGAGTTGCGAGCCTTCGAGCGCTCGGTGGACGATCTGCGTCGCATCACCCGCCATCCGGTGATGGAGTCCCACCGCTACCACATGCTGGCCACCGCCGCCCGCCTGCGGGGCCGGCTTGATCGCGCCGAGCGTTGCCTGGATCGAGCCGAGCGTTTCTCCGTGCAGATCGAGAACGACCTGGCCCAGTATGAGGTCTGGCTCGAGCGCGCCCGGCTGGCCCGCCAGCGCGGCTTGCCGGTGGCCGCCCGTCGTTTTGCCCACGCCGCCCTGGAGCTGGCCGCCACCCACTCCTGGCAACCCCGCTCGAAGCTGGTGGCGCGCGAATTCTCGCTGCTCGAGTCCTCCGGCTCCACCTCCACCAGCCCGGATGTCGAGCGCCTGCGCCTGGAGCGCCAGCTGGCCGCACTGCTGGAGCTGAGCCTGGCCTCCTCGCGCGTGCTCGACATGAGCCTTTTGATTCAGAACGTGCTCGAGCACCTGTTGAGCCTGCTGGGGGCCGAGCGGGCCTGCCTGTTCTACCTGCAGGACGGCCAGCTCCAGGAAGTGGCCGGCCGCACCCACGACGGCAAGGTGCTCGAACAACTCACAGGTTACTCGCGGAGTCTGGTGGAGGAGGTCGCCCGTTCGGGCCGTCCGGCGGTGGTCAACGCCGGCCAGGAGGGTCCGGTGGACAGCTCGGCCAGCATCGAGCTGCATGGCCTGAAGAGCATGCTGGCGGCTCCGCTGTTTCTGCGCGAGGAGCCGGTTGGCGTGCTCTACCTCGACACCCGCCTGACCCGCGGTCTCTTTACGGCCGAGGACGCCGCCCTGCTCTCGGCCCTTGGCAGCCATATCGCCATTTCGCTCGAGACCGCTCGCGGGGCCGAGGTGGAATTGCTCTACCAGACCGAGTCGCGCCGCCGCGAGCTGGCTGAGATGGTGCGCGACCTGGGGACGGCCCTGGCCACCACGCTGCAGGAGCCCCAGGTGTGGCAGGTGTTGCAGGACTTCTTGCGCGAGCGACTGGGGGCGTTGTCGGAGGTTGGAGCCGAGGGAGCCCTTGTGGTACCGGTGGGGGAGGCGCACCTGGCGGTCTGGCGCGATCCGGCCCTGGACGAGACGGAGGCGGATCTGGTGCGTACGTTCGCCGGCCAGGCGGCCCTGGCTTTGGAGCGTGCTCGCCTCTTCGCCGAGGTAACACGCCTGGCCACTACCGATGGTTTGACCGGTATCTCCAATCGGCGCCACTTCTTTACCCAGGCCGAGCGAGAGTTGAGCCTGGCCCAGCGTCACGGGGAGGCCCTCTCGGCCATCATGGTGGACGTGGACCACTTCAAGCACTTCAATGACGAGCACGGCCACGAAGTGGGAGACGAGGTGCTGCAGGCAGTGGCCAGTGCCATGGCTGGCTCGACTCGGCGTGAGGATCTGCTCGCTCGCTACGGGGGCGAGGAATTCGTCATGCTCTTGCCCCGCACGGCCGGCCCCGAGGCTCTGGAAGTCACCGCCGAGCGGCTGCGCAGGGCGGTGGAAGCGGTGCGTGTGCGCGGCCTTCAGGTGACCGTCAGCCTCGGCGTGGCCGGGCTGAAACCCGGGGAGGACCTGCAGCAACTGTTGTCGCGAGCTGACGAGGCTCTCTACGCCTCCAAGCGGGGAGGGCGCAACCGCTCCACTCTGGCTGCTTGATGATGGCGCCATGAAAAGGGTTCAGGCAGATCCAGATCCGATGAGACTTATCAGAGCGTAACTGGGTACTGCTGCACCATGGGGGTCTTTCAAGTAAATTGCTGAAGAGTTTTGCCGTGGCGCCCCCGAGGGTATAGCTCGACCTGCTGATCGATGTGCGGAGCCGCGCTCTGGACGGCTCCATACAAATCTTGAGGGAGGTTGCGACTTTCGCCCTCCGCTAAGCGACATTCAGCCGGGCATAATGCTCGGCCGGCATGCCCAGCCGCACGGCGCAGGGCACGCAGATTCCGTGCGACTCAGGGGGCGCCTCCAGGCCCTTGCGCCCCGGTCGCAGCTCGGTCTTGCACCATGCGCACAAAAGTCGGAAGTCTTCCGGCGAAAAGCTCATGGGCGGGGGTAACGTTTTCAGCATATTTTCAGTGTGCCCTATTAAGGTTAAAAACTCACACGCAGTTTTTGTCCAGGATGTTGCGAGATCGCCTGGAACGAGTCGACGCGTGCTCCCTGTAGACCTCCTCAAGCCCGATCTGCTCACCGCCCTGCACGAGCACCCCATTGTGGTGGTGCAGGCTCCGCCCGGCAGCGGCAAGACGACCCGCATCCCGCTCTGGCTCGAGGGCCCAGTGATCGTGCTCGAGCCCCGTCGCCTGGCAGCTCGCTGGGCGGCCCGCTACGTGGCCGCGCAGTTGGGCCAGGCAGTGGGGGAGGAGGTGGGCTACCAGGTTCGCTTCGACAACCAGGCCGGTCGGCGCATCACCTACGCCACCGAGGGCATTCTGACGCGCATGTTGCTGGACAATCCGAGCCTGACCGGAATTCAAACCGTGCTTCTGGACGAGTTCCACGAGCGTCACCTGCACGCCGACGTCGCGCTGGCCTTGCTTCGCCGCCGCCCCGACCTCAAGCTGGTCTTGATGTCGGCCACCCTGGATGCGGATGATCTGGCATCCAGGCTGGGTGGGGCCCCGGTGCTTCGTTGCGAGGGGCGTCTTTATCCCGTGGAGACGGTCTACCTCGAGTCGCCCGGGCCGCTCGAGGAGCAGGTTACTCGCGCTCTCGATCGAGCCATCCGCGAGCAAGACCGGGGGCACATCCTGGTCTTCCTGCCCGGGGCGGCCGAGATCCGCCGCTGCCGCGAGCTGGCCGAGCAGCGTTTGCCATCCTTCCGAGTGCTGCCGCTGCATGGCGACCTCACGCCCGAGGAGCAAGATCAGGCGGTGCAGCCGGGCGAGCAGCGCAAGATCATTCTTTCCACCAACGTGGCCGAGACCTCGGTCACCATCGAGGGCGTCAGCGTCGAAATCGACAGCGGCCTGGCGCGGGTGGCGGTGGGGCGCTCGCTGCG